>CAZPUM010000011.1:0-38381 GCA_964589765.1 uncultured Methanosarcinales archaeon
AGAGAGGCTCTTGGTATGCAGAAAACTGTGGAACCAGGTACAATGTCCAAGGTTACTCTTAATTTTCAGTTCCTAATTTCAAAAAATGCGACAGAGGTAAAAAATGGCAAAAAATGATCAACAAAACCAATTGAATTTGACAGTGGTAGCGCTCGTTGCTCTGGTAGCTATAGTTGGTCTTGTAGCGCTCGTGCTGAATGCGGGAAGCGTTGCAAAGATTTCAACAGGCATGCAACCTGTAGTGGCAGACAACCTGGCTGGACAAGCTATGAGTCTGAGCGAGATCTGTAACGAGATGGGTACCTGGCCCGCAAACCAAAGAGGCTCTTGGTATTCCAGTAACTGTGGAACCAGGTATAATATACAGGGGTACAACATTTAATTCTACTTTTCCTGATTTTATTTGTGCTCACAAAAATCTTAGGTTTTTAGGGGCTTAACATCCTGTTTTTGTTGCGACAGAGGTAATATGGCAAGTTTCGGAGTATGGATGGGAGTCCTCCTTGTAGGAGGGTTGTTTGTTTTAGGAATAACGCAGACTGTGGTGAATTACACAAATACGCCAACAGGAGCCGCTCTTGTAGAGGCACAGGAGCCACCACAGATAGACCAGAGAGAGCTAAACCTGTGTATGAATGGGTGTATGCGAAAATGTGTTGCACAACCAGGGGATGAACCTGCGTGTAACGATGTTTGTGATGAAGAGTGCGGTGTCTGGCACGCAGGATAAATTTATTAACTCCTAGTTCTCGGGAGCTTTATGGCGAAGAATTCAGATAACGACAGTACGATTTGTGCAGCACTAAGCTATTTGTTTGTAGGACTTATATGGTATTTCTTGGATAACAAAATGCGGAAAAACGCTTTTGCGAAGTTTCACGCAAACCAAGCAATTGTCGTGATGCTATTCGCAATAGCGGGGAGTATCATCAGCATTGTGCCTATAGTTGGGTGGATTGTATCATTTGTAGTTACAATCTTGGTGATAGTTTGGATTATCCTTGGCATACTGTTCAGTCTATCAGGAAAGAAGGCTAAGATGTTTATTGTAGGCGACCTTGCAAGGTCAATCAACCTTTAATCGAGAATCTGAAGTTCTCCATCAAGGAAAACTCCTTTCTCGAGTTTCACAGGGCGCCAACTATCTTCAATCAGCTCTGCGTTCAGCCAGGCTGAAAGCTCCGAAGGGTTACCAATAGTTGCAGACAAACCAATAATCTGAGCTTTTGGAAGAACTGTTTTGATGATTGTCAGTACAATTTCAAGTGTTGGGCCTCGACCAGGGTCATTGAGAAGATGAATCTCATCTATGATGAGTGTTTTTACCCTGGAAAGCCACTCGACCTTGTGCCTTAAGAGGCTGTCAAGTTTTTCAGATGTGACAATGATAAGGTCGGCTCGTCCGAGGCGTCCCTCCACCTCATCCAAATCGCCTGTGGACATGGCGATATGAAGTCCTGGATAATCTTTCTTGAACTGGCGGTATTTCTCGCTAGCTAGAGCGCGCAAAGGGACAACATATACTGCCTTGCCTTTATCATGTAAAATTCCGTTCAAGGCAGCCAGCTCTCCAACAAGTGTTTTTCCTGATGCTGTCGGAGTACAAACAAGAAGGTTCTTGTCATCGAACAGACCTGCCTTTACCGCTTTAACCTGAGAAGGTCTGAGTTTGTCAAACCCTCGTTTCTCAAGAAGTTCAAACACCTTTTCAGGGATTCTTGGCCTTAACTCAGAGATGTCGCTTCCGTTCACATCTCATCAGGCGCCCAAACGCCAAGGAGCTCAAGCCCCTCCTTTAATCTGTTAGCACAGATTTCAATCAAGGCAAGCCTTGCCTTTTCCAGGTCCTTATCTTCTTGGATAACTCTGTGCTTCTGATAGTAACTGTTGATTATTTGAGCCAGGTCTAAAAGCCAGTGAGATAGCGTATGCGGACTGTTGTTCTGAATAACCTGGCGGATTGTTGAGTCCCAGTTCAGAAGGTGTCTGGCAACCGCAAGGTCGTCTTCTGTGCCGAGCAGTTCAGGATTCGAAACGGGTGTTTCGTCGCTTTTTCTGAGAATCGACCTGAGCCTGGCGTGTGTGTACATCAAGTAAGGTCCAGATTCACCCTCAAAGTCCAGTATCTCTCTCCAACTGAATGTGATATCTCTAGTCATGTCATTTTTCAGGTCGTTGAAGATGATTGCACCCATTCCTACTTTTTTTGCAACATTCTCTTTGTCGTTTAGTTCAGGGTTTTTCTCTTCTATAATTTTCAGACACTTATCTTGTGACTGTTTAAAGACATCTTCGACAAAGATTGTCTTGCCTTTTCGTGTTGACATTTTTCCTTCTTGGAATCGGTAAAGTCCGTGCCAAACATGATGGCAGTTGTTGTGCCATTCATATCCTAGCTTTTTAACAATGGAAAATAACTGTCTGAAGTGCAACTGTTGTTCTCCTCCCACTTCGTAGAGTAGCCTGTCAAAATTGTAATGCTGTTTTCTGTAAAGAATCGCCGCTAAATCCCTTGTGATGTACATTGTGGCACCGTCTGATTTCAGTATTATCGCAGGAGCACTAATCTGTTTGTCATCAAACTCAACTATTTGAGCGCCATCCGATTCAACTAGAAGGCCTTTTTCTTTCAGCATTTCAATAACAGCGCCCATCTTGTCTTCGTAAAAAGCCTCACCATCCATGTTGTCAAAACTGACGTTCATATCTTGGTATAATCTTTGGAACTCCTTAAGGCTGTACTCCTTGAATAGGGCCCAAAGTTTTCTGTTCTCTTTATCTCCTCTTTCTAGTTTCTTAAACTCAGCACGGCCTTCCTCCTCTAAAGAAGGGTCACTCTCGGCCTCCTTGTGGAACTTAACATACAGGTCAAGAAGAGTCTTGATGGGTTGTTCGCCAAGATCAACAGGCCACCTCTTGTAAGCAGCAATTAATTTTCCAAACTGAGTTCCCCAGTCACCTATGTGGTTTAGTTTGATAACATTCCATCCAGCATACTCATAAACTCTGGCAAGAGTAGCTCCGATAACAGTAGAACGCAAGTGGCCTATTCCGAAAGGTTTAGCGATGTTAGGACTACTGAATTCAATAACAACAGTTCTACCATCCTTTTCCATATCAGGTGGCAGGTGGGCTGTCTCAACAAGGGATGTTGGTAGGATAAAGAAGTTCAAGTAGGCACCTTTGGTCTCGATTTTCTCAATCCATTCTGCCTTAATCTCCTCTGATAGTGTTTTCGCAATCTCGTCAGGAGACTTTTTCATGCTTTTAGCTAGTGTGAAACACGGAAGTGAAAAATCTCCTAATTCTGTATCTGGTGGAACTTCCAATAGCTCTTTGGCATTCTCCACGCCCTTGCTTTTCAGCAAATCTGCCAGCTCTGATTTAAAATCCATATGGGGGTTGTTCTCGAGGCTCATTTAAACCTTTTTTGTCCAATACCTTATTAAAAGGTGATTTCTGTGTCTGACCTGTGAAAAAGGGTGAGAAAGAATCTGGTGGAAAGTACCTTGGTGACGCTGTATACGGCGCAAGCGATGGTATTGTTACCACATTTGCTATTGTTGCGGGTGTTGCAGGGGCTCACTTATCCAGCTCGGTAATTCTAATTCTGGGTATTGCAAACCTTATTGCTGATGGACTCTCGATGGCAGCGGGTAACTATCTGAGTAGGAAGTCTGAGAATGAGTATTCAAAGAGACTTCTTGAAGAGGAGAAGCAGGGGATTGAAAAAAACCCTCTGGAGCATAAAAAACACATAAGAAGAATCTATACTTACAAGGGGTTCTCAGGAAAACTCCTTGATGATATTGTAAGCCATTATTCTAAAGATAAAAAACAGTGGGCTCTTGAGATGCTAGACGGTGAGTACGGTCTTCACGAAGAGTCTGCTAATCCAATAAAGTCAGGGTTTGCCACTTTTTCAGCTTTTGTTGTGGCAGGTTCAGTCCCGTTATTATCATATATTGCGGCAATAGCCGTACCTGCGTTACAAAACTATGATTTTTTAATAGCGTTTCTGCTCACGGGGTGGGCCTTATTCACAGTTGGCAGTCTAAGGTCAAAACTTATTGCTAAAAACTGGTTCAGGGCCGGCGTTGAGATGCTGGTTGTTGGAGGCATAGCCGCTTCCGCAGCGTACATCCTAGGCGCAGTACTTGGTTCTTACTTTTAATCAATCTATTCTGAAGATTTCTCTTTAACCTTTTCAGGAGTCTCTTCCTTTTGTTCTGCATCAGTTTCGGCAGGCTCAACTGGTTTTTCTTCCTCTACAAGAGGTGCCTTGCCTTCCTTGACAACCTTGACGTTTAACTGGGCAGTTATATCACTGACCGTGTTTGCACTAACAGTCTTTCGGATTCTCATTCCTTTTCTTTTCTTCTGGTTGCCTGTACCCTTGGTGATGAGTAGTTTTCTCCTGCCAACACCCTCTACATCAGCGCGCATAGGGAATCCGGCCTTGTCGCTTCCACCAGTCACTTCAAACTCGTATCCTGGTTTCTCAATAAGTTCGCCACGAATTTTGTCGCCAATTTTGACACCGAAGACCTGAGGTGCATCCTCAGCAGAAATCTGAAATGTGTATGTCTTCTTTGTCTTTGGGTCTCCTACGTTTACTTTTATCTCTACCATATGTTTCCCTCCCGAGACTCGCATGCCTTCGGAACCGTGCATGCACGCCAAATGCGGTCTCAGCTAATGACGAGAAACCCAGGCTGTTTATAAAGGTTTTCTGTTGTGTTAGAGTGTGTATTTTTAAACAGTGTTCTATTATGCCCAGCATGATTCCTAACTATGACGGGATACCTCGCGCGGAGGATGCGGAACACTATCTTGAGACCGCTCTAAGAAGGGGGGATACTCGTGCCCGTAGTGTGAAAGGGATTAGGGACAGATTACTTCTTGTTAAAGCAAGAGAGAAAGACCGTTTGCGAATGCTCAGGGATTCCCTAAAAAAGAATCTTATGAATCTTCATGACAGTTTCCCCTCATTTGATCAGATGAGTGAGTTTTCCCTGAGAGTTTTCAAACTGGATATGGACCCAGGAAGGGCCAAGCAGGCGCTTGGAGGAGTACACTCAGCAGTCCACAATATTGAGAAGCTGACTCAAGACCATCTTGAGAGAATTCATCGAGCAGACAGGGAAGATTATGTGATTAAAGCCAGTAAAGCCTGTCTTGGAAGAGTCTCAAGTATAGTAAAACAGGCGAAAAAACACTTCAGGGTTTTAAACGAAGCCCGTTTGGTTTTCAGGTCTATGCCTGCTGTTGATGAAGAGCTGTTTACTGTGGCTATCGCAGGGTTTCCGAATGTAGGCAAAAGCACACTTCTGAAAAAAATCACTGGCGCAAAACCCGAGATTAAGAGTTATGCTTTTACAACAAAAGGACTTAATGCGGGCTTCTTTGAGTATCATTACAACAAAATTCAGTGTATAGACACTCCTGGAACTCTCAACAGAAAAAGTATGAATGATATTGAGAAGAAAGCAGATATAGCAATAAGATATCTGGCAGATACTATAGTGTATGTTTTTGACCCAACTGAGGCGAGTTATCCTCTACAAAAACAGAAAGAACTGTACGAAGTCCTGAAAAAAATGGATAAAGATGTTTTTGTGTATGTAAGCAAGACTGACATAGCCACAAAGAAACAGATTGAGTCTGTTGAGGGATATAATTCTGCTGAAGAACTTAAAAAAATTCTTGGCAAGGCTTTCAGAAAGTGGGTCTAAAGCTTGTGCTGTTCTATAAGGCAACGCATTGGGAACTTGTACTGCATTCTCTTAAGTGCGAGAACTGCCGTTGGCAGGTCTTTTTCATCAACATGAACCTCTGCAATAATTTTTCCCTTTGGGCACTGAGCTGCAACGCCGATTGGCTTGCCAAAGCTCATTTTCATTCCGGTGCTCATACGGTCTGCGCCTGCTCCTGAGGCCAGAGGGTTCTCTCTCAAGACGTGGTGCGGATATGCCCTTATCTTAAGGAAGAAATTCTTGTTAAGTCTTTTTTCAAGAAGCCTGTTAGCAGTCTTTCTGGCAGACTCTATACAGTTGTGACGAAGCTGAACATCCTCGTGACTAACCAGAAAAAGTTTCCAAGGGTACTGCTTCTGGGTACCCATCTCATACTTAACAATGAGGTTGTTAGGGTTAGCCTTTACGAAGTTCTTGGCCCTGTATTTACTCCTTCGAGTGTATGGGCGTTCAATCTTCCTATAAGCGCCTGCTTTACGTAGACGTGCCATACGTCGGCGGAACAATAGGCTGTTTATAAAGATTTCCTTAGGATGATATCTCTAAAGAACCGACCTTATGCTCGATAAATAAGGCTGTAGCGCTTGATGACGCTGTCACGGATATTGTTAAACCGCCTTCGGCCGTTGTGGAATCCAAAGAGCTCACACCTGGTATAGACCCTCTGATGATGAAACAGGTATGCGGTTTGGCGGTTCCCTGGTGCATTCTTGCACAAGCATCAACTAATGCCTTGACATCGTCACTGGTTGCGCCCGTTGGCAGAGTGATGGTCTGCATATCCTGTGTTTCAGGGTCGAATCCGAGCGTGGTAAGTCTCTGTTCTGTTGTGGTAAGTGTTCTCTGACTAAAGAGAAGTATCATTCCTGCAACAACAACAGCAAGAAAAAGAACGATTATAACGTTAATAACCTGATCCATACGTTTGTATTATCCTCTGGCCTTTTAAATATTATGAGATGAGTAGTTTTCCGCCAATAGAACCTGGCTGGCATTCAACGACATAGATTGTGCCCGGCTGAAGAGTGGGCATGAGCACATCTTCTCTGGTTCCACAGTCTTCTTGTACGCTTGAAAGTGTCCTGCACAGACGCATTCTTTTGACATACTGGAACAGGTCTGTTTTGTTGAACTCTCTTGGGCTTTCAAGCTGGAAGGTCACGTTCATAGGAACAGAACCAAGACCACATTCTTCCCAGGTTCGGAATAACAAAGGTCCTATCGTTTGGTTGTCAACTTTTTGGAACGCTTCTGGAGAATCATCATTAATCATGTCCTGAATCTTTCCATAGAGGTCTATATTGGTTGTCTTAGCGACAACTAACAGTACAGCTCCTGCTATGAGAACAGCTGTCGAGATGTAAATTACAATTTCTAGCGTGTCCATTTATTGGTTCTCCTTATGAAATAACTTAAGCCTAATGTGGCAATTGGCAGTACGTTTGATTCGACGTTTGGGGTTGGTCCTCCCATCATAATCTGCTTGAAAGCGTAATAAATGATTAATCCTGCTACAAGCACTCCAAAGAATGTGATAATAATCTGCTGAATTGTCCATTCCATTATGCTGTCACCCAGTCTCCTGTTTCCCAGTCGCAGTTATATGTTGTTCCATCTGATAAAGTCTTTGAAAGAGAGCATCTGCTGTCACCAGGATTACTAACACAGTAACTACTTGGTTCGCATGGTTCTAATGCGTTTCCTGCGCAAATATACTGGCCGTCAGGATGTAACAAAAAGTAATCTTCAACAATTGTTCCCTCATTAATACAGTAAGGCGAATATGACGGAGAACTAATTATTACACAGTCTGTTGAATCATCACAGCATGTTCCGAATGAAGGGATTCCACACGAACCGTAGCATCCACTGTTCCTGTCACACTGACTGTAGCCTCTCCAGTTGTCAGGGTCGTTGTATCTTCTACCCCAAATAAATGATTCTCCTGCAGAACAGCAATCATTATCTGATAATGGAGGGTTGGGACAGGCATCTCCTCGCCTGTTCGTACAGGAAGGACAATCCAAGTCAAGAGGACAACCCCCAGGGTACTGTGGACTGCACAAAAGATTACATACCCCTTCATTACCACATTGAGGTCCAACTGAGCAAGCCGCCTCACAATCCTCATCGAATGGACAAAGTGTGTTTTGTGAACAAGCCTCGTTGCAGTCTGAATTCTCTGTGCAGTCAAGCTCACACGTGGGGTCTTCACCACACCTAATTCCTTCTTCACACGGTTCGGTACACACCCTGAATGGTTCCCAGTACAGACATGCGTCAGGGTCAGCTCTGCATCGTTTTTTCCAAAAGACACCTGAACCGGGGTAGGTTTCTTCACAGGTTATTTCGCCTTCAACAAAACAGTTGTTGACACAAGGTGCTTTACACATCGGGTCTGATTTAACGCAGTCTGGGGAGAGCATTCCCCACGTGTCGCCTGTTTCTATTACGCACTCTTGTAATCCTATACATCCTTCGTCATCCACACAGATTTGTGGAGTTTGACAAGGTGCCCCTGTACAATCAGGGTCTAAAGCAACACATTCCTGTGAGAACTCTCCGAATCCATCAACAATATTGAGACATTCCCTGGTTCCTTCACAGCCTATAGGTGTTGTACAGGGCTCAGGTCCTGTGCACATTCGCGGGGGGTCTTGATACACCCAGACTTCTACTTTAGTTAGTGCTCCATTTGGAAGCTCAATTATCTTTGTGTAAACAAATCTGTCCCGCGTCTCGTCCTGGAACCCGATTACAAAGTTAAAGTTTGCCACGACCCTGTCGAATGCGGATAGAACATTATCAGGAATCTGTCCGGCATCGTTTACATCAAAGATTCTTCCTCCGGTTGCATCTGCCAGCATCTGCATCTGATTGTTGAGTTCTGCATGACATGAGTCATGGAAACAGAAGTCAGGGTCTGGTGCTATGCCATCATTTGTTGAGGAACAACCTGAGCACGCGCTCTGGCTACACCAGGTTATGGTGGGATAATCTGTATCGCTAAAGGATGCTGGAGGAGGGTCTATGAAGCCTTGAATGTATGAATCAGTATTGTAACTGATAAGGTTCAAGGCAGAATCGTAATCATAATCGCAGTTAACTGAGTAAATAGGAAATACGATACTGGATGAGTTTTCAACAATTTCGATTGCCTGATTGACAGCGTCCAATGAACGTTGCGTGGGACAGTTTCCATCACAAAGGATGCACATGAAATATCTTGCGTGGTCTGCTTTGTTGAAACATTCATCTGCTTTACTTGTGGTTGAAAGCTCATCACTTAATGGAAAAATCATGTTTATGCTTGTCTGAATCTGTAGGAAAGGATCTTTCTTAAACTCCCACAATGCCGCAGAAACACCTGCGGCCCAGTCGCTCATAGCGAAATCAACGGGAGTGGCGATATGGGTTTCAGAGAGCCATGTTTCGTAGTTGTTTCCTGGTCTGAAACCAGGGCGTTCCCATCCTCTTGAGTCTAGTTCTCTGTAAAGTGTTTCCTCTGTCAGTTGTATACATGATAGTTCAGGCACATTTTGTGAAGTGAATACATCACATTCGCTGTCGCCAGTTGTAGGAAGCATGAAGATTTGAACAGTTACTTTTTCTTTTCCTGTGATTGAAATTTGGTCTTCAAGACTCTTTCTTATGTTTCCAATGTTGTTTGCTATCGTGATTCTTTCTTCTTCTACAGTTGGGCTACTGTCTAAAACAAACATCAGATTAACTCCCTGAATTACTGGTTCAACACGCATATAATACATGTCTTCTCCGAAGGCTAAGTCCATTCTTTTTTTGGTTTCGTTAGGTATGCTAACAGTTTGTCCGTCAAATGTAAGTTCAGTTCTTAATGTGAAAATAGATTCTGCAATGAGTTCTTTTAATGGTCTGCCACTTCTGTTTTCTGTGGAATCAAAAACAGCTTCAACTCCGAAATTTGTTCTTTCTTCTAGCCATACATCTCTGTCTTGTTCAACATCTCTTGCTGAACTCCTGACAACAGTGCTTGGGACAACAATGGATAGAGCTACAATTACCGCGATGATGATGATGATATTTATTATGCTGTCAGTTACGGTTGTCATTTTTTCATATTCCTATCAACATTTCTGCTAAACAAACTTTTGTTGTTCCTGTCTGTTGTACTGATACCCAATATGTGTAAATTGAAACGCCCGGGTCTTTTGTTGCTTCAAGAAATTCTCCGTCTCCCCAAAGTTTTTCTTCACATTCATCCATTTCTGGTTGTCTAACCATGATGGCTTTTACATAATCCCTTCCAATTCTGCAAGTTTCTATTTCTTCCTCTTTGATAATTCTGTTACCCGCACAATCTTTAACTAAGTTAAAGGTCTCTTTAGCTAAGGTGTTCTTTATTCTTGCTTCACTGTTCTGACTTTTCATGACTGAGACCTGGCCTGATAACATCAACCAGAAAAAAACTGCTAGCAACATTACTAATACGAAGATGAAAACGACGAATATCTCGTAAAATCCTTTTTTTTTCATCTTCCCTCCATTATAAGTCTTGTAGTCCCGTCTGCTGATGTTGTTTTGTTAATCCAAATAACGCCGTTGCTTGTGATTTCTGCTTCACCACTGCCTGGAATGTCGCAGGGGGTGACGAGGCATCTTGTTATGTTTCCCTTGCTAAAAGGTCTGAAAACGCAGAGGGATGATTCGTTGAAAATTATTTTGCCTTGTTTTGTATAAACTCTTACTGAGGATTCTAGTTCTGAGTACGTACAGGTTAAAGAAAGTTCATAGTGTATGTTTTTCATGTCTTCGTCAACGCTTGAAATATCTATTTCGTTGAAACCGCTTGCCTTGATGAACCATGTTACAAGAACAATAGCTACAATAATGCCCACAAACCACATGAACATGGGTGTTGTGAGGTCACCTCTTCTTACTCTCCACAATCCGTTCTGCATACATTCAGTCCCTCGCAACATATCTCTCCCGAGTCACAGATACCATCACTTCCAGGTCCCAGTCCGCAACAGGGAGATGTGTCAAATTGGGGAGGAGTTCCTGAGACGGGTTCACAGAAATACCCTCCCTGGGGCGAGCCCTCACACGTCTGCTCTGGGGTGTGCTGTTCTGTACAGCTAATCCAGTAAGGGGAACCGTCTGAACATGAACCTGGAGAGTAAGTTGGCACGCCTCCAGTACATAAACAGCTATCTGCGCAACCCAATATCATACAAGCGGTATTGTCAGGTTTGTCTTGAATTTCACAGGAACCTGCTAAACAAGCGTATTTTTCACATGGTGCGCTTGTGAATCTGCAAGAACCTCCATCATTTGCGGGCACACATTCTGCTGCAGAGTTACAAGCATTACAACTTCTGTCGTACTGGTTGGTGCCACACACACGTCCTTCATTGACAACGCCTGAATCCTGACAGGATAAGCCTCCAGCTCCATCATCAAGACACTTATATTTGATACACTCATTTGCCCCTTCACATTGAACTCCTTCAGTTCGTGGAACAGGTTCAGTACAGTATTGTTCTTCTGTGTCAGGATCGATTGCGCATTCACTTCTGTAACATGGACCTGCATCGCATGTAAGGGTACATCCTGAACCACTTCCTACACCTGGTTGTCTACATATGCTGGGAGTCCACCCTCGCATTGCTGCCTGTGACGAGTCACAACCGTGCATGAACTCGATTGAGAGCTTTACTTTTGCTGTGATTGGGTCTGTTGTAGCTGTGCCTGTGTCTTTACAGGTGATTTCCAGGTCTACTGCCCCTTTTCGGTCTATCCAGCCGTTCATCCCGAACCAGTACCACCTAGAATCCATCCCTTTTTGGATGTACTCGCTGTCAGGGTCTATGCATTTGAATTTGCTTGAACCCCCAACGATATCTCCTACCCCGTCTCCAGGTCCAGGATCGCTGAGTGGAGGGGAAGGGTTGCAATCAAGGTTTAGAGTGTTTTCTGGGTCTGTTCCTATGCCTCCCTGGTTGGATTTAAGCAATGTGGTGTAAAGAGAACAATCATCAATCTCGTTGGTTTCTGTACAGACTATTTCTCCATCAACGTCAAAGCAAATTTCTCCGCCTACAACGATGTTATCACATTGGACGATTGTGTACTCATTTCCATCAATATCGATAACCGTAACATTGATACATTCACCAGTCATTACTCCAGCTTCAATATCTGCAAGTAATTGTCTTCTTAGCGCGACCTCTGCAGGCGTTGTACCCAAAACGCTTGGGCTTGGACACATATTGCCTCCTGCACAGGACAAAGAAAGGTACTGGCTTATGGGTACCCAACCGCACGAACCATCAACCTGTTCAACACATCCGGTTGGGTGTGTGGCGTAAGCGGACCTGAACCCATTAGACAGTCTTGGGTTTGAGACTTGGGCAGTACATCGAATGCCTGTATCATAATCTATATCGGATGTGAACTCATTACATGTTCCTTCTCCTTTGAAATATTGGTTGGCATTCTTTGATATCTCTTTAGCGAACTCAAAAAGGTCCTCATCTGTAACGCCGTACTGATTAATGATTTCATCCCTTTCCGCTTTTGTGAACTCTTGTGTTTCATCGAAGTTAACATCGGGACCGCAATTTTCATCGGTGTAAACAGGCAGGCCTGCGCCTTTCTTTCCGCAGGGGCAACGGTTGCACTCCTCTCCTGGTCCCACTTCGTCACAGAACGTCCAACAGTCATCGCACGCACAGAAACACATGTCTTTGAAGAAAGCACATTCTCTTCTCTCAAAGACCCCTTCTATGGCGTCGTAAATATTTCCGTTGCTACAACCAATCCACTCACGCATCAACTTGTAAATCATCCAAAACCGGGTGTCATAATCCTGAGTGCCGTCATAACTCTTCGTTACTGTTCTGTCTCCCTCTTCAATAGTTAATGAGAAGTTAGTGATTTCAACTGTTGTTCTTTCATTTATCTGGTTGGGTAGTTCGGGGTCGCCAATCAGGGCGAATGCGGGTTTGGAAACTTTTAGGTTGAAGTTAGGATACTGTTCTGACAGGGTTGCGATTCTACTTTGTAGTTCGTCTTCAACAAACATAGAGAAATCATCTTTTGTTTTATCTAAGTCTGGTGCGCTGTTTCTGTCTTCGCAATACCACCTGGAGTTAAGCCCGTACTGGTAGCCGTTCATAGCGTACGCTTCAAGCATATCATCCGGTCCTGAATAGACCAGTTCGTCAAAAGTACTTTGGGTTCTTTCAAGCATTGTACTCTGACTTGGAAAGACAGACCTTTGGACGAGAACATAGCTTGACACAAGTAGAACTGCGATGATAAGTATTGTTGCGACAGCGTTTCCTTTTTTCAGCCTGAGCATTCCAGTTTCACCCTTTGAATATTGTTGATTGTTTCTAACTTGGTGTATCTGCACTTGTAAGTGTGCGATTTAAAGAAAGGTGTTGCGTCTGTCAGGTTCAGAACAATTTCGTCTGCCCCATGTTGACAGTCGCACCTTTTACAGGTTATTTGGTCGGGGTTCTTTACATTTTCTATACAGATTCTCTCTGACTCGACCCTAAGAATTGTTCCGCTAGGGATTTGCAGGCTGACGCTTGTTGCTGTGTTCACAGGCAATGTACAAACTTGGTTGCACTCAGCCTCAAGAATTGCCATGGCATCCTCTGCCTGTGCCATGTCCATCTCATCGTTGTTCTGAAGCAAAAGATTGGCTACGATGCCAAGGGCAAGAATTGCGCTTATGATTCCAACAGCCGCCCATATCGCCTCGTCCATGTATTACCCATCTGATTTGACGACGAGGCGTTTATATACCTATCGTTGTTTGGCTTTTTTCTCAGCAAAACCCTTCATATACTCTATTTGGAAATCTGTAAACAGATTTCCTTGTTCAATAGCCATTCTCACCTGTTCATTTGTGTAGACTCTTGCCATAACATTATCTTGGTTATCAAAAGAAAAAACGGGTTTTCCATCACAGGTATAGTTCGTTTTGTAGACAAGCATGTCAGTTTCTAAATATGAAGTGAGAATATCCAATGATAGTTCTGTTTGAGGGAGAAACAGTTGTGGTCCATCAAGCCTTGTTTTGGGTCTTTTGTAAAAGTATAAATCATCAAGGCCGAGCATGTGTCCTATCTCGTGTATGGTGGTGTATAGAATTCCTTCTGCTCTCGATGAGATTATCGAATAATCTCCTATATGGGCGGCACCGAAATCAGCGTCATCGTTGACAACGAGAATGAAATTATCGCCGTAACTGCTGATTATTTTTTTTATTCTTTCCTTGTCTTTATTGTTGATTGTTGGGTGGTGGTTTACTAATGATATGCTTGCTGGAACACTCGAGGGTAATTGAACGAATTCAACAGGGAGTCCTGAGAATGCAGGACCGATATTTTCTATTAGTTCAGAAACTAGGGGGGTGTAAACATCCGAAACGTAGTTTACTGGAACGAATACTATTTTGTAATCGCCTTCAGGCTTTTGTACAGGTTTTGGGGTTCGTGTCACAGATTTAGTGATCTTAGTAATTGCGCGTATCTCTCTTGTGGGCGTAACCTCTTCGCCAGCGATTATTTTTTCGTTTGCACTGAGGCTAGCAGTTTCAGAGAAACATATGTTTTTTTGTTCACCATCCCAGGACTTTTCTCCTAATATGTGGGACAGTTCCTCTATTGTTTTTGGTAAGTTATTCTCAAAATTGTTTTTGGAGTTATCTATCCCTATTTTTACAGGGGCTAAAGCAATTATTGCCAGTGTTGCCAAAGTGACAGCTTTCTTTCTCATCTCTGTTTGGAACTAAATCGCTCTTATAAAACAAGCATCAGAAAATCTGTCATTTCTCTCTAAAAAATACTAAGGAGTAGTAAGTCCCAGTTCATGTATTGGAGCCAGAGTAACAGTATGAAAGCGATTAAGAATCCTGGAACAAAAGGTATTCCTTCCTTTACAGTTACTGCTTTAACATTGTGTTTTTTCAATTCTGCTATCTGTTTCTTTGTGACACCAGTATTTTTCTCGTTAACAATAACCTTTCTGCCCCTTTTTATGGTCTGTATAATCCAGTCTCCTTCAGTTAGTTTCGATACAGGGTATTTTTTCACTAATGCAGTTTTTTCTATTGTTTTAAGGAATACCCAACTGTAGACTAAGATGTATGCTGAAAGCAGGATGGCCCCTAATGTTATTTTCATATCCATAGGGGCAAAAACAATTCCTATGATAACTATTATTCCTGTGAAGACAAGGTATTTTCTTACTCGGTGAAACTTTTCTTCTCTTAATTGTATGAAAAACTGTTTCTTGAACTTTTTTCTGTGCACTACTGATAATACGATGGTGTAGATAATCCCGTAAATTGCGCCTGAGAATATCAACAGTACAATAAACATAGGTACCTGTAAATTTGTCCATGATAATCCAAGTATTGCGCCTAAACCCATCATCAGTTTGGCATCTCCGCCACCCCATTGTCTGCCATAGAACATTATCACTCCTAAAAGTGCTCCTGCCAGAAATCCAAGAAGGTGTTCAACAAATATCCAGACGTTGAGCTGGATTACAGAGATAATCACCCCGCCAAGTGATCCTGTGGTCATTAATCCGTATGTGAGCGTGTCGGGGACCTCTCTTATTCGGATATCTCTGTAAGTAGCAATTACAAGGCCCACAAAGAGTATTATTAGAAAAATAGGTTCAGACATTTGTTTCAATGCCCGATATTCGTATAAAAATCTTTTCAGTCGCCTTCGAAGTCTAGGCCAGCATCATCGTCGAACTCGTATTCGAAAGTCTCGTTACCCAGTTCCACATCGACATGCTCTTCCGCAATGTTGTGTACAATCATATAGTTTTACCCTCGCACTTGTCCCCCAAGGACGGCCCTTAAGGTGTGTAAACTAGTATATAAACCTGATGATTTATAAGCAAAAGAAGGTTTATATATGGTTGTTGTCGGGGAGAGTGTATGACTGAGGAGCCAATGGACCACCCTGAGCATGTAAACCCTCTGGGTGAGCAACACCCTAGGCCTGTGGATGAGAGGCGCACTATAGGTGTCTTGACCTTTTGTTTGGTGATTGGTTTGGTTTTGATTCCGTTTATTGCGGTTATCGGGCAGTATCCGACTGTTAATGTGTTTGTTGGTCTTCTGCCTTTGTTCGTAACATTGATTCTTGACATTATGGCCACTTCTGCCCATTACAAAAAGGTGGTTTATTGGGGAATATTGATTGTTGTTCATGTTTTATCCTTGGGAGTACTGTTCTTCATCAACTTCTTGTTGTTCTGGCCTGTCAATGTTGCTGGGGCAGTTGCTTTTTCTTTGGTTTTGGGCATTGTTGCAACGATACTTGCTTGGTTCTCAAGTGGAAGAACTCATGAAGAGAAAAAAGTTGTTGAGCACGTCATTGAGTTTAATCCTGAAAAATTGAAAGAGTACGTTCAGAGTATTGAGGACAAAGCTAAGGGAATTAATTTTGCTATTGGTCGTGTTTATCGTTCTAGCAATGGCGGAACTGCTACTATGCGCGACAGGTTGAAAATCAACCGTGAATGGTACAACGAGTTTTATGATATCAAGGAAGAGGACCTTGAGGAAGGCGACAAGGAAAAGATTGAGCGTGCCAAGGTTTTACTTCATAAGATTCATGACAGGCTTAAGGTGTTGGCCAGAAGAGAGAACGATGTGTTCCACAAGGACGAGATTTCTAGATTAAAAAATCTGGCCAGAAACGGTGCGGGAGAAGACGCGGTTATAGATGTACTTAAGACGAACGACAGGGACCCCGTCGAGAACTACTATGTCTCTGCTGTTGACTTTTGTGAAAGGATTCTGAAAGAGCTTGATTAAGGGTGTTTTTACTCAATTCCTTTATAAATAAACCACAAACTATTTAAAGTGTCACTACCAGTAAGTAGTTATGGTTTGGGGAAAAACATCTATCACAGACAGAGAAGCAACGATAGGAGCACTTCACGACGGCATGATTAGACACGCCATAGATGCTTACGGAGAGGAAGGGCTTGTTAACGAACTTACACTTTCAGACTACTTGGCCAGTTCTGAAAATAATTTGGCTGAGCTTGCAGGTTTGTCACAGAATGTTAGGGCTGAACTGGGCGAAGAACTGTCTGAACGAGTTGAAGACGGTCTCCAAGTAGCGATTGATGTTCACTCTCTAGATGGTGTTATTCCTGAATTTTTCAGTAGGCCACAATATGATTTTAATATCAACAAACTGATGAGAATTCTTGATGATAATAGGCAAGGGGTTTCAGGAAATGGGCGCGACCCGGTAATTAATCTTGGAGGGTTTCTCAGTTCGATGAGTAAGGTTGACAGAGAGCTTTACAAAAATATGATGGACGATTCAGAGGGAGTATATGACAGGAGAGAGGTTGTTAATGTAATCGGTCAGAATGTCATGAATGAGTACTTACGATTTAGAAAGATGTACACTGGTGAGATGCTTGAAGTGTTCCGTCAAGCTACATTCGCCATCAAAGAGGCAAAAAGAGTTGCCGAGAACGGTAATGTTCTTGATGCTACAAATATTATTGATGTGATGAGCCCAGAAGAAATGCTTGTTTTCTTTGAAATCGAGCGTGGCCACTCAGAAATTGAAAATCCTGAGGAGAAAGTTAAGGAGATTGCCAAAGGCGTTCTTGAAAGATCAAAACAAGATGTTGTCAGTCTGATGAATGCTTGGAATGGTCACCTTCATAATCGTGCAGGTTTGTATAGTGTTGTGCACAATCTGTGTAAGAAAGCTGAGGAGGTTGGCGAGAATCCAGAAGAATGGATTCTTGATTTTTCAGAAGCATCAGTTCTTCCATTTGCGAAGTTCCCTGGTGATGAGGGAGGACCTCTTGTCTATGAAAACCATCAAGCAAGAGTTAGATATTTTGACTCTTTGGTTAAACTGTTAAAAGGAGGGCACAAAGCTTACGAAGTATGGCAGTATGGCAACAAAGTAAAGTCCCTTATGAGAAAGGGAGATATGAATGTGGATTCTGCTTCAAATGTTGCTATTTCATTTGTTCGTAGTGTGACATCTCATGAATCTGCGGAATCAGTGGCTATGAGTTCTGAAGATAATTTTGATTTGGCTTTGAAGAATCGCAATGAGTGGTTATTCAATGAAATCTCAGAGTCATATCAATGGGCTGTTTTCAAAAATGCGTACAGAAGCATCCTACGCCTAAATGGACTTCTGTCAGAAAGAGAAGGTGCTACTGCATTAAGTCTTGGGCAGATAAATTCACATTTTAAGGAACTGGTTAGCAAATCATTAGTGGAGATAATGAACGAAAAATTCGGGTCTGGCAATATTGATGAAGCTTATGCCAGTTTCAGAAGTAAGGATACATTCCACCAATACTTTAATATCTCTTTGGATGATGTTGGAGAAAATCTTATTTGTAAGGAGATGTTTGGTGTTTCCATAGATGTTGATTATTATGAAAGAGAGAAGAAGGAAAAGAACCCGGATGCCACAGAGACTACTGATGAAGGGATTCGTAACTTAGTGAATTCAATTCTATTCTCAAAAGTCATAAGCAGTTTCCCAGATGTATTCGCAGAGAATTTCTATTCAAATCGAGGAAGAGTACACACCGATGGTGTTAACCCGATGACTTTGGAAAAAGCTTTGGGTGTTCAAAATATAACGCCCGGAGAAAGTGTTTATTCTGAAGAAATATCTGCTGCCGTTGAAAGGCAGATGGGGGATATACTAGAGTCATACGGTCTTAGAGAGTCTTGATCTATCTATGCAGATTTGAGTGGAATACTCAAGATTGGTATCAAACCGGATAAGAATCCTAATTAGGGGCATGGAAACGATATTGACTTCTTTGACGAAGAATAATTTTTCTCTTTTTTTCTATTCAATACCTTTATAAAAGAACTGTAGTTCCGACAGGATAGCCGGTGATTGATGACGCTGACTAAATCAGCTGAATGAGGCAAACGCTTCTAATTAACCATCACCGATGGAGGAAACATATGTCGGAACAAGTATTGGAAATCATTGAACTTGCTAGAAAAACAGGAAAGATTTGCCGTGGTGCAAACGAAGTTACAAAGATGCTTGAAAAAGGCAAGGCAAAATTTGTTGCTGTAGCATCAGATACTCAGCCAAAAGAGATTGTGATGCACCTGCCTCTCCTTGCAAAGGAGAAGGGCGTCAAGTACGGAGAGGTCGAGAAGAAATCTGAGCTAGGTGTAGCAGCAGGTCTTCCCCTCGGTACAACAGCAGTTGCGGTTCTCGAAGAGGGTAACGCAAAAGATCTGATAAAGAACTTCAGCGAGGAGTAAAATGGCTGAAGACAAGAGCAGTAAAAAAGTCGCGGCAAAGAGCTCCGGAGTCACATTCACCCCTGCCGTACCGGGAGAGGTTGAAGAGATTGTTGGACGCACGGGCGCACGCGGTGAAGCGATTCAGGTTCGTGTTAGAGTCCTGGACGGTCGTGATATGAACAAAGTTATCAGGCGCAATGTCAAGGGTCCTGTCCAGATAGGAGATATTCTCATGCTGAGAGAGACAGAGATCGAAGCCAGGCCGCTTAACAAGGCGGGCCGTGGCGGAATGTGAGGTGATTGCAATGCCAACATGTTCATGGACAGGAAGAGAGATTCCTTTTGGAACGGGCAAGATGTATGTCAAAAAAGATGGCAAAATCTTGTGGTTTAGTAGCAGACAGGCCGAGAAAAATTTTCTTAAAATGAAACGTAATCCGCGTAACGCCGGATACACTGAGGCGGCGCGCCAAGCGAAGAGTCAGAGAATGGCAGAAATTGCTAACGTTAAGGAAGAGGAAAAAGAGGCCAAGGCTTCTGAGAAAAAGGCTCCTGTTAAGGCGCCTGCAAAGAAATCTGCCACAAAGAAGGCAAAGTCGCCTGTAAAAAAGCCGGCAACAAAAAAGGAGTAGGTGGTAAAAAATGATTGAGCGCACACTTGTTCTCCTGAAACCTGACGCGGTACAGCGTAGTTACATGGGAGAGATACTAATGCGTTTTGAGCGCGCAGGCCTGAAGATTGTAGGAATGAAGATGGTCTGGGTGGACGAAGAATTCGCAAAAAAACACTATCGTGAAGAGGATATTGCAGTAAGGCATGGTGAGACCGTTTGGAAAAACCTTCTGAAAGGTATAACACAAGGGCCTGTACTGGCATTTGTTCTGGAAGGAGTCGATGCTATTGAGATAGTTAGGAAAATGGTTGGAAAGACCGAACCTAAATCAGCACTCCCGGGAACAATTCGTGGAGACTTTGCACACGTGTCTTATGGGCATGCGGATGGCAAAGGAATTCACATTAAGAATTTGATTCATGCTAGTGCTGACAAGAATGACGCTAAATTGGAGTTAGGAGTCTGGTTTGAAGAATCGGAACTTCACACCTACAAGACAGTGCACGATGTGCACATATTGGAGTGAATTACTATGGCAAAAATGGTTGATCGCATCAAGGATGCAATGAATAATGAGGAGCGAATTAGGAATATTGCTATTTGCGCTCACATTGACCACGGAAAGACAACGTTTTCAGATAACCTTCTCGCAGGAGCGGGAATGATGTCTGAGGACCTGGCAGGAAGCGCGAGAGTGCTTGACTTCCACACTGACGAAGCTGAGAGAGGAATTACAATTGATTCTGCAGCTGTCAGTATGGTTCACACTTTTGACAAAGAGGACTATCTGATTAACCTTATTGATACTCCAGGACACGTTGATTTTGGCGGAGACGTTACGCGTGCGATGAGAGCTGTTGATGGTGCTATCACTCTTGTATGTGCAGTAGAAGGAATGATGCCTCAGACAGAAACTGTTCTTAGACAGGCCTTAAAAGAAAGAGTCAGACCAATTCTGTTTATTAACAAGGTTGACAGGTTAATCAAAGAACTCCAGCTTACCCCTGAGGCGATGCAGGAGCGATTTATGAAGATTATCGCAAATGTCAATATAAAAATCAAAGCTATTGCTGAAGAGGAGTACGGCGACAAGTTCGCTGTCAATGTACAGGATGGAAGTGTCTGCTTTGGTAGTGCATTCCACAACTGGGCCTTGTCGATTCCTTACATGCAAAAGAATGGAATCTCTTTCAAGGATGTTATTGAGGCATACAACACTGATAACCACAAGGAACTAAGAAAGAAAGCACCTATTCACGAGGTTATTTTAAACGCGGTTATCAAGCACCACCCAAGCCCAAAGAAGGCAAGCGTCTACAGAATTCCCAAGATTTGGAGAGGAGATGTTGAAAGCCCTCTTGGAAAGAGCTTGGTTGGTTGCGACCCCAAGGGTCCTCTGGCGTTTGTAATAACAAAAGTTGTTGTTGACCCGCAAGCGGGAGAGATAGCTGCTGGGAGACTCTTCTCAGGAACTATGAAGAAGGGTACTGAGTGTTACCTGAACATCCAGAAGCAGAACCAGAGAATCCAGCAAGTCTATGTCTACAACGGCGCAAAAAAAGAGATTGTTGATGAAGTCCCTGCTGGAAACATCATAGGGGTGGGCGGTCTAAAGAACGCGTACCCTGGTGAGACCGTGACACTTGAGGAGGATACGCCTTTCGAGGCTATTAGCCACTTGTTTGACCCTGTTATCACAAAGGCTATTGAGGCTAAGAGACCTTCTGATCTACCAAAGCTGATTGAGGTACTCATTCAGGTTAGCAAGGAAGACCCAAGCATCAAGGTTGAGATTAATAACGAGACTGGTGAACACCTTATGTCTGGTATGGGAGAACTTCACTTGGAGATTATTGAGAATAGAATAACTTCTGAGAAAGGTGTGGATATTGTTACTTCTCCTCCTGTGGTTGTCTACCGTGAGACTGTTACTGGTAAAAACTCAGAACCAGCTGAAGGAAAGTCGCCAAACAAACACAACAGGTTTTACTTTACAGTCGAGCCTCTAAAAGAAAGTGTTGTTACTGCCATCAAATCTGGAAAGCTTCCAACAGGAAGAGTGAAGAAAAAAGACCAGAATTTATGGCAGGCACTTGAAGAAGCAGGAATGGACAAATCAGACACCCGTAATGTGAAAAACATCTACAATGACTCGGTCTTTGTTGATGATGTCAAGGGTGAGGTTCACATGATTGAGGTCATCGAGCTTATCAACGATATGTTTGAGGACGTTATGAACAAAGGACCTTTGGCAAACGAGCCATGTTTCGGTGTTCTTGTCAGAATCGTTGATATCAAGCTACACGAGGACGCAATTCACCGTGGTCCCGCACAAGTATACCCTGCGGTTCGTGAGGGTATAAGAGGAGCTATGGATGACGCGAGCCCGATGATTTTCGAGCCTATTCAAACACTCAGGTTTGAGGCGCCTTCTGAGTTTATGGGTGAAATCAGTAAGCTGATTTCCAACAAACGTGGACAGCTACTGTCGATGGAACAGGAAGGTGATACGGTGATGGTTCAGGGTAAGATGCCTGTTGGAGAGATGTTTGGTCTTTCTGGTGACCTGCGTTCCGCAACCGGCGGTCGTGGTTCAAGCTCATTAGTGGACCAGAACTTTGAGAAGTTACCACACGAGCTCCAGAACAAAATTATTAATCAGATTAGAGGCAGAAAGGGCTTGAAGACTGATTGATACCGTTATCTATTTATACTACTTTTTTTTATCTCTATTCATGGGTGGTGACTATTGCGCATTTTGTGATACTTCCGAAAGGAAGTCTAGACTGGTGACAGAGACAGAAAACTTCTACGTGATGCCTTCCATCGGACAGATATCTGATGGTGGCTACGTTATGGTTATTCCAAAAATGCATGAGAAATGCTTTGGAGAATTAACTAGGCCTATGTTCAATGAGTTTGTCAGGTTGAAAACTCGTGTTGAGGATGCTGTCAGGGATGCTTATGGGCAGACTATAGGGTTTGAACATGGAATTATCGGGCAGACTGTGTATCATGCACACTGGCATATCATTCCTTTCAACGGAGACTCCCCATTCAGACGTCTGCTTGAAGAAAATAATTCTGCAAGATTCATGGATTCTATCAGGGTTGAATCAGACAATGTTGCTCTTGAGCAAATAAAAGAGGGCTACATGAAATGGGGCCAGTACATGATCTGGCAGGATGCCGATAAGTCTACATTGTTAATTGAGCCAGGTGACGTCCCTAAGATGTACTTGAGACTTGTTGCTGCTGATTCTGTAGGCAGACCTGAAAGGGGCAACTGGAGAGAGTGGCGTTCCGCTAACGAGGCCCTTGACGACAGTCTAATGGCTGAGACCGTTGTGACTCTAAGAGATATGCTGGGCAAACCTTAAATCCTAGTTGTCGTCGGCATTATTATGGCGACTGTTGTTGTTACGGGCGGTGCGGGATTTATAGGATGTCACTTGTGTGAATTCCTGCTTGAAAAAGGTTACAGGGTTATCTGTGTTGACAACTTGTTCACAGGAAAAAAAGAAAACATCAAGCACCTTTTTGATAATAAGAACTTTGAGTTTATCGAGCACGACATTATAGAACCGCTTCACCTGATAGAGAGGGTTGACCAGGTTTACAACCTGGCATGTCCTGCAAGTCCTGTCCACTATCAACATGACGGGATTCGAACAATCAAGGCCAACACGATTGGTGTTATCAATATGCTTGGCCTTGCCAAGAAACACAATGCGAGAATTCTTCAGGCCAGTACTTCTGAGGTGTATGGCGACCCTGAGGTTCATCCTCAGGTGGAATCGTACAGGGGGTGTGTTAACACGCTTGGGTTGCGTTCATGTTATGATGAAGGAAAGCGCGTTGCTGAATCCTTGTTCTTTGAGTATCACAGAAACCATGGTGTTGAAATCAGAATAGCTAGAATTTTCAACACGTATGGGCCAAGAATGTCTGCTAATGATGGTCGTGTTGTTAGTAATTTTATTCTTCAGTCATTGAATGGTGAAGATATCACTGTGTTTGGGGATGGTTCTCAAACAAGGAGTTTTTGCTATGTGTCGGACCTCGTTCGAGGGCTGTTCCTCCTTATGGAGTCTGATTTTATGGGACCTGTTAATCTTGGGAATCCTGTGGAAATCACAATAAAAGAGGCTGCAGAAGAGATTGTTGCTTTGACTGGCAGTAAGTCAAAGATTGTTTACAAAGAGCTTCCTCAGGATGACCCGAAAATCAGATGTCCTGATATCTCTCTTGCGAAGTCTAAACTGGATTGGGAGCCCAAAATTCCTAGGTCTGAAGGGTTTAAAAAAACAATAGAGTATTTTAGTAGTTGACAGTTTGTGGTTCTTATTGTTATGCGTAGCGTACTCTCAGTCTTGGTTGTAGGTCCATTATGTAGTTGCCATTTTCATCCCTATTCTTAAAACCAAGACGACGTGCGGTTACATCGTATAGCATTTTCCCTTGTTCTTTCTTGAGATGCCCGTGCTTATTGGCCCATTCATTGTTGTCAACTGAAATAACGCATACTTGAGGTACTTCGTTCAGTTCGGCCCAGTCTATCGCATATCTGACGAGTGCTTGAGTCCATTTGAACCTGCTTAAAAGGTCTCCATTGCCTCTGATTCCCTGTATCTGTCCTATGAACATCTGTCCATCTCGTACATCAAAACCAACCGATGCTATCAGTTCGTTGTCGTAGGTTAGACAGAAGTTGAATGTTGTGTCGAAGTATTTCTGCTCCTGTTTTTTTCCGTACTGGCTGTTGTTTCGCCTTATGTCGAATGATAGTCCGAAACGGGTTAGTTCCGCTTCAGGCAGGATTACATCCTTTTTTAGGAATGGTACTATGTAGTTCTCTCTGAAATCGTTGTCTGTGAAACCAGTCTGGAATCTCTCAAGTTCATTTGCTAGTGAATGATTAGGGAATCCACATGTTAGTCTATTTGCACATTCATCAAAGAATCTTCTTTCGTAGTCTGTGGCAAATTTTTTGGTGTATTCTAGTATGCTGTGAAAAGATGCGTTCATTTGTTCCATGTTGAATTCATCAGTTTCAGGCAATCTTCTGAAGTCGAGTATATTGGTGTCGTATTCTGTTGCTTGTGATGTAGGGGCCCTTTGAAAATGATCATTTATTGTGCTTAGAATTCTAGTTAAGTCTGAATATCTGCTCTGCTCTGTATCTCTGCTGTGTATGTATTCCTCAAGGTTTCTTTGAATGTCCCTTACTGTCCTTTCTTTTCTTTGTTTCTTTTGATTTGTATTAACGAGCACATATTTGTCTGATATTGAAGGTTCATAATTTATGTAATTTTCCAGTGGATTGTTCTCTTCATTTTGAGGGTGGGTGATAATCCGGTTTTTCCTCATATGTTGATTATTGCTTTGAATTAGAATATCATCGAGAAAGCTGTCATGGCTGTTTCTGCTGATTGTTATCATTATCGGGGTCAAACTATTTTATTTATAAACCTTTTGTCTAGTAACTACTATTCAGTAGTTATTTATAGAAAACTTTATAAAGCAGGAAATCAGTTTTTCATCATGGTTGTGACGAAAACAATGCTCAACAAGCTTGAGCGAGCCATACTCGCTGAGAGTTTCAAAGATGGGCATGGGTATGTCTTTGACCTTGGGGAAGAGCTTGTTGCGAAAAGGTACACAACCCTCATCAGGGCAAACAATGAGTTTGTCATGGGAAGGTATGTTCGAGGAAGAAGAGGAAGTGTTCCCAGTATGAAAGGGATTGTTGACCTTTTTGATGAAAAACTCCCCTATGTTCCTGAAACCAGATGCTTTGTAGTAATGGAGAATGTACAAGGAAAAACTCTGGATAAACTGGGTAATGAAGATTTCTTACGTGCTGAACAACTGTGGAGAAGAGAGATGGGCAAAATTTTAGGGATGGGTGTTTTCCCATACGCACAGAACTTTGATATGTGTTACATGGGAAATGCTATTTATGACAGGTTAGTTGACAGAATAACTTTGATTGACCTAGAAGAGTGGCGAATGGCCACCAATATTGATTCTGGTGAAATAGACTATATTAACCACTGCGTTGAAACTGGTCATGGTCTTAATTGGTGGGTCTGATGAATGAGGACGAACTGAAGACCAGGATTAAAATCGCAGTTGGTTGTAAAAAGTACATTCCTACTTCCGATGAAATAATTCCAATAGATTTTGGATTGTATTTGAAACCCTTGGAAATCTTTGATGATGAAACTATGGAACAATTCTCTTCAGAGAGAATTCTAAGGGGTTGGCAAGAATCATTTCGTCGGTGAAACACAATGGATCTAAAAGAAATTGTCAAAAATGCTGAAGCCCATGGTGATGGAGTTCCTCCACTATTTCCCAATCATATCCGTTTCATTGAGGGGTATGTTGTGAAGAGAGAGTACTTTTGTTGTGAAGAAAGAATACAGACAGAATTTGATATAGGTAGAAAGTTATACGATAATGGAATAAGTTGTCCACAAATGTATGGGGTTGTTTTTGTCGAGGGGGATTGCTTTACTGAAAAAGGTTTAGAACAATTGAAATTTCCTTATCTTGTGATGAGTAGACTTAGCGGGGTTCACCCTAATAATTTATTATCCAATTCAATACAGTTAATGGTTGCAGAAAAATTTATTGAACAGCTTCAACGTGCAGTTGACCTGGGGATTACGCCTTTAGACTACATGTTCCCTGGGAATATTATCTATAATCCTGACACAGAAGATGTTTCACTACTTGATTTTGGTAGGTGGGTGAACAGGCCTGGTGCCTGGCTTCCTGATAGTAAAATACATGTATGGGACAACAGGCTTCCGAAAAATCCTGATGAGGTTTTAAGCTACTGGTCTGGCTTCAGAATGATGAACGCTATGATGGATTAATCGCTTTTCTTAAGGTAAACATCCATCTGGGGGTAGGGAATTCCTATATCGTCCTTGTCAAAGCGTTTCTTGACCGACTCTAGGAAGTCAAAATGAACATCCCAATAGTCCTCTTTTTTGGTCCAGAATCTGGCTAAAAGCTTAACACTGCTATCCCCATGCTCGTCTACATAAATTACTGGCACAGGGTCCTTTTGAATTCTTTTGTCCTTATTAATCAAAGCCATAAGCGATTTTCGAGCCTTGTCAATGTCATCATCGTAACCTATTCCAAAGGTTAAATCATGTCTACGCGTCGGCATTCGGGAATAGTTCTTAATCACATGATTACTAAGTTCTCCGTTAGGAATTGTGATGTAAATATTGTCAGGGGTTAGCAAAGTGGTGTGAAACACTCGAATCTCTGTTACTGTGCCTGAAACCTCTTGAGCATCTATGTACTCATCAACCTCAAACGGTTTGAAAAGCAGGATTAATACG
This sequence comes from uncultured Methanosarcinales archaeon, assembly GCA_964589765.1. GTDB lineage: Archaea > Nanobdellota > Nanobdellia > Woesearchaeales > UBA525 > UBA525. The sequence continues at coordinate 27,026 of CAZPUM010000011.1, forward strand.
CCTCCTGCAAAGTTTGAAAGAGAACCTTGTAAGGCAAGTCCCAAAGCAAGACCTGCCGCACCAATGATTGCAACAAAACTGGTCATATGAATGCCTAGTGTGCTTGCTACGCTGATTAGAAGCAGAACTCTCAAAACCCACTTCATTAGAGTTCTGATGAAAGGTCTCAAGGATTTGTCGACTTTTCTTTTCTTCATTAAGCCTGAAACCCATCTCAAAAGAATATTAATCAGAACCCAGCCAATAACAAGAAGCGCCAGAGTGCCTGCAAGTTTGGGCAGGTAGTCAATAATCTGTTGTCCCCATTCTTGAATCAGAATGCTCCAATCAACCATAATAAAATCTCAGGTATGTTGTATAAAAATCTATCTCTTGACTTTTTTGAAAAGAGTTTTCAGAAGTGATTCATCTTTATCACACAGGTCAGCATACTCTTTTAGGGCCTTCTCCTGTTTCTTAGTGAGCTTCGTAGGGGTCTGGACAATAACTCGAACGTACTGGTCTCCTCGACCACCGTGGTTTAGGTAAGGCACCCCTTTGTTCTTTAGCCTGAAAATTGTGTGACTCTCAGTTCCGGACGGAATCTTTACTTCGGCTTCGCCATCCAGAGTTGGAACACGTATCTTGCCCCCAAAAACAGCTGTTGTGAATGTTATGGGGGCATCGATGTTGATATCGTTTCCCTCGCGTTTAAACACTTCATCAGCCTCGACTGTTATGAAAAGGTACAGATCTCCAGGAGTGCTTCCTCTGGGTCCTGCGTCTCCTTTTCCAGTAACCCTTATCCTGTTACCTGTATCAACTCCTTCAGGGATATCAACTTTGATTTTTTGTGTTCCAACCTGTAATCCTGTACCTGAACAGAAATCGCATTCATTCTTAATCTCCTGTCCAGAACCCGAACACTGTCTACATGTTGTTGTGGACTGGAAAATGCCGAACGGTGTTCTTCTCTGTTGTGTCACAACACCCCGTCCGCCACAGGTGTGGCAGGTCTGAACATCCTCGCCACCTCTGCCATCGCACTCTTCACAAGCCACATGTTTTCTTACTTTTATCTCCTTTGTTGTTCCGAATGTGGCTTCTTTTAGGGTCAGTTCGATATCGTATCGAAGGTCGTCACCTCGCATCTGTCTGGAGCGTGAACGTCCTCCAAACCCTCCTGTGAACATGTCGAAAATATCTTCGAATCCCATTCCTGAAAAATCGAAGCCAGAAAAATCTGAATATCCACTCGAGCCCCCTCCTGTTCTTCCTGCATGACTGAAGGCGTCGTGTCCCATGCTGTCATACTGCTGACGTTTCTCGTCGTTACCAAGAATTGCGGCAGCCTCGTTTATCTCTTTGAATTTTTTTTCTGCCTCAGGATTATCCTTGTTCAGGTCAGGATGGTACTTTTTTGCCAGCTGTTTGTAAGCTTTCTTAATCTCTTCTCGGCTAGCGTTCTTGGAGACGCCTAATGTTTCGTAGTAGTCAGGCATATTCAGTTGGCCCTCTCACTCTCTTTAAAAAGATTGAGAAAAAAAGAATTATTTCTTAGGCTCCTCTGAATCCTCTTTTTTGTCTTTGACCTCTTCGTACTCTGCATCAACAACCTTTTCGTCTGGCTTCTGTTCTTTTGTTTGTTCTGTCTGCGCTTGTTGTTGTGCCTGAGCAGCTTTGGCATAGAGTTCCTTTGTAGCCTCCTGTACTACCTCGTTCAGTTTCTTTATCTGTGCTCTGACTGATTCGAGGTCGCGCTCCTCTGGCTCCATTAGTTTTTTGAGTGCCTCGTGCTCTTTTTTTACTTTCTCGATATTTGCCTCGGATACTTTATCCTTTAACTCTTCAAGAAGCTTTTCCGTGGAGTAAACTATTGTATCTGCTTCGTTAACAGTCTCAACATCTTTTCTTCTTGACTCGTCTTCCTGAGCATACTTCTCTGCATCCTGTCGCATTTTCTCAACCTCTTCCTCTGACAGGTTGGTACTTGCTGTTATCTTGATGCTCTGCTCTTTCCCGGTTCCCAGGTCTTTTGCATTCACATGCGCTATTCCATTAGCATCTATGTCGAATGATACTTCAATCTGAGGCACCCCTCTAGGAGCAGGGGGAATACCAACAAGGTCGAACTGGCCGAGTAGTTTGTTGTCTGCTGCCATGGCGCGCTCTCCTTGGAAAACCCTTATGGTTACTGCTGTTTGATTATCGGCGGCTGTCGAGAAAACCTGACTCTTCTTTGTAGGGATTGTTGTGTTTTTCTCAATAAGTTTTGTGAATACTCCGCCGAGAGTCTCTATTCCAAGACTTAGTGGGGTGACATCCAGCAATAGAACGTCCTTGACCTCGCCAGCGAGAACTCCTGCCTGGATTGCAGCTCCGAGAGCGACAGCCTCATCAGGATTAACTGATTTGTCGCCTTCTTTTCCAAGAATACCTTTGACCATCGCTTGGACTGAGGGTATTCTTGTGCTTCCTCCAACAAAGATAACTTTGTCAATCTCGCTCTGTTTGAGTTTGCTATCTTTTATGGCCTGCTCTGTTGGCACTTTAAGTCTCTCGATAATTGGGCTGAGCATCTGTTCGAATTTTGCTCTCGAGAGTTCTGTGTTAAGATGTAGTGGTCCTGACTTGTCAGCTGTGATGAAAGGCAGGTTGATGTTTGTTTTTAGCTTTGTTGAAAGCTCAATCTTTGCCTTCTCTGATGCTTCTAACAGTCTCTGATGGCTTGTTGCGTCCTCTCTCAGGTCAACACCGTGTTCTTTTTTGAACTCGTTGGACATCCAGTCCACAATCAGTGAATCCACGTCATCACCACCTAGATGGTTGTCTCCTGATGTGGATTTTACCTCGAAAACACCCTCTCCTAATTCCAGTATCGATACGTCGAAAGTTCCGCCTCCGAAGTCAAACACAAGAATGTTGTGTGCAGCAGCTTTGTCCATCCCGTATGCCAGGCTTGCTGCTGTTGGTTCATTGATGATTCTCAGGACGTTAAGTCCTGCGACCTTTCCAGCATCCTTTGTTGCCTGTCTCTGGGCGTCTGTAAAGTATGCGGGTACTGTGACAACAGCGTCACTAACGGGTTGTCCTAGGTATGCTTCAGCATCAGTCTTCAGTTTTTGAAGTATCATTGCACTAATCTCTTGTGGGGAGTAGTCCTTGTCCCATATGCTGACTTTGTGGTCTTCTCCCATGTTTCTTTTGATACTTCTGACAGTGTGCTTTGGATTGGTGATCGCCTGATTTTTTGCGACGCGACCGACAAGGCGTTCGCCGTCTTCTGTGATGCTGACCACACTTGGCGTTGTTCTGTCTCCTTCAGCGTTTGGTATGATGACGGGTTTTCCGCCCTCCATAACTGCTACTGCGCTGAATGTGGTACCTAGATCGATACCGATTGCTTTTCCTCCTGTTGGGTTTGCCATGATTATTACCTCTTATTCTGTGCTGGAGTCATAACTAACTCCTGATTCTGAGCTGTAAGCTCCTGATTTTGTTGCTTTGTAAGGTCCGCCTCCTAGAGCGATTCCATATCCGTAATCTCTTGCATTTCCAGCGTACTCTTTTAGTCTTTCAAGAAAACTGTAAGGTCCTATCTCGTCCATTGGGTTCATTGTGTAACTTTTCATTTTGACACGCTCACTTTGGCAGCTCTTAGGGGTCTGCCATTTCTTGTGTACCCTCTTTGTAATACGTCTACAATCTCGCCTGATGGCTTGTTGGAATCTACTGTAAGCATGGCTTCGTGTAGTTCAGGGTTGAATCTGCCTTCTGTTGGTATTGGTGTAACATCCTGTTCTTGTAATGCTGTAAGCAACTGTTCTTGTACTAGAAGAACCCCTTTGAGAAGCTCCTCTTTGCCTGCATCTGCGTGTTTGATGGCTAGTTGAAGGTTGTCAACAACTGGCAGAATCCCTTTAATCAGGGAGTCTCCTGCTTTGTTTCTGGCTAGTGTTAATTCTTGCTCGGTTCTTTTTCTGTAGTTATCGAACTCTGCCTGAAGTCTTTGAAGCTGGTTTATGAGTTCTTCAGACTCATTAGCATCTTCTTTTTCCGGGTTTGTCCTCTTTTTCTTTGACATTATATTCACCGTTGATTTTAATTCAACTAGGGTAAATCGGCAGTTATTTATATATGTTTCGTAGACCTTAGTTCAACAAGATGGGAATTACTAGAATTACTATTACCCGGATTTCGATTCCTGAAGAGGATAAGCCGAACCTGAATATGGAGCTACAATACCTTTGTGGCTCTTTGGGGCTGTTTAATCAGAGGGACAAGGACAGGAGCAAGTTTAGAATCTTTATCGAGTTATTGAAGTGTGCTAAGAGGGGTGTTGGTCTGTCTTCTGATGACTTGGCTATGTATTTGGGGTTGACCCGAGCGACTGTGATTCATCATCTTCACAACCTTTCACGTTCAGGTCTTATAGAGCATAAGAACAACAAATATTTTTTGGGTGTTGATTCATTGGAACAACTTGTTGAAAAAATCAGAGAGGATGTCAACAACACTTTTGACGGGCTAACTCTTGTCGCTAAAAGATGCGATAAAGGGCTTGGCCTTTAGTGGTTCTGGAAGGGGTTATCTTGAGAGCCTGCCCACATATCTTTTACTGCGTCGTAAAGAATCTCTGGTGTGCCCATGAGAAGGGTACTTATGTCTGTATCGGTTGAAACCGGAACTTCGATGTTTGTGATGTCGTAGTTCTCCTCGTAAGAACATCTTTTAGGAAAAAAATCTGGGTCTGAAACCATTGTTGCGCGTAATAGTTTAGGTGTGTAGTTTGCCATAATTGTTCCTCAATTGTTACTACTACAAAGTACTGATATTTAAAAATAACTATTTTTTAGGGTAAATACCTGATGGCATAAAGACTTGGTCTGTCTTGACAGCGATTCCTCTGTCGCCCATAAGGTCTTTTGAAGCCATTCTGACAGTTCCCGTCAGTATGAGTTCGTTTTTAAGTGTCATAACCGCCACAGTGTCTTCTGCCTGGATGTCTGAGTCCAGTTTTGAGATGCCGGGCAGTTTGAGTTGCATTCCATTACATAGTGGCTCAACAGCGGAATCATGGACCCATATCTTTGAGAGATGCTCAACACCTGTCTCTATTGGCATTAAAATAGCATGGAGTTTGGAAGAATCCCCTTTTTTATGGTAGTGGAAAGCATCTGTAAGGTCCTGAAGACTAACCATTTGGTTTTCTGAGAATCCTGCTGCTTTTGTCCTGATAAGTTCAGCCATGTGAGCTCCAGTTCCGAGTTTTTCACCGATGTCGTGGCATAGCTTACGTATGTAGGTGCCTGCCTGGCACCCCACTCTAAACAACACTTCCTGGCCTTGTATCTCAAGGATCTCCAGGTAGTATATTTTCCTGTACCTCCAGCGTCTTGCAACGGCGGATTTAATGGGGGGAAGTTGTTTGATTTTTCCGACAAAAGTATCGCAAACCTTCTTGATTTTGTCCTCGGGAACATCCTTGTGGATGTGCATTAAACAAACATACTCTTTTCCTGCTGTCAGGAGGGATTGCACGATTCTCGTGCCTTTGCCCAGTGCAACTGGAAGAACTCCTGTCACTTGAGGGTCGAGCGTCCCAGAGTGGCCCGATTTCTTAATTTTCAGGATGTTCTGGACGTAAGCACTGACCTGGTGGCTGGTCGGGCCGGATGGCTTGTTGATAACAACAATTCCCCTCTCGAGTTTTTCTTCCACAGACCTTGATTCGGGCGATTTTCCGTATTTAGGGTCTGTGTCACTAGGGGATTTCTCGAGTGTTCGAGTTTCTCTGCGCTCAAATGGTAAGTGGCCCATTTTGTGGGTATAAACGGCATATTTAAAAAATAACTGTTATTGTTACTTGATAATGACAATAGATAAAGAGGTTGTTTGGGGTTGTACTACCTTGCGTTTGGATGGTCGTCTGGAAAACAAAGTGGTTAGGAAAAACAAAGACTTCTCGTTCTATGTGCCCTTTTATGAGGGCAAGAGTCTTGCAGTCATGATGGTTTCATGGAGAAGAAAGTTTTTGCCTTACCGTGCTAGAGTCACTTGGTTTCCTGTTGATGCAAGTACGATGAATGTAGGGGTTGCTGTGAGTCGTCCACGCCTGCCTTTTGGTGATTTCAAAAGAACTGTGGATGAGGTTGATTCTGTTTGCTCGGAGTTAGGGGCTTTATACCTAAAATCTGAGGTCTGTCCTTCTGGTAAGGCGAGCGGGTTGTCAAGAGAGGTCATGTTAAGATATGGTTGGAATTACGCAGGTTTTGACTATGGTACGATGCACACTCGTTATTGGAAAAGATTAACTACTAAATAGTAATAAAATAAGAAACATTTATAAATAGAGTTGTGTTGACAAAAATATGAATGCTAAATTTGATACTCCTGTTACCCACACAAACAATCGAGATAAAGGCACATACACATGGGTTTCTAAAGATACACACCTATTCTTAATTGACAGGTTTAAAGCTGAAAGACCTATAATCTTCTTTCCAGCAATAACAAAGGTTGGATTACAAAGACTTTTTGACAGAACAGAAACGGGCCTGGTAAGAGCGGTATTGGGTGGGATGGTAGAAGCCAATGTTGCCAATTTAAATGAGCTTGACCTTTTGGGATACCACCATTCAAGACGTGCTGAATCAAATGTTTACGAACTCGTAAAGAATTTAGGACTGACAAGGGATTTGTCAGTCACAGCTGATTACAGCAAAGATATGGGAAGAGGGCATTCACTCCATTTAATCAACCAATTCTACAGTGTAAATGAGTCACGACGACAAAGTCAATAGTCTTGCCCCCTGACCTTAGGTTGTTAATAATTCCACTTAATTCAGCTTCTTGAGGAGGACTTAAAGGGTTATCTCCGTTGTTGGCGCGAATTAAAGGGAAAATCTTTTTTCTGCCTACCCATTTGTAAGTCACTACGAACGTGCCATTAGAAGGGGCACTTACAACTCTTCCTTCATTGAATTTTCTAACCATTATCTTGTGTAAAAACAGTGAGTGGAAAGGTACAAAAAAATCAAAAGAGTCTTTCGGAGGAAGGCCTCCTGCCGTAAATGTCTTTCCTAACAACGCTTCAACCTCGGAGTTGGACGGAGGGGTTGTATACGAGGCTGTTTTCAATACCAGACAGGTCTTCTCCTTAGAACTGTCTCTGTTAACATGGTTACTGAAAAAACCACTGATGGCAGGATATGTAAACACAACCAGCGTTGATAGTTTAGAACCCTCCTTGTAACATAGGAATGTGTTTCCGAGCCATTTGGTATGAAAACTCATTGTTTCTCGTAAAGCCCGATTAGTTCCGCCTGGTCAATAATGTGTCCTTCCATGGCTTCCAGAACATCCTTTTTGTCAGCCTCAGGCGGAAGTTCAAGTTGTTTATCGAGAGCGTAGAGCCTGAAAAAATACCTGTGTTTTCCTTTCGGAGGACAAGGTCCTCCGTACTCTGCGTTCCCCCAGCTATTGAACCCCTCAATTGCTTTATCAGGGAACCAGTCCTCAGGAACCTCAGAAATCTCTGGCGGAATGTTCCAGACCACCCAATGGTCCCAGACCATTTTAGGTGCTTTAGGGTCGGGTGCGTCCGGATCATCCATAAGTAGCGCAAGAGAAACGGTTGTTTCAGGCACTCCGCTAAAAGTGAGAGGTGGACTGATATTCACTCCTTGACATGTGTATTTAGAGGGGATATCGCCGTTATTGGTAAACTCTTTACTCTTCAGTTCCATGCTCTCACCTGCTGGTTTCTACTCGCATTGGAATCGTGCAATTCCGTTTGCTCCGGGTCCTAATACCCTAATCTCGTTCACCCCTTGGGTAAATGATGTGGACTCTTTCAGAACAACAGGGCTGATTGTACATGTTGCCTCTTCACCAGGTGCGAGCTCTTCGACGCCTTCGCAGTTATCGGAGAAAACCCCTTGTGACCTGAAAAGTGGTTCGCCCTGATACAGAAGGGGTGTCTTGGTGTTAACTTCGTACCCGTTAAGAGTTACACGAACACTGGCAATTCCTGAAGGTGGTGGAAACGGAAGGTCCTGATTAAGTTGCCAGGTTTTAGAGTCTAGATTCCTGAACCTGAATGTAACTGCGCTCTCGTCTTTATCACAAAAAACGTCATCTGCAGTTATCACGGATTCGTCATCAACAGGGCCAAAAAACTTGTCAAGACCTGACTCGATCTCTTGTGTGTCAGACTCATCTGACTCGACTTCTTCAGTCTCTTCAACAACTTCCTCCTTAACCTCTTCTTCCTCTACAACAGGTGGAGGGGGAATTTCGTTTTGTTCTTGTTCGTTTTGTTCTTGTACTGGAGCTGTCTGGCAAGCCGAGAGGGCAAGTGCCACCACAATTATTATCGCAAATAGGTATTTCATGATTTCACCGGTGGTATGGGAGAGGGTCCCTATAAAAATCTTATTGAGAATAAAAAAAAGAAGGAGTCTCAAAAAAAGGATTAAGCAGGAGTGACGAAAACAGGCGGTCTGTTCATATCTTCCACGGTTATGTGTACAACCTGGCTTGTTGTGAACGCACCATCAGTCACGCTGACCTTGACGGTGTATTCTCCTGCATCGTCATAACCCGTTTCATACGTATCGGAAGTCATCCATCCTGTGTATGTTACGGTCAGTGGGTCTCCTTCTCTGTCAGTTGCGCTGACAGGTAGGACCACTGTCTCTCCCTCATAGACTGTGATGTCAGGGATATTCTTCAGAACTGGTGCAGTGTTCAGAAGTGCAAGACTGATTCTTACAGTCCTCTTCTCACTGGTTTTTCCGTCTGAGGCTACAACATCAATGGTGTAATCTCCAGCGTCACCAATCTCTGTTTTCCACACGCCCTTGTTATCGAATGGGTCGCTGAAAGTGACTGTGACCTTGTCGTTATCAGGGTCATCAATCAATTCTGTGGGCAGGGTTATCACATCGTTCTCTGTTGCAGTAATACTGCTAGGGAAGTCATCAAGGAACACAGGTGGCCTGTTAACATTCTTTACTGTCACAAGAACCTCTTCCTTGACGATGTGTAGTATCTCGTTGTCCCTCTTGTCACTTGCTGTGATTACTACCTTGTGAGTTCCTGCATCGTCGTAAGTTGTAGTGTATCTCCAGCTGGACATCCAACCGCTATACGTGACAACAACCTCTGTATCATCCTCGTCTGAAATGGTACAACTGTCGTGCAGGTCAATCATCTCGCCTTCCTTGACTATCACTGGCGTACAATCAATAACTGGTGGTCTGTTGGATCTACCAACGATGACAAGGATTGTTTCCATTGTCTCTTCCTTACCATCTGATGCCTCAACAGCCACATAGTATCGGCCTTCATCCCCAATGTTTGTCTGCCATCTTCCTTTCTTGTCGAAAGGTTCTGTGAAAGCATACGTGACTTTGTCACCATCAGGGTCAATAGCTTCAGGGCTCAGCTCAATAAGGTCGCCCTCTACTGCTGAGACTGTGAAATATGGCTCTTCTACAGGTTCCTGTACAAGCTCTTCTGGTGTCTCCGGTGCCTCTGGAAGCTCATCTTCTAGGATATCTTCAGCTTCCCAGGTTACGGAGTCGTTGTCAAAAACTTCCGCTCCCGTCGGGAACGGTTCTTCTGGTGCGGCAGTACAAGCTACTAGAAACACAAGCAGTGCCGCTACGATTAGTTTATTCATTTTGAGACTCCCCCAATTTTTATGGTTTGAGAGTTACTCTTCTATATAAAACTGTTTCTCTTGAATAGTGAGAACAGACGTTCCATTAAGTATTTATAGAGTGGCGTGGTGCTTGGAATTATGAGAGCGTACTGGTTATTCCTTGGTTTGATGTTGATTATTGCCTGTACCCCACAGACACAGGACTGTGATGATGCTTGTATGGTCCAGAGGGCCGTCGATGAAGGAGACCCAATAATATGTGGTTTGTTTTCAGATACCAGTAAACAGAACTGGTGTTACAACGAGGTTGCAGTTGCTATGGGTGACAGTTCAGTATGTGAGAATATCTTTGATGAGCGCGCAGAGGCTTTCTGTGTAAGTGCTGTCGCTGTTGATACCGACAATCTTGATGTTTGTAAGTCTATTGAGCATTCACCAGCCAGGGATTCTTGTCTCTTTGAGATTGCTAAAGATAGAAACGACCCTTCCATTTGTGGAGATATAGCTCAGAAGAAAGGATACGGTGACAACTGTGCATACGACGTTTCCAAGATTACTCAGGACCCAGTAGGTTGTCAGTATATTGAGAATGTTTCCTTAGCCAGGAAGTGCTATTTCTTTAGAGCCGGCGAGAACAACGATACCTCTATTTGCGACAGTATAATCGAGTCGGCTTTCTGGAAAGACTGGTGTAAGGTCAATATTGCTATTGGAAATCTTGACGTGAACATCTGTGAACAAGCAGACAACACCTCTATTGTTTCTCAGTGTAAGGCTATTGTTAAACAAGAAATACGCAAGGTCGAGTAATCTTTAAGAATAGGGCAAGGTCGCTAATGTTCTGACAGCCCTGTAGTGTAGTGGCCAATCATCTCAGACTTTGGATCTGGGGACCGCGGTTCGAATCCGCGCAGGGCTATGTTTTTGTTATGGACCTTTTTTGTGATTCTATATTTTTTCAAGCATTTTCAAACCTAATGCCTCAACATAACCTTTGGCTTGCGCACTTCCTTTTGAAGTGACGTGTACGAGGAACGGGTCCTCAACAATCCAAAAGTGGTAGTAATAGGTTGTCGATTCATTGTTGACGTAGAACCTGCTTAATTGACCATAAGAATTTTCTTCTATCAGGCCCTGGTATCCTCTGAGATGGAGTGACTTGTACTGGTACGAGCCGTTTAGGTCATCGAAGTTGGTGTACTTGTATATTTGAGTTGTGATGTTGGTCTCCTGACCAGTGAAATTACAAATGCTGTACTGTTTAAGAGGGGCACGCTCATGTGTTTCATAACTTTCAGTCTGACAACCTTCTGCGCTCAGTTTTATGCTGTTAAGTTCCTGTTCGTCAGGGATAAGATGGGATATATCTGTAACAGGCTGATTGGTACAACCTATTAGAAAGATAATTAATCCGATAAATACAACGTACGAGTTCATCTTGAACAAAAAATATTATTATGGTATAAATATACTGTGCTTTACAATCCAATCCCGAATTGTACGCTAAGACAAATAATTGTGGCCAAAGTAATGTTCCCCAGGACTAGAAAGGGAAGGATTCTATAGTATTTGATGTCTATAATTCCAACCGAGACCATCAGAATATCGTTAGGAAATGGTGTAAAACCTGCATAAACAAATGTCAGTGCTGAGGCCCACCACTTGGGTTTGTTTTTGAGAAACCGTGTGATTTTGTCCACTAATTTG
>CAZPUM010000012.1:0-14174 GCA_964589765.1 uncultured Methanosarcinales archaeon
GGTGGAGGAGGAGGCGTAGTTCCAGGAACTCCAACACCCGATTGCCCCCATGCCCCTCGCTTGTTGTTATTGTTTACCGCGCGGACCCTAAACATCAAGGGCTGATCAGTAGGAATATCATTGTAAATAGGCCATGTTCCTGCTTCAGCAAGAACCTGTGAAATTGGACTTTCCTTGTGCCACCTGGTTCCAACCTTGGCGCCAAAAACGCCCCCAATAACAACGGTCCATTGTATCTCGTAGCGTTCAATGGATTCCTCGGATGGAAGTGTCTGCCAAGAGACTTTGACCCCTGCGCCTTCCTTTACGAATTCAATATTTGTAACTATACTTGGAGTTTTGCCCCTAAGCCTGTTTTTGAAATTTTTCCAAGCTTCAGCATTGTCGCCCCATCTGTTGAGCTTATCGGCGAGTGGCTCTCCGGAACCATCTCCTCCTGAAAACATCATCTGGAACACTTTGACAATTATGGCTATCGCCATGAATATGTAGACCCAACTGTTAACGGCCTCGATAAACCACATACTCATCCCGCCGTAATGGCCGGTTACCCATCCAGTTAGTGTCGCGAGCATAAACCACGACCATGTAAATCCTAGGACTAACACTAACAGTTCTGCAACACGTCTTGCAGTTGTGGGTTCAGAGCCGTCTTTAGGTTTTGAGAATGCCCAGAGCAGGGCCGCGATAGCGGGTCCTAGAGTGATTAAACTCCATAACACCTGGGTGTATCCGAACATGCTTGCCAGAATAACTCGGTTAGGCACTACAGCAACCGTTAGGATTGCGATACAAAGAGCAACAATGTTGCCTGTTTTCTTATCTATCTTTGTTGAGCCGTCTTTGAAAATGGTTTTTCTGCCAGCCCAGTTAATTATCGCAAATATCAGAAAGAAAAATACTGCTCTGGCGAAATTCGCAGCAACAAACTCGTTCTGTAGCGACGGCAGATAAAACAGGTCAGCTATGGTCGTTACGACCATATCCAAGGGTTGTATACCTGTTCTTGGTGCGGCCAAGACTAAGTTGCTCGCTAACAGCGAGGCTATTGAAAACGTAAGTGCCTGCTTTCTAACCATCACCACACCTACTTATGCACCCGACTATATGACTTTATAAACTTATCTTAGAAATATAGACGGAGAAATAGAGGGACAAAAAATCACACTAATGTTTATAAAGTAAAAATAGTCAAAACTAAAGATTATAAGAATTAATACTTTTTTATAAATACGAGCAATACTTATGATAAACAGAACATAATCATTATAATACTTTTATATTATGCTTAAATGTTTTAGATATATATCACCATAACTTAGATTAAATATTTTAAGCAAAAACAACAAAAATTATCATAAAAAGTCAGCAGGACTTCTTACTTTTTTCTTCTCCTCGGATGAAACATGGGTGTAGATCTCAGTTGTGGAAATGTTCGCGTGACCTAAAAGCTCCTGTATAACACGCAAGTCATTACCCGAGTCCCTCAGGTGAGTTGCAAAACTGTGCCTGAGTTTGTGAGGAGTAACATGTTTTCTAATACCCGCCCTTTTAGCTGCAGTAGAAATAATCTTCTGAGCATTTCTTGACGTCATAGAACCGTTTTTACCAGGAAAAATATACCCTGAAGTAAATCCTTTTTTCCTGAAATATCTCTTCATATCAGATATCAAACCGTCTGCAAGAATCACCATTCTGTCCTTTCCCCCCTTACCTGAACGGACCCATGCATGCCTATCATTAAGCTCCAAGTCTTCTACCTTTAAGGAAAGCGCTTCACTGATACGAAGGCCTGAACCGTAAAGCAATTTAACCAATAACTTACTTTTCTCATGAGTACAGGCATCCAATAACAGTCGAATCTCATCTTTTGACAGAACAACAGGCAGTGAACGCTGTAGTTTCGGTGTTTTGATTTTAGCGAACCCCCTTTCTAACACTTCGTTATAATAGAACAGAATAGCAGACCGTGCTAGAGCAACCGACCTTTTGTTAAGCCCAACTGTAATCATATTAGATAAGAACTCTTTAACATCAGACTCATCAACATTCTCAGGAGTCTTTTTGACAAACTCCAAGAATTTCTTATTGTAGAAAGAATAGGTTTTCAAAGTGTTTTTAGAAAAACCTCGAAGCACCAGCTCATTTTTCAAATCTTGCACGTTTTCACCTTGTCGCATTACATGAAAAGAAACACCAGTTTATATTTTGTTCGTTTAATACACATTATGCGCACCTTTATTTATAAATAAGCCATTTTACCTAAAATTTGCATTAAAAACCCTGGCCCAAAGATGTGAAATTACAAGAAACCATGCTTGGCAACCACCAAAAAATAACAGATCAGATACCAAAAACAAGACAGACCACCTTAACAGCAAATTTAGGCAGAGTTCAGTTTTTTGGAAAAATGAATAGTTGCCACCATGAGCCATCTTGCGCAACAAGTACCATTTCACCCATTAATCTATGATTGGCCGAATTAAGATAGAAGACTCATTGGCCCCCCACAAACACAAAATATGAAACTCCGGAAACCAAGGAATTGTTACAAAAGTACCTTTCAAACTTAAAACACTCAATTTCAATACTTTGAGCCCCCCCAAAACAAACAAAAAACAGTTTCTAAAACATTTAAGCAGAGACAAAATAATTGTATAAACTTTTTTAAGCACAAATAACAAACAGTACAAAAAACATTTAGAAATATTTGTCATCTTTACTTATAATATACCAACAATATTCTTACTATAACTTTTAAGCATAAATTATATTATCATAAATAATATATTTGTTAAAAACACAAGCAAAAACAATAACTAATAACTTTATTATCAACAACTAATCTTTGTTTTTGCTAATATGTTCATCAACCAATGAATAGTATGTAATTTCACCCACAGAAGATGCTTCTATAGGAACCCCTTTCTGCGACATAACAAAGATTGTTTGAGCGGCCAAATCAGATGTCAAGCCAACAAGCTTCCCGACCTGGATAGAAGTCACAGGCCCCGCAGAGTTTCTAAGAGCCTGAAGAACACCACGCTCCTTCTGAGTCAGTTTCACCTGACGAGTCTCCCTGGAAGACTGAGTCACAGAGTTCTGTGAAAGAATCAACGCCTGCAAAGCATCAACCCTCTCGACAAGCTTTTCAAGGCGGGCATCAATCTCACAAACGTGTTCGTAGACGGCAGATAATTCACCAGTGTTCTGGTTTAAAGCATCAAGATGCTCATCCAACTCCTCCCTTATCGACGAAAGATCCTCTCCCTCCATAATAACCCCATAATTCGCGAAAACGACCCTGTATAAATGGTTTTTCTCGAGATTAGGGTATACCTTTAAAAGCTGAGTTTGACCACTCTCAATATAAATGGTAGAAAGTAAGCAGCAACTGGCCATTTTCCTCAGTAAACTCAAAGTGTTTGATCAACCCGATCCGACGCTAGAACAGTATCCTACTGACTCTGAAGTAGCAGCAAGTTTGCTCTGGGACGCATTCATGGAAGGAGAGATAGAGGGACACAGCGTAACAGACCTCGGTTGCGGAACAGGAATTCTTGGAATTGGCGCTTTAGCTTTAGGGGCCTCTGACGTGTTTTTCGTAGAAATTGACCCTAAAGTGTTCCCTGCCCTAATGGAAAACCTACATCTATTGGAAAAACTAATGGACAAAAAATACGGGAATTACAGAATAATCCAGGGTAATGTAGACGCATATGACCACCCATCAGATGTAGTTATTCAGAACCCACCGTTCGGCGTTCAAAAACAACACGCGGACCTGAAATTTTTGAAACAGGCCATCAAGATAGCCCCCGTTGTATACAGTCTTCACAAGACCAGCACAGTGGATTATTTGAAAAAAATCGCGGAAGACAGCAGGGGGAAAGTCACAAAAATTTATGACTATAATTTCCCACTTAAAAGAACAATGGACCACCACGAAAAAAAGATTGAAAGAATTCAAGTTTCGGCCCTGAAGATTGAGTCGTAAAACTCAAATAGTTCTTTGACAAAACTTAATCATGATAAACGTTTTTATTCTTTGTTTCACAGGTCTGCTGTTATCGCTTTATGCTCTATACATCGATAAAAAAAGACCTGAAACCCCCTTATGCGATATATCAAGAAATATCAGCTGTTCCAAAGCAATTAACAGCAAATACGGAAAATTACTAGGGTTTCCGAATAGCATCATGGGATTAATATTCTACCCCTCATTCATGTTATCAGCCCATCTACAGGTAACACAAATATTACAACTAATAGGTGCACTAGGATTTATTGCCACAGTTGTATTAGCATATTTTTCGTACATAAAAATGAAAAACTTTTGTTTGATATGTACCGCGACATACATCATAAACGTGATTTTGTTCCTTATTGTTGCGTAATTACGAAATAAAAGGAAAATTTTCCGGGTTTTTTTTAGCAACCTATCTATCATTTTCAAACAAAGAAAAAGCATGGAAGCAAAAACTGAAGAGATAATACACGGTGTTGTAGATGTGGTTGCTGCACACAATCTTCTGCAGTACGTTACAGGACCAAGCAACGATGAAGCGCTTAGAATGGTTGCAGGAGGAACATTAACCGCACTAGGTTATGCCTACGGACCAGAGTTAAGAGATAGATTTCGCAAACTTAAAGGAGAACCAATGACTGAACAGATGCGAAAACAGATAATATACTCCGCAGGGGGCGCTCTTCTAGGGGGAATCATCGCATATGTTGCAAGCCCCGATATTTTTGAAAGAAGAGAAGGTACAAACTTTGTCAATCTCCCCAAACCAAACATCCGTGAACAACCAAGTGGCCTTCTGACAATAGGAAGCGCGGCCTGGATAGGTTACTCATTATTAATGCGAAGTAACGACCCCGAATGGAAAGAGAGACAGTACTGGGGACTCGGTGCAGGTTCTATAGGGTACATGACAGGTCCAACGATACTGAGTAAAATCAAAGATTTAGCAATACCTACTCACATAAGAGATGACGCACTGGAAAGATTCTCAAGGGGCGCGGCCGCATTGGGAATGATTGGAGGAGCAGGCATTGGACACATTCTTGCCAAAGGTGATTCTGATGAGCATACAAGACAGTTGGAGTAAATACAGAGATGTTCTGTTTAGAGCAGACACTATTTACACAAAACTAAAACAGAGTTACAGAGAGCCCCCATTACACTTGGTTGCGCTACCAATCGCATACAGGTTTGTTTCAGAAAAACAACTCCCAATACCCAAGGAAGCAATGATACTGACAGGCCAGTTTCTAAGGCAAAGGTATCCTGAACTTCATGATGAGTTCACCACAAGAAACCATGAAAAGATGCTAAAGGAAGTCAGAGAAGTTATGATGGATTTTATGGAGCATAAAGATGAAAAGTAAAAAGATTATTGGACTATCTGTTATAGGCGCAGTAACCTCCCCTATATGGTACCCTCTATCTCTTTTAGGATATCTAGCAGGATATTCAATGGTAAAAACAGCACAGTTCGTAGTAAATAATCCAAAAACAACTATCGGAGGTATTGCAATAACAGCAGGTTTGATGTATGGCTGTAATCAAATTAATCAATATCAAGTTGTTGAGACACTCACAAAAAACACAACTGAGATTACAGAAAAAATAAAGGATAACAACAGGAAAGAGAGACAGATAAATGAACTGGAAGATAGGATTATTGAGCTAGAATCTCTTCCCAAAGAGCCATACAAAGAGTACGCACAACAACTCGAGTCAAAACTCACAAAAACTGAAGCAGCACTTGATTTTGAAAAAAGAAAATCCGACCTGCTTCAGCATGAACTTATAAGAAACACCGCGCCAGAAACTAAAATTGATTATTTAACCTATTTTGTTGACGAAGAAAAAAGCTGGCGCGAAATATCTGTAAGACTTACAGGAACTCCGGATTACTCCAACCACCTGCAAAATCTCAATTCAAACGTGGACATTCTACCTGGAAGGGCCATAAAAATTGAGGAGGAACTGTGTAAAAGAAAGGTTGAAGGTTTGTTCCAGGAGGTACCAGAAATTAAGGCTGTGATACTCCCAAAAGAAGTAAGCACACAAGAGTATTTCGGGAATTACAGCGAAGAGGTTTTACAGTTAAACAATATTTTGGGGCTTGATTATGCCACTGATGAAAACCGCGATAGAGTAGTTTGGTACCAACCATCAAACTTATAACTTGGTTGTTTCGCGCACCATGTATATGGGCGAGTTGCGTATAGAGTGCAAAAATTGTGTTGCGGAATGCTGTAAACACATAGCAATTCAGATTGACGCTCCTGAAGAGTTAGAGGATTTTCAGCAGATTGCCGATTTCCTCAATCACGAAAACGTTTCGGTTTATCAAGATGTAGAAGGAGATTGGATTGTAGATTTTAAGTCTCGTTGTAAAAATCTAAACGGCCCAAAATGTGAAATTTGGGGAACAGAACAGTATCCCTTAACATGTAGAGAGTATGATGTCAAAACCTGTGTTATGAACGAACCTGGCGAGTATTGGAAAATACTTTTTGACACGCCTGAACAGGTGGCTGATTACTGTGAAAAAAAAGCTTTGGGAATGATACAAACAAGAAAACCAAGGAACTGTAGAGAAGAGTGTTGTAATCACATTAATGTGCCCATTGATGAACCTGAAGACACAAGAGATATTGATGACATAAAATGGTACCTCTGGCACAATGATGTTGTAGTAATGATGGACGAAGATGGGGATTGGTTTGTAGAACTCAAAGCAAAAAGAAATTTCAGATGTACTAAGTGCGATATCCAAAACTGTAGAGATGACGATTACGAGTATCCCGTTGTTTTTTTCGAACCTTCTGATGTAGAAAAGTATGCTAAAGATAAAGGCATAGAATTACCTAGAATTAAGAAAAAAATGAAGCTTGACAGTCACTAAAGACTATCAAGCCAACTCACATGGTCCCGGATAGTCTTTACGAAGTGCTCCTGGCTCTCATGATTAACGTCAAGTTTCAAATCATTTGCAAGCCCTTCATTTTTTAGAGCATGATGAACCCATTCTGCAACGTGGTTCTCCTCCTCGTTTACATGGGCTTTGAACTCTTCCTCTGAGAGACTTTCGACGCAGTTTGCCAAATCACGAATGTTGTTCACAACATCACCACGACAGACTCTGAACGCCATATCAGCAGGCACTTCCATAAGAGTATTATCCCTTAACTCTTCATAGCTCATCAATCCACCTTGTACCGCAAGTCTATTGCTAAACGGCACAGTATCACACCAGAGTCTTGATTTATAACTGTTTCCTATATAGCGGGGGTTCAACCATACTTTTTGAAAAGCCTTAACGTGTATTCACACGCCATTCTGAACTTACTTTTGACACCCACAAACTTAACAAGATAAACAGTTCTCCATACAAACCAGGCAAACCTGCCTTTGAAAACAAACCCCTTGATAACCCCCGCACCGTACCCTTGACCAAGACTGATTAAGAACCCTTTGTTGTTGTATCTGAATGGCAAAGGATTCTTTTTTTTATGAATTCTAATAATGTTTTTAGCAGCATGAACCCCCTCTTGTACTGCCACCTGTGCCAAATCTGGCAAAGGGTTTTCTTTGATATAACTCACATCCCCGACAGAGAAAACATTTGGAAAATTTTCTAATTGAAGTGTGTTTTTAACAACAAAACGGTCTTTGAATTTTGCCACATTAGATGCTATAAGGTTAGGGGAAACACCCGCAGTCCAAACTATAATGTCCGCTTTGAATATTTTTGGCACTTCATCGACATTAGCATTTATCAACCCTTTCTCTACATCCTGTACTCTCGTCTGGAATACAACATTAATGCCTTTCTTTTTAAGACGATTAAGTGCAATTGTCTGAATCTTAGGATTGACCCCTTTAAACAATGAAGGACCAGACTGGAGTATTGTTACCTCTGGCTTTAATTTCATCATCTTATAATCAAGGAAATCCATAACTTCTGCTGCCAGCTCAACACCTGTCGGTCCCCCTCCAACAATCACACATTTCAGTTTTTGAGAACCCCCTCTTTTCACAGAGAGTTCTAGATATTTTCTAATTTTTAGAGCATCCTCTATATCTTTCAGTTCTAAAACGGGCAGTCCTTGCTTCAGTTTCCTTGTTCTGCTTCCGATTGCTACAATAAGATAATCGTAATCATAAGAATCAGTATCCGTAAACACTATCTGTTTTTTCGTGTCAATCTTTACAGCTTTTTTCTGGATGTGTTCAACATTTTTCCTGAAAATCCTTGAATATTCATGAGTAACAGAGGATTCATGTAGGACATCAGTTGCAACCTCATGAATCAGTGGGGTGAAAACAAAAGACCCCCTAGGCTCGAAAAGAATAATTCTGGCCTCTTTAAAATGGGTTTGGAGCTGTTTAATTGCAAAGATGCCCCCAAACCCTCCTCCTATAACTGCAATTGTAACCATATTTTTCATATTTTTCACCCATTTAAAACAGATTTCCTAAATTTTTATGTACTCTTTGACATATGGTTTCACAACAGAATCGGGCCCATCCCCTATGAATATTGTGTGTTTGTCGATAAGACTGTGTTTGGTTTCGCTTAACAACCTGCCAAATGCCACATGAGTCATGTGGTTTTTCACTTCTTTTACAGAAGAAGCATAGTTTTCGTCAAGCGGGCCACTGCTGATTATTGAATGGATTTTAACGTTCAGTTTTTGCAGTTCATCATTGTGAACCAAAACCCAATCGTGTATCACATCTAAACAGTTCCCGCTGATAATTGTGATATTAAGGGATTTTTTCTTGAACCTTTTTTTTATAGTTTCAACGGCCAGAACCCACTTTTGATTTATTGGAACTTTAGAGAGTGCCTTTTTTCGTTCGGATACGGTAATAGTTCTTAGTATTTTGTAGTACCTCTCCCACCAACTTAATCTGAACCTTCTGAAGAGAAGCGGAAACGCAATAAAAAACCTTGATATAAATAACCCTTTACCATTAAAGATATAGTGTTTTACGAGTGCGACACCTGAACTATAAGGGATTAGAGTCTCATCAAAGTCAGAAAAAATGTGTGGTTCAGAATATGACATAGATAACCCAAAGGACGATTCCGGCAACAACCGGAATTGTGAAATTGTCATCTATGTAGTGGTTGGCAATTCTCAGCTCTCCAGCCTCAACAAACATTGCAACAGCCGAAGCCAAAAGGGCTGGAATAATACCTACATAAACCCATGCTGCTAGAGCACCCACTATCGTACCTGCTATTGTTCCCTCAAGGTATGAAGATTTAGTTACAGCACCCCTCTTTCCCCCGAATCCTGTACTTATCAGGTGGGCCACAGGGTCCGCAAAAGCCAGCACCATAATTGACGCATAAGCTATGTTGGGGTTCGTCCCAGAGAATAGAATCAAAACCAACCAGGATCCAAAGAAGAATGACAATATGTCCAGCCCAGGGATTCTCGCATCTGCCCTGTTGACACTTAATAGTCGGGTTATCAACTCCTTTTCGTATTGGTAGTTGTAGAATACCATAACAGCCAGAGCAAATGTTAAAACACCCAGCAATGACGGAGTTAAAATCCCGTTCTGTGCCGTCAAAACTATAAGTATTCCCACAATAATATGAATGGCTTTTCTGACGAGCTCCAGAGAAAAACTTCTATCGGCACCAGACCTTTTCATACTATGTTTATTGACGAGCCCCCTTATAAGGATTTGGATAAATCTCAGCAAAAACATTTATAAACCCCCTGCTGTTCTCGAGAAATATGGAGCTTAATGTTCTGGAAAACAAGAAAAATCGCATCGTTGTCGAGATCCATGGTGTGGACCACACCTTTTGTAACGCTCTAAAACAGGAGTTGTGGAACGACAAAAATGTTACCGTTAGTACATACAACATCAGCCACCCGTTAGTGGGCGTTCCAAAATTTATTGTTGAGAGTAAATCTGAGGCAAAGACCTCACTACTTGACGCTGTTAAAAGGATTCAGAAAAAGAACAAGGATTTTACAGCATCCATTTCAAAGATTTAATCCTCTTCAATCGTAGCAGTAGGATTCTTTTCTCTTGCAACGCTTAGTTTTCTCTTTTCTTCGCGCAAGTCTATCATGTCAAGAAAGTTCTCAAATAGGTGTGGTTGAAGCTTTAGTATATCTTTAGAAGTTATTAGGCCTATTAAGGCACCATTTTCCACAACAGGAAGATGCCTGATATCATTCTCTTTCATTATGTGAAGAGCATCAAACAGGTCAAGACAAGGACTTACTGTTAGTAGGTCGCTTTTCATCAACTCACAAGCAGGGGTTTTCATAGGGTGTGCTCCGTAACAACTGACATTAATCACAAAGTCCCTCTCAGTTATTATTCCACGCACGTCCTTTCCTTCTGTTATTAGAACAGAACCTACTTTGTGAGTATCCATAAGAATTGCAACGTTGTGAATGGGTTCGCCAGGCGACGCTGTAACAGGTCTAATCGTCATAGCATCGCCAACTGTTACTCCTGCCTTCAAGTCTCACTCACCAACCTGGCGAATCCCCAGTTAGCTTAAAAAACTTACCATACCACTTAATAATAGGGACGTCAGGAGAGTAGAACTTGAACGTCCATACCAGATATCTCTTTAAGGGTCTCAAGCAAAGATTCAGATACAACAATCTGTCTTGGCCTGTGATCTTTGGAAAGCTCTTTCTCAAACTCTTCAGGAGGGACAGTATCAAGACCTTCAACAGAACCCTCCTCTGTGTATTTAGCCTTGAAAATCTCCTTGTTTTCTGAGTCGAGATCTTTCGTAATAAACACATTTTTGCCCAAAACAAGTAGTTCTCCCACGCGCTCTCCATGTTTAAACCTTAGCCTAACTTTATCGAGCTCCTTACCGCGAACTCTTTGGACATGTTCAATAAGGAACCTAATCAGTTCCTTGCTGTTCTTGTGGACCTCTGCAACTTCAGATTTTGAAAGCTTACCTAAATCGTAATCTTTTTTGGCCTTCTCAACCTCTTTTAGCATCCTCAAGTAGCGCTCAGGAATAACACCTTTATGCACAACCTCTTTTTCGAAATGCTTAATCATCTCTTTATCAGAGACCTTTTCAAAGCCTTCAAGCTTTAAGACATCACGGACAACCGTGACTATTGTTTCGTAAATGTGAACAACAGATTCCGCTTCTTTTCTTGACTCAATTTTCGCGTACAAGTTTCCTAACGCTTTCAGGTACTCTTCAGTTGAATCAAGAAGGTCCTGAACCTCTGAGCCTGTAATGGTTTTTTTCAGACCGTACTCAACATCCTTGTGAACCTTGATAACCTTCTCAAGGAATTTTACATGTTTTTCCTCCAGAAGCTTTTCCTTTTTAACAAAAAGGTCTCTAATTACCCCCGGTGTCTCTTTTGGAGCAGGGGGCGGGTGACCATACAGCATGATTGCTGCCTGACTTGGCGTGATTGTCGCGTACCAAACATCCTCAACAGCTATATCTTTCAGCTTGAATTTAATTCGCTCAATCATCTGGTCCCCAGTGCTTTTGTACAGTTCAATCGCCTCACTTGATGGTCTGATTTTACCCATCTTGAGGAGCTGTTTCCAGGGCATGAATACACCTCGGTCGTAAAATGGCACTCCATCCCTGAGGAAAGTGAAAATAATCGGGTTTGCCTCTTTCATATTGTCCCAGAAATCAGTCAGGATATAGACCTGAATGCTGAGCTTATTCTGAATCCCTGTAATCTGACCTGCCTGGAAGGCCATGTCGATTATGATAGCTCTCAGTTTGTCTTTTAGCTCGGCACGACTCATTTTCTTGACATCTGTGTCATCAATAACCACGAATGTGTCGATATCTGACTTTGGAGTTGCTTTACCACGAACTAAAGACCCTGCAAGAACATAACAAGCGATATATTTCTCGAATTTTTTCAGAACCATGTTCTTGTGAATTTCAGATATCTTGATAGCACCCAGCATTCCTGTGTCATAAACTGGAGCTGACATGGTTACAAGCTGTAGCAAATCCTGCTTTCCATCACAACATGATTGCCAGAACTCTGTGATTAATACCAAGTCAACAGCGATTTTGCTGTCAACATCTTTTGCGATGGCTTCAATGGACTTGGAAAGCTTTTCATGAAGCTCATCTTTTGTCATTTTTTTGCTGTCTTCGTCATCAACAAGAACAAGGACATTGATTTTGTCCTTTCGCTCCCCTTCTTTTTCAGGAGGCTCTAATGCTATGCCAAGAATGTATCCTTCAAATCTTGCAAGGACTTTTTTCTTGAAGTCCTCCAGGAGGGATTTCATCTCCTCCATCTTCTTCTGTGCTTCTGAATCGTTCTGCTGCGTTTCCGGCAGCGAGTCCTCTATAGAATCCTTGGTTGCCATCTAACTTCAGAGACAGACCGCCTTTTATAAAGGTTTGGCACTTAATTTTCAGAGGGAACGTTCTTAAAGAGGTTCCTGTTCTCTTCAAGCCACTTTTTGAACTGAGTTTGACCTCTTGAATGCGCTTGGAGCAGGTCCATGAAACGCTGAACAGTGAAGTTCTCAGGCTTGGCCTGAAGACCCTCTTTTTGTAGTATTGGGTTTGCCTGTTCGAGTAGTTTCTCTTTCCTGTCTCCCAACTTGGAAATCTGTGTTTCCGCATGCGAGTAATTTCTCTGAACAGAGGTCAGGTTCTTTGCATAAGCGTCTGAAAGTTGGTTGAGCGCAGAGTCACGGTCAAACCAGCCGTTCACAAGGTCAACCTCTTCATCTCTCAGGTATCTTACAAGATTCTCATAACCAACTCCCATATATTTCTGCATGAAGGCATCAAGCATCTCCTCATGCCCTGGTTTAACGTGTAGCTCTTTAACTTTCTTCTGCGCCTCACCATCAGCAGGAGTGTGAGTCTTATCCACAGGTCCATCTCGGGATTCAAAGAAGACATCTCCTTTACCCATAATCTCTTCAAGACCGTAAGATGCTAATTTGTGGACCAGTTGTCTGGCATGATACTCTCTTTCGTCAAAATCTTCAATGTCTTGAAGGTTCGAAAGTTTAGAATGATCATCATCAGTTGAACCGTGGTGACGTTTTAGATGTTCAGTTCCAACATCATAGAGCTTAAGTTTGTGTGCTGATTGCTCCTCATAAAGTTTCTTCTGCGTGTTGCCCTTGTGGTATTTCTTGTAATTCTCAATGTGATCATCCAGATTAGTCATAAATGAGTAAGTATTGACCTTTAATAAAAACATTTCGGAGGGTTTATTTACCAGAGGCATCTGTGAGCCACATATGGCATTCGAGATTCCCGATTCAATGGATGAGTGTGTATACTTCACAAGACGAAAGTTTCTTCCAGATAAAGGAAAAGCAATCGCGTGGGTTCGACGACAGAGATGCGAGAAGTGCGATAAAGGAACTATGAGCAAACCTGTTAATGAAAAAACAGGAAAGTTCAAAGTTCGCTCGAAAGAGTATGCGTGTTCTGAGTGCGGAGCTACAGAAGACAAAATAGAGCATGAAGCCAAACTTAAAGCAGAAATTATCTACCAGTGTCCATTCTGCGGTTTTGAAGGAGAGATAGAGACAGATTTCACAAGAAAAAGTTTCTATGGCAAGAAAGCCATTGTTTTCAACTGTAAAAAGTGTGGTGA
Source organism: uncultured Methanosarcinales archaeon (assembly GCA_964589765.1). Classification (GTDB taxonomy): domain Archaea; phylum Nanobdellota; class Nanobdellia; order Woesearchaeales; family UBA525; genus UBA525. Next base: position 13,648 of record CAZPUM010000012.1, read on the forward strand.
GAAGTTAGGAATTACTAAAAAGATGAACATCCCTCCAAAGTTCTCGCTGAAACTCCAGGGCAAAGATGTAAAAGATTCCGAAGTCGTTGATGATGACGATGATGATTTCTGATGTCAGTCCCCCTAGCAACACAACACCCCGAAGTGCTCGAGTTTGATGCAGAGGTCATAGCACTAAATGAAGATGACTCGGTGGTTCTGGATAAGACCTATTTTTATTGCCTGGGCGGGGGGCAAGATTCTGACAGAGGCGTTCTTGACCATGCTGGAAAAGAGTATCCTGTGAGAGAAGTAAGACGAGTTAATGGCCAACCCGCCCATTTCCTGGAGGTTAATGGCTTGAAGGTTGGTGACAAAGTTATTGGAAGGATAGACTCAGCTAGAAGAATAATCCATATGCGTATGCATACAGGAGATCAACCCTTTCCATGTATTACTTGTGGTGAAGGATTTAGAACCAAGTCAGATCTTAATTTACACAATCGGGTGGCACATGGTACTTCAAATACACAAAATACAAGCACAAT
>CAZPUM010000012.1:14184-33490 GCA_964589765.1 uncultured Methanosarcinales archaeon
GTATGCATACAGGAATGCACATTTTGTGTGCTGTGATTGAGAAAGAAGAGAAGACTCAGATTACAGGAAACAACATTAGCGAGAATAAATCAAGACTGGATGTTAATCTTGAGAATTTTGACAAAGATAAAATGATTGAATATGTTAAGAGAGCAAATGATATCATTAGTAAAAACCTCCCTGTGAATAGACGAATCTCAACAAGGAAAGAGATAGTCCAGAATCCTGAACTTGTTAAACTGGCTGCAGGGTTTCCTGAACACATTCAAGAGGTCCATTTGGTCGAGATTCCCGGAATAGACATTCAACCTTGCGGAGGAACACACGTTAGTAACACATCTGAGATAGGAACGCTTGTATTTCTAAAGGCTGAAAACAGAGGTAAAAATAACAGAAGAATCTATTTCACAATCCAATAATCACCATACTTCTTCGATTGTTGCAACCTGTTCAACAGGGTCAACCCTTATTGGGTGACTTCTACCTCGTTCAAACCAGGTACCTACATACAGGTCTCCCTTCCTAACGAGTCGTATGTTGGAACCACCATCAATAAGAACATAATTTCCTCCGGGGTAGTATTGGAACTGCCAGAGACGCTCCATGTACTGAAAGTTTCCTTGGAAACTTTTCTCGTTTGCAAGTGCAACTCTAACAGGTCCTGACCTGCCAGGCTCTATGAAGAACAAGAAATTTCTGTCAGAAAAAATATCAACCCGGACATATTTTCCTTTGTAATCAAAACTGGCCGACTTGTAGCCAAGACCTGACTCCAGTACAAACTCTTCTTTAAGTCCGCCATCCTCTATAAAAAGAATATCTTGGTCCACAGTAAACTTAAGCTGTCTGTCCGTTTGGTGGAGCATGCCTGAAAGTCTGTTGACTTCAGTAAGAGGCACTTTTCTCATCCCTTGGAAGCTTGCCGTGACCATTCCTGTTAGTGCGTTGTTGGCCTCTTGTTCGGACTGAACTTTTACTTCAGATTCAGGGAATAATGAGTCCATCTGAAGTTTAAGAAATACCGCAACAACGGCAACCACCAACACCATCGCAATTATTCCCGCAAAGGGGATTCTGGTGTGCTGCTCGAGCCAGCCACTTTTTCTCATGACGAAAACACGGATAGCTGTGTTTTTAAACCTTCTGTTAAAAACCGTCTACGAACTAAACACAGAGTTCGTAGTTTTTTCCAATAACAGTTTTATTTTTTATTTTGTTTTAAACCAAAACCTAATTTTTGCACCCAAATTTTTGTTTAAACAACCTTTGCTAAAATATTATTAGCATAACGTAAGTTTTATATACTACCTATATCAGTATACTTTTTACACTACCAGAATGGTGGAAAGCACACAATTACACTCACACCACAAAGAGCATTGGAGTCGCGCGGGATACCAGAACCCGACAAGCAACCCCCCCACAGCTTGTTTCGTGAGACGGCAAAACAGTGTGCGACAGAGGTAGTGATTTTCCCAAAGCCGTCCGCGAGCGCACCCTTTTCTTTTCATTTTCTAAAAGTAAAGGAACTCTTAAATACCAGTTACACAGGTGTACCTTTGGGGGCTGAAAGGAAATTCTTCTCAAGCGAACTGCGAGAGAAAAGTATATAAACGAACAGTATGTTTCGTAAATAACAATTCGAACATATGGTTCGAAGTAGAGGTTACATGGCTCCCAAAAACAAAAAAATCTTTGGCGTTTTCTTTCGTGAGAAACCGGCAATGATGCTCGTAACCCTGCTGAATTCACAAACAGAACAATACGCTTCTTCCCTCGCTAAAATCGTAGATTGTACTTATAGTCACATTGTTAAAATTCTTAACGAAATGCAAAAAGCAGACCTCATATCTTTCCAAAAAGAAGGAAGATTAAAAGTTCTAAAACTTACGAGAAAAGGCGAGGATGTTGCTAAGAGTATCGAAAAAATTCGAGTGGCACTTTAAATCTCCCAATAAAACGAACCCTTTTCAAACTGCCAATTTTCTAAGAACTTAGCCAAATCCAAAGGCGTTTTTTCCGAACCCGTAGAACGTGGGCTTGCAACAAAGTTCGAGTTACCCCCCCAAGCATTCTCACCAGGAAGCCATTCATCCTCTTCCTCATTAAGACTCTTTACAAGATGGTCAAGTCTTGCATCCGGAGAGGGACAGACCAACATATAATCGTTAGTCCCAGTCTCCCTTTCGCCAGCATGAATAGCATATAGAGAAACGCCTTCTTCTGCGCCCTCCCTGACCATTTGAATTCTCGCTCCGGGACCTGTTTCTTTGATAATTTTCCAATTGTTTCCTGAAGCAATTTTCTCCGCTGAACCATATATCTGAAGAGCTTTATCCTCTCCACGAACAAATCTCATAAAACGCTCATTAACATCAAAAAGATTAGCAATGAAGTTGTCCCGAGAGGTCACAAACTGAGATGCGTTTCCAAACCTAGAATCATGAATTGACTCGAATATCCAAAGAAGATGACCTATTGAAACATCATCGGAATCATATAATCCCAGCCACCTGTCAATAGAGTCCTCAAGATTGATAATCTCTCTAGCTCTTTTGTAAAGCGCATCATCAGAAAATAACTCATCAGCATTGTTCACGATAGCATAAACAAGAGCAGAGTCCTCATCGACATGGTTCATGTAAATATCCATACAGAACTTGCCATCAACCTTTAATTTGTTCAAAGAACCGTTTCGAAGCCTTTCCCAAAACTGTTTTGCGGTTGAAAGTTGGCTATACCTGTCCCCTTCATGATGGTCAACAAAGATGTATCGCCCACCATTCCTTCTAACCGTTTGCATCCCACTACCAAGAACAATACCATCGATTGCAGCGATTGTTGAGCACGACTCTGGAAGAGGATGAACCCTTATGAATTCACCTTTGTTAGGGTACTGTTTACCAACCTCTACAAAAGGTCTTACCGCCATACTATGCGGAGATTGATTATCACTTCTTAAAACCTCGCTTGGAACTTAAAAAGCACCTAAAAGAAGCTCAGAAATATGAAAAAAATAAGGAGAGAAGAGTTAGACCTTTGCTTCGGTCTTTTTCTTGGTTTTCTTGATCTCCTTCTCTAAGTCCAGCTCAGAAAGAAGCTCCTTATACCTGTTTCGGATGGTGACCTCTGTAACGCCAGCAACATCTGCCACCTCTCTCTGCGTCCTCTTCTCGTTATTAATCAAGGCTGCAACGTAAAGTGCTGCCGCCGCAATTCCAGTCGGACCACGGCCCGACGTGAGCTCAATATCCTGTGCAGACTCAATAATATCGACAGATTTACTCTGTGTTTCTGCTGAAAGGTTCAGCGCACTTGCGAACCTTGCAATATAGTCTGCAGGATTGCTTGGCAGAATCTTGATTCCAAGCTCTCTTGTGATAAACCTGTATGTTCTGCCAATCTCTTTCTTCTCTATGCCTGATGCTTCTGAAAGCTCATCAAGAGTTCTTGGAACATCATGTCGTCTACAGGCAGCGTACAAAGCGCCAGCGACAACACTCTCCATAGAACGTCCGCGGACAAGTCCCTTCTGTACTGCGAGAGTGTAAATTCGGCTTGCCTCTTCTTCAACTGAACGAGGAAGCTTAAGATAACTACTGACCCTTTTTAATTCAGCCAACGCAAGCTTGAGATTTCTCTCAATAGCTGTAGAAATTCTCTGTTGCCACTTTCTTAGACGGAAGAACTTGTTCTTGTCCTTGACACCCATGCTGTAAAGGTCCCCCTTTCGCCCAACATCTGTACCAAGGCCTTGGTCGAACTGGGTGTAGCTCATAGGAGCGCCAGTTCGTCTTTTTCTGGCAGCCGCTTCCGCGTCGAATTCACGCCATTCCTGGTCAAATTCGACCTGGTTGTCCTCAATGACTAAACCACAGTCCCTGCAGATAACTTCTCCTTTCTCGCTGTTGTGCCACAGGTTCTGACTCCCGCATTCGGGACACTTTCTGATAAAATTAGACATACGCATTCCCCCCGTTGTCCGCTCAGGATATAAACCCTGAAACGCGCCTAAGCGCTAAGCTTATAAGCCTTGCGAGTAGGTCATTTATAAAGATTTGTATCCTACAGTATATAATTACTCGCAGGTACCGTATGTCATCACGACGAGCCTGTGAACACGACCATTGTATTCTATCAGCCTAGTGTGCGGAACCAAGTCAGGACTACATGCCTCAAGAGTCAAGTCTGTCTGGACCTGGTCCTCATCAAGAATCACCGTTCCCCCAGGACCACAGCACCTGACAAACCTGCCATCATCAAGCCTGAAAACAGACCCAGGATCAGCATCCTGGCAGTGGAACTTTATTAAGGCCTGGTCATCAGGCGAGAACGTGTTAAGGTTACAGTTATTCTGACCTTCACAAACATCATAATCACACTTATCCAGCAATGAACAGGTCTCAGTGCACTCCGCAGGGTAAATCTGGAAATCAACGCCCGTTGTCGGGTCTGGTGTAGCACCAAGAACAAACGGAGGCTCAGAGAAAACCTTGGCATCAAAATTCTCCGCACTCACAACAGGCTCATAAGTATCAACAGGGACCGCAGGCAAAGAGTAAGTTCCATCAGAACCGGTAGTAGCAAATCTTGAACCAAACCTTACAAGAGCATTCTGAACAGGGTCTCCAACACTAATGCCAAAAATACTGCTACTGGCCGCAGCCGTAACCTCTCCTTGAACAGTAGTGTTACAAGCAACATTGAGAGTCATACCTTCAGCCCTTCCTAAGTAGGAGCTCGGCGGGGTTCCTGCCCAAGTATTACTTCTCACAGTACAAGTAAATTGATATGGAGAACCCCCATCAGTATCTCCTGGCCTGATACATTGATAGTTATAAACATCACCAACTCTGTTAGTAGACCAACACGAAACACCAGGAGCAACCAACTCGACAGTTTGTAAATCATAGTTCAATCCCGATGGACTGCTCAAGATACACTGTACATCAATTATCTCTTCACAAGTTGAAGGAGTATCAAGAGTTATCGAAGCACCGCCAGATCCCTCAATCCTTATATCATCCATATAGACCGCGCATGTGTTCTTTCCATGACGAATTGAACCTTCATACGCTTCCACTCTACTGTTTCCAGTTATAGGAGATTTCGTGTACCCATCATAATCTGCTTCCCAAGAGTTACAATCGTTACTCTTCCCATCAGAACAAAGAGCCAAAGTGTTTTCAGGAGCACCAGGATAGACTGTAGCGTCAGCATCATTACAATCTCTACCAGGATGCATGCCGTTTAAACCGCTGTCAGCAAGGAATATGCAGTTTGCACTTGCACCGGTAGGAACATAACCGTCATTGTCACCATCACAGTCCTGACAAGAATTGCCTGTTGCGGAGTTACAAGCGAAGCCCGATGGACAGTCTGATGTGCTTGTAGAATACGCACAACCGGGGTCATTATCACACCAACTGGTCAGCCTAGAATAAGAATCAGGAGGACTATCACAAGAGTATGGTGTTGATGTACATGTCATGCTTCCCGATGTACATGTTCCTCCCGAACATAGAGGATAGTTACATGCACCTGCAGGGTCAGGACAGTCAGAATTTGATGAACAAGAAGAACAGTCAGAGTCTTCAGCAGGAGTACACCCTGCTGGACAGCAACCGTCACCATCTATTCCACAAGGAACGCCATCACAAGGGTCAGCAACACCTCCACAATGCGAATCTGATGGACTGATAAATCCTGTTCCACTCTTACAACAATAAGAATGACCATTGACATTTAGTATCTTACCATCATTCCGCAAACTACAAATATATCTGTGGCCCTTTGTCTGAGTACCAAGCTTTCCACAGACCCTATCTGAAGTCAACTGGGCACCTAGATTGTAACAATCGGAGCCATATGCACACAAAGTAGATGTATCACAACACACACTTTCAGTACCTGTTGGCGTAGGATTATCCAAATAAGAAGCGGTATCGTCGAAATCACCTGGCCAAGGGTTTGTCTGCCAATAATCAGACTCAGTACAACCAGGAGGCGAATCTCTTGTTGCAGTACAATCCACAGTTATTCCGCCATTAGTACCCCTACACTCCCAGTCAGATGAGCCTCCCTGAGAGGGAAAATCTGGGAAACCAAAAGAGCCATGATATAACTCACCTTCTGTACAAAAATCATCGTTAGGATACGAAGTTTCATCGTATGCATAGTTTTGGGCGTTATTACCGCAAAGACCATCCTGTGAAACAGCAGGCATACACGGCCCCGAGTCATCCCAAACACCGCCCGTACAACAGAACTCAGCACCATTCTCACTTGTGAAAGTCTCGCCTTCATGCGATACATCGCAAACATATGTTGCGGCTTTTGTGTCACCAGACCTTTTAGCACAAATTTTCGTCGCCTGGTATTTTGTGTCTTCATCCACACACACATCTGGCTGAGTAAGATGTAAACACTGCGATGAAGTGTCGCAATACTTGGGTTTAAAGGTGATTAGTTCATTAACATCCCAGTCAGTACCATCAGCACCACCAGCACGCCTTTCACCGACCTCAATCTGCCCAAGTGTAGGATCCAAATTTGAAGAGACTATACTAAATCCTTCAGGGTTTGTCGCAGACACTCTTCCATTAGCACCCACAGTGTGGTCCATGAACCTCTCTGAAAGATAGTCAGACGTGGCAGAATATATCCCGTCATCATTAAAGTTCTCGAAGTGAACCTCCCGGGTTTTGCCAAACCCATTCCCACACAAACCGTTGTTAATGCCACCACTTATGTCGCACAAGCCACTATTGTCACCATAGTAATCGTTAGAAGACCCGCTTGTGGGTGTCAAGTTCACATCGTACATCGGAAGAGTATCATAAAGAGCATTATTACCGCAAACCTGGGTTACATCAGTTGATGCAAAATTCAACCTGCAACCCTCGCTGTTGCAATTGCCTATAGAATATGATATGGTGGGCTGAGTCATAGACATCGAACACCACCATATGGTTCCTGCCTGACAACAGTAAGGGTTAGAAACCTGAACAGAAGGACAAACATAATCGGGAGCGGGGTCACACATACTTGAACCCGTAGGACAATCTAAACCATCGCAAAACTCTCCTGGTTCACAATCCCCATCTTCATAACAGGGAGGTTCGGGGCATTGCCAAAAAATCGCGTTCGTCTGTACCGCTTGAATAGCAAAAAATAGTAGCGCAATACCCAGAATTATTATTGTGCCTGTAAACTTTCCCACCATAATCAATAACTCTTAGAGAAATAGTTTATAAATTTATTCACGAGAATGCTCACAACATACCAATTTTTGTTCACAAGTATTGATAGTTCTCGAGTACATATCGATAGAATTACCAACGGTTACAGTCACAGGCCCCCAATAAACACTCTGGAAAGGTATTGTAATTTTTTCAGCTCTGCTTTCGTCATCCTTGTTGTGTTTCTTGAAAGTAACATCTTCAGTAATCACCATGTTATCAATTAAAATCTCAACTTGTAGAGTCTCGTCATCACTTCTGTCCTGACTAGGAATTAATTCTATAACCACACTTTCATTTTTAAGATTTATACCTAAAACTCTGACGGAAGTTCCATTTCTTACCGCCCTTAATCTTGAAACGCTGGTAACCACATCCTCAACAATTGTTTCAACCCTAATACCGTATGAACCCGGCACAGGCAAATGCTGTTTTATCCTGGATACATCACCAGGCACCGTGTAATGGGTACAATACTCATTCTCAAGACCTTGCTCAAAAGCAATATCATCCCACTTACAAGAAACAATTCTGTATTTGTCCGGCTGAGAGGTTGATACAAGAGTTAAATTAACGAAAGGCTCGTTTACAAAGGGTCCAAAAGTACCTGTCAGGTTTTCTGCCATTGTTTCAGTAACATTCAGCCTTGCCACTATACCAGAACCTCCCATCTCCCTCACAAAAGAGTAACGTGCAGGCGTACTGGCCGTAGTAATGTAAGAACCCGCGTATTTGCGCCCAACCTTAGCGTACGCCTCAATAAAGTACTCACCTATAGGCGCATATGGAGGGAACTCAAATTCATACTCCACTGAAAAATCATCTGAAGTTACAGGGTAGTATCTCTCCGAAAGAACCCATCTGTCAACAGTTCCTAGCTGTCCTTCCTGAGTCTGTTTGACAAGAGCTACAACAATCATGCCATCGTCATAGTACCCCTGAACCTTACTTAAATCCACAGTCCCCCAAACAGATTCTTCATCATGAAAAACATCCACGTACATAAAGCCAGACTCAAAGAAAGGTATAGCGTGAACAACAGGCAGGAATAAGATAAAAACCAAGAGCGGACGCCATTTCATAACCCTCACACAACAAAAAGTTATTTAATAATGTATGCTGTCGGAACAGCGTGGTGAGAAAAACACTTTTGGTTTTAACGTTGGCCTTTGTTGTGTTAGCATGCACTCAAGCAGAGACTAGCTTGACCATAGACACCGACTATAACAACGATGTTTTTATCGATAACTCTTTTGTGGGCAGAGGCACAACAACAGTGGTTCTGGAACCAGGACTTTACACCTACACCGTTAAATCCGGAGGAAAAATAACACATTCTGCCCAGACCTCTCTTGAGAGAGGAGAAAGACACATTCAGAAAGTGAGTTTAGCAGACCAGCTAAGCGTACCAACAGGAGGGTTTGCAATCACATCAAATGTGAATAAGGCAGAAGTGTACATTGACGGCAATCTAGCTGGGTTCACCCCACTAAATGCCAGCCCTTTCAGTTATGAGTATCACAATATCACTGTAAGAAAAGAAGGGTACAGAGACGCCTCCATCAGCAGTCTTGCTTACCCTCATGATACAAGACAGTTGCATTTGGAACTAGTTAGTGAATAGCTTTTTAAACGTATGAAACGAAGAAAAAACATGGCAAGAGGACAGGCATGGTCTATGGACTTGGTTATAGGTGTTCTCATATTCCTGCTTGCAGTGGGAATAATCTATTCTATTCTTTCAGCTAGGAGCGATGATAACACCCGTTCTTTGAAACTTCAATCGGAAGTTGTCGCGACCAAGCTGACAAATGACCCCACAGTTCTTGTAACAAACGGCAACAGACTGAGCATGACCTCTCTCGTGGGACTCGCACAGAGAGCCGAAACTGATTACGCTGGTTTGAAACAGGAGTTGGGAGTTGAACATGACTTCTGCATATATCTAGTGGATGAAAACGGTAAACTCACATATATCACTGATGGCAGTTCTAACTACACAGGAATTGGCCCCGGAAGAGATGACGTCAACATTTCAGGAGTCCGTTGTGGCGAGAACTTCAAGATTAACTGAAAATGATTATTCAGCTTATTTCATCATGTTTTGTTCTATACATGGTTCTGTTTATAGCCCGAAGAGTGGGAAAGAACGTGCCTGATGAGGTTGTACCCAGCAAAAAATACCTTGAACTTGCCAGGGACGCTCTGATGATAATTACTCTTGCACTAGCACTTTATCCTATTAATCTGTGGCTTTCCATTATTTTCGCAGTTCTATTAATAGTGGCCAGAATTTTCATTAACCTATCAAAAGGGTATACCTCAATAACAGGCATTACTGTTGGCTTGTGCTTTGCTCACCAATCTGAAATTTTTACTATTATCACGCTGATTCTTGTAGCCAATTTCTTATTTGGTCTAACTGAAAAAAAGCTGGAAAGTTTGGCCGCTCATGGTCTTATCCAACCCATAGGCGCATTGATTGTGTATGTCTTAATATGAATTTGACAAAAAGGCTTCAACCCCTGTTCGTCTTAAGAAATTGTTAACCATCTGTCTGTTAACTGTAAACGCAACCAATTTAGCGCCTTTTTCAGAGACCTTATTAGAGAGGTTCGGCGAGCATAGTAGAGTAGGAGCAAGAACTATACTTATCGGTTCTGTCGGTAGTTTGGGTATTACCCTCTCTGAGGGTCTTATTCCAGGCCATCCTTCGTATGAAGTTGATGAAGAATACCTGAACAGCGTTTTCTTTCTTTGTTTTGTAGCGTGAATATGGACTGTCTCATAATTAGGAGTGGGGACACAAACACCGAGTCTAACCGATGGAATCTCATTATGAACTCTGTGAATATCCCCCCAGAACCAGGAAACAATTGTTGTGTTATACAGTAAATCATGGGAAACTAGATGTTTTCTTAAACTTCTCAACTCCCCTATATCCCTGATGTCTAGAATAATCTCTTTTGACTCTGCATAAGTCGCAAAAAGTGCCAAAACAGAGTCCAAATCAAGAACGTCGTTTTTCAGAGAAGAGAGAGGTCTTGTGTGAATTTTCAGGACTGTTTGCTCGTTCAGTTTTTTTGGAACCACCCATCTTAAATCGTCTGTCAGATATATCTCAAAAAGAATGCCATCAATGTCAGACTTTAAAGCTTCTCTGATGCCAATAATTGAACATTCATCTTTGCCTCTACCTCTTCCTCTGTGGTTGAAAATTTTAGCTGAACTTGTGGAGTCGGACATCGAAATCTAAAACCTCACCCTCTTTTACAGTAACTCCTTCAGATTTTAGTATTGAAATCTTTTTTCGTATATTTGTTCCTGTTTTCTTTCCGTTAAAACCTCCGATTTTGCCATCCACAACTCTGTGGCAGGGTATTTTTGGAGCATAAGGGTTTCTTGCCTGACCTATGGCCTGAGGAGAACCGCATCTCAAAGCATTTGCCAATTCTGAGTATGTAGTAACTTTTCCCACAACATGCTCAATTTTTTTGTAGACCATTTCCTGAAACGCAGTTTTCATCCTTTAACCTCATTCAATATACACATGAAGGATTTTTCAGAGAAATCTTCTTTGTATTGTTTAGCAAGAACCCTAATCTTTTCTTTGTCAAACTGAATCCCTTTATGTTTCAATGTCTCATTTAATCTACCACTGATAAGCCACTGGGAAAGTTGAGTAACATTCTTAGGTTTTTCAGTTTCAGTGGCCCTTTCAAAGTCTATCTGTACAGGACCATGACAACTCATCAGTATATGCTTGTAGGGTCGAGTCATCTCTTTCTTGCTTATTCCCATTTTGTCAAGAGCCCTACACTGGTTTAGAATATCAACAAGGGCATTAATAATTGAATCAGAGTTTTGTTTTTCAGCCCAACCAAGAAATTCAAGCCCCTCTACGAATTCCATAACAATACGATTTCTTTCATACAATATCAGTTTTGGACCTATACCTTTTTTGTTAACTTTTAGAAGCATTTTAGCTTCATTGCTTAGCGTATTAACTACAGAATCAGGGTTTTTCTCTTTTACAAGAACAGTCTTCCCATCAAGTTTTGCCTTGTAAGTCAGACCGCGTTTACCTTTTGCATAAAACTCTCTTTCTTTCAGCATAGCCACACCTTGTAAACATAAAGTCTTTCAAAGAACATCGCAAGCACTTTCTCCTCTGAAAAACAGTACCCCAATTTTTTCAATTCCGCATCTATACGGTCTTTGTTTGTCAAAGAACTGAACAAAAACAGTATTCTCCCATCTTTGTTAAGATGGGCTTTAGCCTCTTTGAGAAACTCCAGGCTCCATTCAAAGCCGTTAGGCCCTCCATATAAAGCGGGGTCTCTGTCAGATTTTTCATCTGGAAGGTATGGAGGGTTACAGATTATAGTGTCGAATTTTTCTTCAGCAAGATTACTGAACATATCACTTTGCTTTGCAAAGATTTTCTCTCCTTTGAGTTCTTTTACAGCTACAGGGTTACAGTCAACTGCAATAACCTCTGTAACTTCTGCTTTTTCTGCTGCGGTTTTTGCCTGGATGCCTGAACCTGTCCCCATATCAAGGACTCTGCCCACAGCATGTTCAATCACAACCTCTTTAAGAAGTTCAGAGTCCTCTCTTGGCTGATAAACATCCATAACTGTTGAGATTGGGCATGGCTCTTAAACCTTTTTCTCATGCCCACTGTATTTTCGCCAAAGAATCAGGTCGTATTCAGCTATTGGCATTCCTGCCTGGTCGGCGTACAGGAGAAATATCTCTTCCAGCTCGAAGTATTTTTTTCCTGAAGGCGTGCCTTTTGGCGCAGGATGCCCTTTTTCTCTTAGAAACTTCAGGATATGAGTGTCCAATACTGCGTGTCTTTGGTTTGGTCTTGTGTGAAGGATGAAAAACCTGCTTGTTTTCGGGCCAACCCCATGAATTAATTCTAATTCTTCTACAGACACTTTTCGCAAGTTGATGTTTGTGCGTACTGTTTGTTGGAATGCCTTTGATATTTTTGTGTATTGACCAAGACCGTGTTTTTTCAATCCCGTTTTTAGAAGCTCGTTTTTCAGGAGATACTTCACTTTTTTGAAAGGTGATTTTTCAAGTTCAGATTTTGGCAGTAGTTCTTTGTCATTCAGCAGATTGTGAAGGTTTAAAGCTGTTCTCAATGCGGGCTTACCTGCTACACAGATAACAAAAAGCCATAGCTCTTCTAGTTCAGAATCAGTTCTGCTAAAATCCGTTATGTTAACAGGATCTATCATTTCAAGAACGTGTTGTCAATCTCTTCTATATACTCCTTGACACGGGAGATTATGCTTGACATGTAATACTTCTCAATGTTCTCTTCAAAAATTTCTTTTATTGTAGTGTTTTCTCTTATTCTATAATAGTTTTTGACTTTCTCTACAACGAAAACATCTCTTAATCTCAGCAGTTGTTTCCTTATATTTGAAGGGGCTATCCCAAGAAGTTCGAGACCTGCCTCTTTTCTTTTTTCTACAACTCTGTGTTCAACTTCAGTAGAGGATAATTCACGTTCGGCTTCAAGAATAACCTGTAACACATCAACAACAACATCCCTACTGTCCCCCGGTTGTAACAATCCTAATGAAAGACAGAGTTTTCTCACCAACTCTCTCTTAGATTCACCACTAGGCTTCTCATATTTACGAAGTGTTATCTCCGCCAACGGTGTATCTACACTAATACGCGCCAAACTTTAAACCCCCTCAGAATCGTTGAGAAGTGTGGCATATTTAAACGTTTTGCTAATAAGTTTTTATCAGCGAGGAGTGATTATTGTTTTGGCTTACCTGGAACAAAGTGGTGATAAATACACCTGGCTTCGTATGTTCGTATATTTCCTTGCTCATCGCAACCCTCAGAATCCTGGACAACATCCAAGGGGTCATCATACGGAGCAGGTCTTCCGTTCAATAATCTCTGAGTTCTCTGAGCAACCCTTCCACATTGCCCATCTGAATCAACATACATACAGAAAGGCCATGGTTTCATTACTTCATGGGCATCAAAAATAAGTTGTGGCATTGACCTATAGCCTTTGCCTGTGAAATCAGTATCAAGACCTGCTACAACCACATTTTTTCCAGCAGCGCGTAGAGAATGAACTACTTCAACAAGAGACTCATCAAAGAACTGTCCTTCATCTATTCCTACCACATCCTTATCTCTCGCGAGCCATAACAGTTCCTTTGGATTGTTTTCATCAACCAACTCTGCTTCAAAAGGTTCTCTTCCAGAACGCGTGTAAATATTTGGACTTCTTGTGTCCCGCTTTGGTTTGTAAAGACCAATCTGAATTCCCGAACCTTGTTTATGGTATCTTAGTTTTTCTAAACGTTCGATAAGCCTATCAGACTTTCCGCTAAACATACAGGCGGCAATTACCTCTAACCACTCCGGTTTGTAATACGGATTATATTCCATCTTAATCATCCATGAAGAATCCTATGAGAATCTTTCTATCCTTAATGATACCTTCATCTAAAGTTGTATTAGTGGAGGATAGCGAATCTATAAAGACCAGACTTTTTGCACCAGTTCTATCCAATATCAACTCCTTGTAGGTTTCAAGCTCTTTTGTGTCTCCCGCAAGTTCTAGGACAATTCTGTCCGTTTTTACAAGACCTGCTTTTTTCCTTAACTGTTGAGTTCTTCGCACTACCTCGCGGGCAAACCCTTCAGCTTCCAACTCTGGCGTTCTTGTTGTGTCTAGAAAGACTCTCAAGTTTGGAACCTCTGCAAAAATAAATGGTTCAACAGCAGTCCTTGATACCTTTAGATGCTCTTCATTTATTTCATATCCCTGGATTTCCACAGAGCTCTTCTCTTCTTTGAGCATCAAATCTATTTTCTCCTTGTTTTTGTTGGCTATTTCAATAACCTCTGCCGTTTTTTCTCCGAACTCTCTTCCAAGCTTTCCAAAGTCAAGTTTCCATTCGTATTCTAAAGGCGCTTTTCCAAAAGTGATTTTTTTAATGTTTGTCTGGTGAATTATGAGCTCATTCATGTGCTCGATAGGAACTCTTAATTCTTCATTACACTCTATTTTCGCTTCAGCTATTGGCCATCTGGTTCCAATCTGGGCTTTGTCCCTGGCACTAAGAATGGCAGTGATAACATCCTTCCCAACTTGGAAATCTTTCTCAAGCTCTCGGTTTTGAAAATCTTTGTCCGGTTGTGGCCAAGGTTTAAAATGAACAGATTGCTCTTGACAGAGTTCAGGGAATACTGCCTTGATGTTTTGATAGGCCTGTTCTGTAATAAAAGGCACTATTGGCGCTAACAAAGTAAGACCTTGAAGCATACAGTGTGCCAATGTGCTTACAACCACCAATTTTTCCTCGTCAGTTCCCGTTGATTTATCCCTTACTAGCTGAATATATGTTCTGCTAAGTTCAAGAAGGAAATCCTCTGGATAGTTTGGCACCGTATTCAGTTTGTAATCATCCATATCCTTAGTCATATTTTTTATTGCGGTCTGAAGTTTTGAAAGAATGTATTTTTCTTCAGTGCCAAGTTTATCTTTAATATCTAAGATTGGTTTTGGTGAGATTCCGTTTACGGCAGAAAGTTCAATAAGGAACTTGTGTGTGTTCCAGTAAACAACAAGGTTTCTGAACTTTACTTCGAGGTCATCAAAGTTGTAGTTCATATCATACCCTGGATTTGCGGCACCAATCATGTAGTACCTGGTAGCGTCTACACCGTATTTTTCAGTTACCTCCTCAGGAAGAATATAGTTACCTACAGATTTACTCATCTTTCTTCCTTGAGAATCATTAACAAACCCATGCATGTAGACCGCTTTAAAAGCGGGCTTGTCCATGCTAACCATACTCGCCACATGGAGAAGATTAAACCATCCACGAATTTGGTCCTTACCTTCCAAAATAAAACTGGATGGGAACCATTCTTTGAAGAACTCTTCTGTATGCGGGAAATCCAAACAACTCCAGGAGGCTGTTCCCGCATCCACCCAGACGTCAAGAACGTCTGGCACTCTGCGGTATTTCTTACCGTCTTTTTCTATTATAATAGGGTCAACTGTTGGGATGTGAAGGTCTTCTGGTAGCTCTTTAAGATTTGCCAGCTCTGCGAGCTCCTTTGCACTCCCAACCACAATAAAATCATCAGGGTCTGTTTCGTTTCTCCAAACAGGAAGGGGTGTTCCCCAAAACCTCTGCCTGCTGATGCTGTTATCCCTGAGGTTTTCCAACCAGGAATTAAAAGCGTTGTACGCAGCCTTAGGCTGCCACTTTATCTGGTTGTTTTCCTTAATCATCTCGTCCTTGATATCCTCAACCTTGAGGAACCATTGTTTTGTAGTTCTGAAAATCACGGGTTTTTTGCTTCGTTCCCCGAACGGATACTCATGAACATAATCATGAGTAAACAATAGATTTCCAGTTGAGTCTATCTTTTCGATAAACTTGTCATCTTCATCTTTTGCCCTTAGGCCCTCAAACCCAGGAAGCTCTCTCACGTAACCATGTTGGTCTAGGGTGTTAAAAGGCTTGACACCATTTCTGTAACCAACCTCATAATCTTCTGGACCGCAACCAGGTGCGCAATGGACCAGACCAGTTCCTGTGCTAGTATCAACATACTCCGTACTCATAAGGATTGTGTGAACATTTGGCATGCCCTCTTTCAGTTGGGCATAGTGCGGTATAGTGTCCGCAAAAATGTGAGTGTACCCCTTTCCTATCAGTTCTTCACCTTGGAACTCCTCAATAATTTCATGTTCAACATTCAATTTCTTTCTGAAGAAGTCATCAACAAGGTCTTTCGCAACAACCCAAGTTTCCTTTTTTCCTTTCCACGCAACTTTAACTCTCGCATATGTAACTTCAGGGTTTGCCATCATGGCAAGATTATATGGGATTGTCCACGGGGTTGTTGTCCAAATAACAAACCAGTCATCTGAATCTGTGGCTTTAAACTTAACATAAATTGCTTTATCCTCAACCTGTTCATAAACAAGTTCATGTTTAGCCAAAGCCGTTGCCGAGTGAGCATCCCACGTCATGGCGCGCTCGCCCTCATACAAACGTTCTTTTTCGTGTGCCTGTTTGATTAGCCACCATTCCCCCTCAATCCATTCACGGCTGATTGTCTGGTATGCGTTTTCAAAATCCATCCAAACTCCAAGGTCTTTGAAAACTTTGTTCATTTCCAGAAGGTTGGTTACACAAAGTTCACGGCAAGCATCTATGAACTTCTGAACACCGAATTTTTCAACAGCCTCTCTTCCTGAAATGCCTAGCTCTTTTTCTGTAGCGTGCTCGGTTGGAAGTCCGTGCATATCATAACCAGCCCTGTCCCAGACGTGGAAACCACGCATACGCTTGTACCTAAGTACAAGGTCCTTCAGGGCTTTGTTCCAGGCGGTTCCAATATGGACCTTTCCACTAGTATATGGTGGCCCGTCAAGAAAGTAAAATTTTTCCTTGTTTTTTTGGGAGAGTGCCTTGGCCTGCTCGTAGATTTTTTTCTCAGCCCAGAACTCTCTAACACTGTCCTGGACATCTTGGAACTGGTATCCCCCTGCCATAGTCGATGAGGCTCTACTGAGTTTTAAAAAGGTATCGTCTAGAAACTGGCCAGTGGATACTAATGCTTAAAAAGCGCAGTCTCTCAGGATGAATTGTGAGAACCCGTTCAAAAGTTCATGTAACCTGCCCTGTCTGCGGATTCCAACTCAGAGGAAGTTACAAAGAAGGGTACCGCTGTGCTAAATGCCACACACACTACAGCACGAAGTTTGTGCGTCATTTACGACGAAGTGAGATAAAACACATGATTCATTCACACTTTGTAGAAGGACCTGCAAAAGAGGAGGTCGTTGAAGAAAGCACTATAATTATAGATGACTCCGAAAAAGAGATTGAGTCCGCAATACAAGAGGCAAGAAGAGTAAACGTTGGCAAACTTGAAGACCTCTTCGATGATGGCGAGTATATAGAGATTCACCCATCAGAGTTTGTACGAGAAGAACCCCCATTACCATTTTCTAAAGAAAAAAACAAGATTAATGAGTACACCGTGAAGCATATTTCTGAGACGCGAAACAGGCCTAAAAAGAGTACAAAAAAGAGGGTACGACAAAAAAAAGTTGTTAAAAAGAGGAAAACTAAATAAATTGAGTTTTAATTCCAAAACTAATGACTAAATTCCTGGATGAACTCGTTGGCTATGCTAACAACTCAGGCGTACTATTGTGGGAAAATACCGACACAAATAGACGAACACTTATTCGAGATGGTGATAAAATCCCAGGTATGCCCGAATCTATTAAAGCAACCCCTATGAGATATGAAGGAAAGATTGTTGGCGTCTCGCTTTCTGAATGTAATCAAGAAGCAATGGACGCCATTGTAAAGCATTACAAGATAAACGCAATGTCTGTCGGAATCAGTTCTGGCAAATTATACTTTGAATTCGAAGATGTTATGTCTAACATGATAAACTAATCGTCAACCGTAAAAAGTCTGCTATCTTTCACTAAAAAAAGATTGTTTCTTGCACCACAGTCCAACCAACCGTGAGCATAGTTCAGAGCTGCGAACGCGTTCACATAATCATCCTTTTTCCTGAAGTGCTCAGCATCTGAAACATAGCGCTCAACCATATCTATAGCATCTGCAGACCGCTCTTCAAACTCCTCGTTAATATTATCTTTAGCCATAGCTAGTGCTTCCTTGGTAATTTCAAAGTACTTGTCCAACTTCTCATCAGTTATAGTGTTCATAATACAAGATATAGAAAAATAGTATAAAAAAATACCACATACTGAAAAACTATAAACACAACGATTTCACTACAAATATGAAAATACTATTCCTAAGACATTTTAAGCCCAATATAGAACAAGAAAAACCTGTCTCAGAATGGGGCCTCTCTAATGCAGGCATAGAAGAAATGAATAAATTAATCCATAGCAAAAAAATCGATAACATTTCTGAAATAATCTCTAGTCCAGAGAATAAAGCCCTTGTTACAGCAAAAAAAATTTCTGAGACTCAAGACATCGAATTTTATCAAGAACCATTGGTTGCAGAAGTTGATAGAAGCAAAGCAGGATATATTGAAGGAGACTACAAAGAAATCGTAAAAAAGTATCTTTCAGGAGACCTTGATTTTGAATATGCCTGGGAACCTCTAGAATCAGTTAAGTCCCGTTGCAAAGATTTAATCTGCAATCTTGAAGAAAAAAGAAATATCCTAATTATCTCTCACGGAATGTTCCTTTCAATTCTGTTATCCGAATACTTCAATAAAGATATTGTTGAATTTTGGCAAGAGTTAAGATTTGGAGAACTTCTAGAAGTGGATTCAGAAAAACTTAAACAGATTTGGAATGGGCCTGCCCGGATACATCAGTAACAAGTTACTGGTATCCATGCAGACTGAATATGGGCCTGCCCGGATTTGAACCGGGGACCTTCGCCATGTGAAGGCGACGTTATAGCCACTAAACCACAGGCCCTTATTTTTGAGAACAGGAATTTTGTTTTTAAAGATAACTGAGAAAATAATTAACCAGACATTCCCATATAATATAGTGAACCAAAACTCATCGGTGGAATCACCTTGGCAGCGATTCTGTGGTCGCATGTAGCGGTCGCTATCAGTAAGCCCGCGCCCAGTAAGCACGATACTTCGCAGGTTTACCACACAGAACACACTTATCATCCTTCTCAGGATTACCTCCCTTAAGAGGGATACATCTACTCGTGACGCCTTCAGTTTTCTCCTTAATCTCAAGTTCACACTCTTTCAGCCCACAATGAGGCGCAAGCATAATTCTCTTGTCCTTGTCACCCTGTAAAAACTCAGACCATTCAGAGACTTCAATTATGGATTCGTCAACAAATCTTTTGGCCTTCTGGAATAAAGAAGATTGAACCTGATCCAGCGTTCTTCTGACGGTTTCGAACAGTTCATCACGAGGCACAAACAGTTTTCCTCCGTTATCCCTTCTTACCAAAACAACTTGGTTATTTTCAATATCCTTTGGACCTATCTCAATCCTAAGAGGAATTCCGAAC
>CAZPUM010000012.1:33500-35215 GCA_964589765.1 uncultured Methanosarcinales archaeon
CACGCTCAACCTCTTTTGCCTGCTCGATAGTTTTTTCGTTTACAACATCACTCTTTACATATATAGGAACAATAGCAAGTTTCTCTTCTGCCATTTCCGGAGGGAGAATAAGACCCTTGTCATCACCGTGCATCATAACAACAGCTCCGAGCATTCTTGTAGATATCCCCCAACTATTCTGCCAAGGGTACTCCTCTTCACCCTGTTTCCCAAGGTACTTGATATCGAAACTCTTAGCAAACCCTTGACTAAGGTCATGGGTTGTTCCCATCTGAAGAGCTTTACCATCTGGCATAAACCCTTCAATTGTAAAAGTCCTCAAAGCCCCAGGAAATCTCTCTTCTTCAGTTTTCTCTCCCAAAAGAACAGGAACTGCCATCAGTTCTTCAGCAACCTTCCTGTAAAACTCAAGGTACTGTAAGGTCTCTTTGTGGCATTCGTCCTTAGTCTCGTAAACGCAGTGTCCTTCCTGCCACAAAAACTCCCTGCTACGCAAAAAAATCTTCGTGTCCTTAACCTCCCAGCGCACAATATTACACCACTGGTTAATCTTTAGTGGGAGGTCTCGCCATGACTGAATCCATCTGCTGTACGAGTCATACATGATAGTCTCACTTGTAGGCCTGAGAGCGTATCTTTCGCCCTCACCGTCCTGTTCAACCCATGCAACTTCTGGAGTGAACCCTTCTGCATGTTCCGCTTCACGCTCAAAAAAAGACTCAGGAATAAGCATCGGGAAGTACGCGTTCCTAACTCCCACCTGATAAATCAGTTTGTTCAAATAGTCTTGAATAGACTGCCAAAGACTGTAACCTCTAGGCCTTATGGTCATGAACCCCCTTATCGGGGCGTAATCTGCTAGCTCAGCCTTTATCACAACCTGTCCGTACCAGTCCGCCATGTTCTCGGACTTCCTGACAGTTATACCCTTTGTATCCATTTGGTCTGTCATCTGGTCATTCCTCCTAAATTTTGATAATAGGAGGACAGCTCACTCCTGTGGGGGCTGGGAGACTGTCCTCTTAACTTCCAGCGGGATAACACCCTTCTCGAACTCGATCTTGGCAATCTCCACAGGATTATACTTAATATTCTTCAAGTCGTCTTCCTTTAGGTCGACTAGAATTGGAGCACCCATGCTAATCTGAAGCGCTCTGGCACCGATAAGACGCGCCTTTTCATACTTTGTAAGCATATCTGCCGGTCGCTCTACCTGAATCATAGAGGTTTGGAGATTTAGTTTGTTTTTAAAGGTTTGTTTCTAAGAATAATGTTGATAGAGGGTTCTGAAGCGTTTTGAACGAGTCAGATTTTACATGCGTGTATATCTGGGTTGTTTTGATTGAGGCGTGACCTAATAATGATTGTATAACTCTAAGGTCAGTTCCCATTTCTAACAAGTGCGTGGCGTAACTGTGTCTGAGCATGTGCGGAGTAACTTTTTGATAATACCCCGCTCTAAAAGCTGAATGTTTAACAATCAATTGAATTGATTTCTTAGACAAAGGTCCTTTTCTACCAGGAAATATGTAGCCCGTATTAGGAAGATTTGAATGGACCTCTCTTGGCAAATGGAACAATCTGTCTTTTGAACCCTTGCCTTTCTTAACAATTCCAAAAGACCCGCTAAGACACAAATGTTCAACTTTTAGTTTTCGTATTTCCGACAAACGTAAACCAGTACAGTAAAGCATAGTAATCAGAAGTTTGTGATT
>CAZPUM010000013.1:0-33672 GCA_964589765.1 uncultured Methanosarcinales archaeon
AGCGCCATCTATAATGTAATACTTAATGAATCCCACTTTGCTTGAAACAACAGGAAGTCCTGTTGCCATGGCCTCAAGAACCGCAAGAGAGGTTGTCTCGGTAAAACTTGGCTGAACATAAACGTCCATTGTACGGAGCCACTCTTCAGGATTGTCTTTTGTTCCGGTAACTGTGACATCTTTCATTCTTTTTATTTTATCTCTCAACTCAGGAACGCCGTCACCAACAATCAAAAGATGTTTATTGTCTATTTTCAGTCTTTTGAATCCTCTTATGAGTGTCAGAAGATTTTTTTCGTGCGCAATTCTTCCATGATACCCAACAATAAACTTATCAGTTGGCAAACCTAACTTTTCTCTAGTGCTTTTTTGGTCTTTAACTGGCCTGAATTTGTTGACATTAACTCCAAGGTGCGCAATTCTTTTTTGCGTCTTGATTCTCTGCCAGGAGAACATCTCTGCGATATTTTCAGAAGGAAGAATCAGCAAAGAACACATATTGTAAAATATTTTGACTATTGTTTTGCTTAACATGATTAACGGCGCTCTTAGATGGGGGTTTGCCAATGCTTTCGGTACGAGCTCCCATTCAATACTGTGTATGTAACTTGCTACAGGTCTTTTTCCGAATTTACATGCAAGAATACTACTGACCCCTATCGGGCCTAGTCCTTGATTGAAAACAAGGTCTGTGTTTCTTAGCAATTTTCTGATGTCGCGATACGCAAAACGTGCAGGGGTGTAATCTCCGTAAGAGTTTTTACTCAGAGGAATGCGGACAATCTCCACTCCAGGCATGTTTGCCTCTCCGTAATCAGGAGCAACAACCGTTATGTCATACCTGTCTTTCAATCTCGGGATTACCTCTGCTAGGAATCTGCTGATTCCGTCCCATCTTGGCAAAAAATTATCTGTAGTAATGAGAAGTTGTCTTTTTTCATCATTTGTCTTTTTCTTAGGGGTATAATCAATCCACTCAATGTTTTCCTCAGTTTCTGGGTCGATTAAGACTTTCTTATTCATTATTTCACCTTGTAAAAAACCTCTGCGTATCGGGTTCTGTTTCTGAGGCCCCAGTATAAGGCTTTAGCGTAAACTGACCACAGTAAAAGCACTAAAGAGTTTATTTGGCTTCTAAACGCTTCGATGGCTTTTATTTTTTTGTGAAAGGTCTTTGTGATATCCACCATTAGCATGGGTGTTCTTCTTTTTTTTAGATTGGCTGGATTCCAAATCTCAAATGAGAACACCTCGAACTTTGTCTTTGATTTGCTGTGAAGTTCTAATGCGATTTTCAAAACCGCTCTGTGGTCGGGGTGAGGGTCATCAACTGCGTGTGTCATTATTGTATCAGGTTTGAATTCGTTTATGATTTTTTCCAGGTTTACGAACAGGTTTTTTTCTTTAGCATCTTCGTAAAATTTTCCCTCTTTCAGGCCTAGAAAAATCACTCCGCTTCCGCCAAGAATCTTGTCTGCTTTCTGGCTTTCTGCTATTCTTATGGGAACAACCTCTGCAGGTTTGAGGTGGGGCAAGCTCAACTCTCCAAAGCTACAGATTATTGTCAGGATTTTCCCTCCTTCTGATGCAACTTTAGACATAAAACCCCCTGCTCCGAAAGCCTGGTCATCCGAGTGGGCGCAAAATATGAGCACTCGCCTTTCATCAGTCATGGCATAGAAGCGTCACACCGACTTTAAAAGAATACCTAGTATTTGTGTTCTGTTAGGTAAGAAACAAGCGTCTCAGGTGTCTCTGCCAAGAATTCGGTTGGAACCCTTCTAGTCTCAAGTTCTTCGGCAAGTCTTATAGGATGAGTCAGCCCAAATCCCGCTGCGACAAATCGGTTGCCTGCTTCTTTGGCTGCTCTGCCGTCATCAACAGTGTCTCCAATTAGTACGACTTCCTGGGGTTTTAAACCAAGCCAGTTTAATTGGCGCTGAATCAGGTCAACCTTGTTGATGGGGGTTCCAGAATAATACCCGGAAATCAATTTGAACTCTTTGGTGAGACCGTGCTTTTCAACATGTGCCTTGGTAAATTCCTCATAGTTTCCTGTAACTATGCTGTGAGTGAATGTGTTGCTTCTGACAAACTCAGGGATTCCCTGAAAAAAGTCTAAATCAGCTCCC
Organism: uncultured Methanosarcinales archaeon; assembly: GCA_964589765.1. GTDB lineage: Archaea > Nanobdellota > Nanobdellia > Woesearchaeales > UBA525 > UBA525. The sequence continues at coordinate 2,133 of CAZPUM010000013.1, forward strand.
TTGGTTCTGTCCTTGAAAATCTGGTGGGCGATAGGCCATTTATCTTCAGGAAGGCCCATAATCTTGTAGTTATCAAACCAGTTAACTCTGTTCCAAAGACGGAAAACATCATAGCTTACAAACAGGTCATCGCGGGGTGCGTCCAGTAATTTGTTGAACTCCCTGTATGTTTCGAAAACTAGAGTTCCAGAATCAACGAGACATCCATCTCTGTCCCAAATAATATGAGTCATATGCACCGGACGGGATTCGAACCCGTACGGACGGCTTGGAAGGCCGCAATGCTACCATTACATCACCGGTGCGTAAAACTTTGGAGCCCCCGTCCATTTATAAATACTATTGGTGTTCGGGGCCAAAACGTATCTGCCTGTCGTATAGGCCTATCTCGTTTGTTAGTTGAGCGATTCTCTCGCGGATTATTGGTTCGTACTCTGAGCGTGGCATTCCAGAAATCAGTTCGAACCCTTCCCAAACCGTTTCATGAGGTGTAACTATGACTTGTTCATTCTCAATCGCTTCTTGTAATTCCGGAACGACCAGCATACTTCTGTACAAAGCGCGCTGGTTTCTAGGTGGAACCATAACTCGCATTTGTGGAACATCCATTCCTGCTTCTTTGTACATTTTGTTGTGGTATCTCCAAGCACCACGCGCTTTCTGAAGTACTCCGCCGATGATTCCAACATTTCCGTCCTTGTCAAGAACTGTTCCAGTTGTGTAAGTGTTTTGACATACAGGAATATTGCCTACTTCAGACATTATTGCGTATGTGTTTGCAGCTGTTGCTGAGGGTCCGCCAGAACGTGAGTAATCGCAGTCTTTTAGTTCAACTTCAAGTCGGAATGGTCCAAAAACCTGGTTAAACCACATGTCGCTTGTTAAAACTCCTGCGTGGAATGTTTCGTCCATAAGATTGGCTTTTTGGTCAGCAGAATGTATGTTGCCCATCCTTTTAGTTAAACTGGCTGATAAGTGGAAAGCTCCTCCCGCATCCATACATGTTGCAGCGTACAATCCGTTAACATGTCCAACTCTTTTCGCTTGAGGTCTTGGAGGACTCTGGTCTAAAGAAAATCTCATCCACATATTCTCCATCATGACATCGCGTTCTTTCTCAATCCAATCAATTACATCAGAAGGTTCCACCATGTTTTTTCCTTTTCCGGAAACCCTTGCAAGAATTGGTTTGAAGATGTTTTTACTTGTCTGCCCGATTGTCATTGGGAAAACCAGTTCTGGCTCTTCGATAAGATAGTGAAATAACAGGTTTGATGCTTCCGGAGAAAATCCTACTGGTCTGGGAAGTTTTTGCCTGGTCTCTGCAGTGCTTTGATGAAGAATGTGTGGAAAAGCATTCACAAGTTTATCGTTGTATTCTGCCCAACTCTCAAAAAATGTTGTGCTCCACCTTCTTTCCATTCCATCGTCAAATTCGGGGTCTGTACCTTCAAACACAACTCTTCGGAAGGGGTTGTTTGTTTCGCACGCGAATAGATGGCAATAACTCTGGAACTCTACCTGGACTTTTCCGTCCATTGCGCTGACTCTTCCGTCATTAAGGAATGTGAGCATTGCTTTTCGTGTTGGAGTATCGGCCAGAACATCAGATATTCCGTCGTCAATGAAAACAACATCTGCGTATGCCAACTCGCCGAGTCCTATTTGGTGATGTAATGGGTATGAATCGTCCATTTCAGGACCTTCAAGTTCAACGAAGAGCTCAAGAGGGTCTTCAATGGTCGGTCTTCTGATAATTAATCTGTCATCTTCGTTTCTTCTGACGACGCTTGGTTCAAGAAGAGATGCTAGATCAATCTCCTGACCTGAAGGTCTGATTTCCATGAACCTGAATCCCATGTCTTTGGGGAGCTCAGCTTTCTTGTCTTTCTCATCTTTCTTGTCTGGCTCATGAACCAGTCCGCTTATTAATCCCCAGAAACTGTCGATAAGGGGTTTCCTTTTTTTGTCGTTCTCAAAGAATCTGGCAACTCTGCCGTACCAGTCTGCGACTTCTGGTTGGGCCTCTTCCCAGGAATCCTGGTACGCCCTAAAATAGCTCACTTGTTCGTCAATTAGGTTGTTCATTCTTCCATAGAACTCTTGAAACAGTTTTTCTGAAAGTTCGGTGGCCTCAAGCAATTTTTCTGGTCCGTACCCCAGAACTTTTCTGACTGCGAAGTCCGCATCCGTTCTGTTGAAAATTTTTGATAATCTTAGGAAGACTTCGTTCATACTTTTGTTCCACTCTGAAGTTTGTTCATTTTCAGAATCTTGGTATGTCAGTCTGACTCCTTTCTTTCTTGTTGGAGGTTGAACCTCCCAGCTGAATTCGCCAACTTCATATTTTCCAGCCAAATCGATGTAAGCATCTGATAGTAAGTCGATTGCTCTATCAACAGCAACAGCCTCTCGTGCTATCTTCACTCCATCATCGCTAAGGGTTTGAAGAAGACCTTTCAACTCTCCTTCCAAAATGTTGTCGATTGTTTCTCCGTTCACATCCCCGTTCGCTCTGAACACAATGGGGGTGTAGTAATCGTCAGGGTTCCAGAGTGCGTAAATGTCTCCTCGGGGGTTGTTCTTTAACGATTCGTAATATGCTGTAACTTGTGGAGCGTACTCTCCGGTAATTTCTTCCCCTTTGTCAAGTTTCTTTAAAGCCTCGATTAGAGCATCAACAGTCATACTCTTCCCGACTCCTGCATCGCCCCAATTTAAACGTCCTCGAATGTCTAAGCCGAGTGAGTCAACAAAATGCCTTAATGCGTATTCCTGATTGAGAATCCTGCCGAAGACATCTTTTGATGGTGTTGATTCGGCAATGGCTCTAAACTTTTCAGTGTAATCTTCTATGCCGAATCTGTCCAGAGTCTCTGCAACCAACCCTTGTACCATTGTGGAGTGAATAAATAACCCCTATAAAATAGTGTGTGCTCAGAATTTTGAGTTTTTATTAATTTCTAGAAGAATTTGTCAGATACTCGATAACAATTATAAATGACTGCCCGTCCTCGATACTTATGGTGCTTGACAAACTGTCTGACAGCCTGAAGAAAACTCTTCAAAAGATTGCGGGAGCTACCTTCGTGGATGAGAAACTCATCAATGAGGTGGTTAAGGATATTCAGAGGGCTCTTCTTCAAGCGGATGTTAATGTCAAGCTTGTCTTTGAGGTTGCCAAAGGAATCAAGGAACGTGCACTGAAAGAGAAACCCCCCAAGGGAATCACTGTTAGGGAACACGTTGTTAACATTGTCTATGAAGAGATGGTTAAATTTATTGGTGGTGAGAGTGCGGGTATTGAGCTGACAAAAAAGCCGACTGTGATTATGCTTGTTGGTCTGTTTGGTAACGGAAAGACAACCACTGCAGGCAAACTCGGCAAGTACTATTCCAAGCGTGGAAAGAAAGTTCTTCTTGTTCAGACCGACACTTGGCGTCCTGCCGCTTATGACCAGCTGGAACAGCTGGCTGAGAAGACGGGTGTTGAGTTCCGCGGTACTAAGGGTGCAAAGCACCCGACGGACATCGTAAACAAGTACAAATCGGAGTTCAAGGATTACGATGTGGTTATAGTTGATACCGCGGGAAGGGATGCTCTCTCTGACGAGCTTGTCGAGGAGTTGATTGCGATTAACAAATCGGTCAATGCCGATGAAACACTTCTTGTGATGAACGCTGATGTTGGTCAGTCTGCTCAAAAGCAGGCGGAGACGTTCCACGAACATGCCAACGTCACAGGTGTTGTTATCACAAAGCTTGACGGAACAGCTAAGGGTGGCGGGGCATTAACCGCCTGTTCTGTAACTGGGGCTCCCGTTAAGTTCATCGGTGTCGGTGAAAAAATTGACGATATTGAGGAATTCAAACCTAAGGGGTTCGTTGGAAGAATGCTTGGCATGGGTGATTTGGAATCGCTACTTGAGAAGGCGCAGGAGGCCTTCCAAAACCAGGATGTTGAAGCGATGGGCGAACGTATGATGTCTGGTGAGTTCAACCTTAACGACCTTTATGACCAGATGCAGTCGATGAAGAAAATGGGTTCTCTTAAGAAAATCATGACTATGGTTCCTGGTCTTTCTGGTGCGAATATTCCTAAAGATATGCTTGATGTTCAGGAAGGCAAGCTGGAGAAGTGGAAGTTCATTATGGATTCTATGACTAAGAAGGAGAAGCTTGAGCCTGAGCAGACTTTGAACCCGTCTAGAATTGAGAGGATTTCTACGGGTAGTGGTCAACCTGAAAGTGAAATACGTTCTCTTATCAAACAGTACAAACAGTCCAAGAAGATGGTCAAGCTGATGAAGGGCATGTCTGGTAATGAAAAAGATATGCAGAAGATGATGTCCAAGATGCAGAAAAAGATGGGCAAAAAGATGCGTCTTCGCTAAGTTATAGTAAAAAGAGGCGGGGAGAGAAGGGTGGTGGTGAGGTGGTGGTAGAAGAATAATGTTCTTCTGGAAAATTTCTCCCCCCGACCTGTAACTCCTGAACAGTAGTTCTAATATTTAAAGTTTTCGTTTTGAAACCACTGTTCAGTGAGAACATTCGAAGGGTTTATAAATAAATGGTGTTTTGTTGACGACATGTGGAGTTACAATTTGCTCGATACCTCAGGCAAGTACCAGGAACAGTTCAACAACTGGCTAGTAGCTAAAGCTGTGATAGAAGAGTTTCCAGGTGATGAAGGACCTGCAAGAATACACGGGGCTACCCCCTTTCCTTTCCAAATTGACATAGATGATATCGTGGAAAAACATCTGAAAGAAGGAACGCCCGATAGATTTGATGTATGGGGGGTTACAGGTCATGGTTGGTGTGATTCTGACTTTTTTTGTACTCCAGATAGAGGTGCTGGAACAAAACATTTCATTGACGGTACAATGGGGTTCGGAATCTCTTTGAAAGGAGAATACAGACTTCTTGCAGTTTCAAGTGTGGCCTTGCCATTTGGTTGGCAAAGCTTTGATACCCCTCCAGGCCCTTCAATAGTGCAGGTTCAATCTCTCAAAATTGGAGATTATAAGGGTGGCCGTTTTCTTGATGAAGAGGAGGGCAGGGTTCTATCAAAATACTGCTGGGAAAAACTGATGGCAGGAGTTGTGGAACGATGGGCGGAGACTGAAACAGTTTTTGGCGCCACATATTTTAGGCCTGCACAGTATAGCACATGGTTTGACCCGTGCCCCTCTAAAGATGAGGATGTTGCTCGAAACAAAAGAATGCTGATTAGAATAAACGGCACAGCAAAAAAGATGGGCTACAAGAAAGTCTCTACAGGAATGAACAATGAATACATATTCGTGAAGAGACTTCGGACATAATTTTTTAAACCCGTTATTGGTTCTTCCCGTCACGACGTGGGATTGCCGGAGTGGTCAAACGGGCACGGTTCAGGGCCGTGTGGCTCTTGCCTACGCAGGTTCGAACCCTGCATCCCACATTCAAAATATTATTGGATGCCCTGAGTCAGTTCTGACAACTGAGTGCTTCAGGACCTCGAGCCCTCGGTGTTTTATTACGGCGCTCATCCAGTATCTGCACATTCGCTTGATTCATGAGCGTCTAGGTCTTGATTAGAAATGTTGTGTGAGTTTAGGTGTGTGGAAAATAAAAATGAAAAAAAGAATTATTCAGTCCTCCTCTTGAAAAATCTGACAATAAACCAGATTATTCCTAGGAACAGTGTCCATGGAAGGACATATGCGATTGTGTAAAGCAATCCTGTTGTGCTACTGACAAATGATTTCACAAGGTCGCTGAACTTTACAAATCCGATTCTTTCGTAACCTGAAGGTTCTTCTCTTATTGTGACTTGAACAGATGAGTATTCAATCCTCTGGTCCATGTTTGTCATTCTGCCTTCAAGATACTCAATCCTTCTCTCCTGGTCGAAGATTCTGTCTTCTAAGTTCAGCCTTGCTTCAAGGTCACCTTCCTGTTTATAGAGAGCTTCGTACCTATCAAGTCGGGCTCTTTCAGTCTCTAGTTCTTGCTCTAGATTCAGGTAAGATCCAGTGATGTCTCTAGTGTTTTCATTGAAATTATCCACATCACCTATCTCCTGTAGGTCTGCTACTACAGAATCATACTGGTCTGTGGGAACTTTGAGACTGTAACTTCCTGTTCTGCTAGAACCTGACCATTTGCGAACGTTCTGATTCAGAATAATGCCGTCAGCAGAGCTGATAATTCCCTTTAACCGTTGTTCTGATTCATCGAACTCGCCTCTATCAACTTCAGTTGTCAAACTTGCGCTTTTCTCGATTTTGCGCTCCTCTTCTTCAGGGGCAAAGTCTTGAGAGCCTCCATAGTAACTCTTGTCGTAGCCACCGCCGTAGGCCATATCCATTTGAGGGGCGTAAGCCATAGATTCTGATCTTGAGGATATGCCTCCTATCATTGAACCTGCACCGAAAAAATTGCCTACGACCCAAAGAAGGGCGATTAATAACACAAAGGCGAACCAGTGCTTCTTGATTTTTTCTAAAAATGTTTCAATACCCATACAAGTATAGATTCGAGCTATTATAAATAGAAACCGAAAGCTTCAATTTGACTTGGAAAGATGCTTCTCTGCTGATGTTATCAGGTTCTTATGATTTCTGAAGGGGAATTTTTTCAGTGCCTCCTTGGCTGTTAGCCAGGAATAGCTTTTGTGCTCCTTGCTGATTTTAACCTTGTTTGACTTGACTCTGCCCAGGAAGAAAGTCACATTCTTCTTGTACTGTTTTCCTCTTCGCTGGAATACATATCTGATTCTTTTTCTAAACCCTGGAACAAACTCGACGTTCTTTATGCCTGTTTCTTCATATGTTTCTCGAATAGCTGCGTCTCTGTCTGTTTCTCCTTCCTCGTTCTTCCCCTTCGGGAAGTCTACAGACTTTTTCTTTTCGAGCACCAGATACCTTCTTTCATCCTCTTCCACAAATAGGATGATGCCCGCAGAGCGTTCACGCACCTCTTTCATATTTGTAGAGCGTTAGCCGTAATTGATAAAACCTTGGTATGCTTCAAGCCCAGTAGAATTAAAAAGAGTCTTGATTTCGCAATCCCATGGTACTTTCAGAAGAACAGATAAAAACTGCCAGAGAGTTACTTCAATCTTCAGAGAGAACTCTTTTCTTTCACGACGACGACCCGGACGGGGTCTGTTCTTTTGCTCTACTATACCAGTATACTGGGCAGGGAATGTCGGTGTGTGTGAAAAACAGTCCCTGTTTAGGAGAAGAGTACCTTAGAAAAGTAGAGGAGAACGGTCCAGATTTGGTTGTCATACTTGACAAGCCCCAGGTCGAGGAAGAATTCTTTGATTCTCTGGATCTGCCCGTTCTGTGGATTGATCATCATGAGCCTCAGAATGAACTCACAAAGCGATATCCTAATGTTACATACTTGAATCCAAGAGTTAACGACGACTTAGATAATAGACCGACAGCCTATTGGTCTTATCTTATTGCAGAGAAAGGGCTCTGGATTGCTACTATCGGTACTGTTGGTGACTGGTTTTTGCCTCCTTTTCTCAGAGAGCTTAGGCAGGAGTATCCTGACCTGATTGAGAGGATGCCAGAAACTGTGGAGCAGTTATATCTTGGTACAAAAATAGGCGAACTCGTCAGAGTCCTGCAATTCAATCTTAAAGGGCCCATATCTGAGGTCAGAAAGAGTGTGATGACTTTCACAAGAGTTGAAGACCCTTATGAGATTCTGAATCAGAGTACTAGCAGAGGAAAATATCTTTGGCGAAAATACAGGAAGCTTGCTGCGCCTTATGAGGCGCTTCTTGAGGATGCTGTTCTGAAAGCGGAAGAGACCGAGGAAAAGCTTTTCCTGTATATATATGAAAACGACGAGCAATCTTTTACGTCAGAACTCAGCAATGAGCTCCTCATCAGATATCCTGAAAAGGTGTTAATAATCGGCAGGCATCATGATGAGAAAAATAAGTGCTCTGTAAGGAGCAAGAATGTTTCGCTCCCCGACAAAATCAAAACCTCGATAGAGGGTCTTGAGGGTCATGGAGGGGGTCATGAGCACGCCTGCGGTTTGGTTGTCGCAGACAAAGACTGGGAACTCTTTTTGGAAAGGTTCGGGCAATTACTTAAGGATGAGCTTAATTGACCTGGTTGCAACTTGGGTGTATGTGTCTGCCTTGTTTTTGCTGGCATCGATGTTCTCAAGAAGACCTCTTCCTCTGTAGTAATGAACTAATGGTTCTGTTGATTTTCTGTAGTTCGCTCTTCTCTGAGCTACAACTTCTGGGGTCTCTTCAGAACGTCCTCTGTTCAATGCCCTCTGAAGAAGCTCTTCGTCAGATAATTTTGACACATCGAAATGCATAACTCCAAGCAACTTTAAATCCAAGGTGTACTCGAATTCAATCTGTGTGGTTTTTCTTATGACTCCGTCTAGAAGAAGGATAAGGTTTGTATCAAGTGTTTGGACATAACTGTTGAAAATGTGCGCGGTTGTCTCATCAGATGCTAAAGCCCCTCCTGCAAACATAGGTTTGAGTTCTTCAGTTGTTATTGGGTGGGATGGATTCTGTTCAACAAACTGGCGCATTAGATTTCCTGTGGAGATGTGTGTAAAGAAGTTCGGGAAATTAAGTGCGAGTTTTTCCAGTGCTGTTGTCTTGCCTGCCATCGGCTCACCAATTGCTAAAATGCTCTTTCTCATTTAGCTCGGAAATCGAGTTTTAGTTAAGAACCTTACAGTTTTGTAAGCTTGATTTTTGGCTTCCAGGCATCCAGTTCAATTGAGAAACTTGCTTTCTCCCCTAGAAGGACCTTCATAACCTGTGCTACAGCACAGCTTCCTGCCATTGCAGTGACCGGTCCGAAAATCCCTCTTTTTGTCATTTTTTCAAGCTGGATAGATTCAACAGCTTTTAGTGCAAGTTTTTTCTGGGTTACAAGAATCCTTCCCTGGTCGCCTGAATAACGAACGGTCACAAGAGGAATCTTTTTTTCAGTTGCGAATTTGAATATTTTTTTGTTTATCTCAATATCGTTTGTAGCGTCGATTATGCAGTCTCCTTTAAGCAGAAAAATGTTATCATCTGTTAGCTCTTCGTGGAAACTCTTAATGGGTACTGTAGGGTTAATTGCGTTAATTCTTGCCTTTGCTTGTTTGACCTTGAACTTGGTGATATCCTCGTCATAAAAAAGGGATAGCCTGTGCATATCCTCTTCTTCAACACGACCCATGTCAACTAGCCTGAGGGCAATCCCTTCGCGTCCTAGAAGACTTGCTGCCATGGCTCCTGCCCCGCCAAGTCCTACAATACTTACCGATTTCTCAAAAAGTTCGCGGTCAGCCTGTTCGCCAATGTTCTTGTATATCACGCGAAGGTCTGTGTTCATAAGTTAGGGAATATATAAATGATTTAAATATGTTCGTTATTTTTGGCCTATTTTAACCACTTAATAATAGTAACAAAACGAAAGGTTTATAAAGGAAGAAACTGAATTCAACACAGTTGGGGGAACTATGAACGGTCAACAGATTAGAAAGAGTAATGCGAGCGGAGGCAAGAGAGTTTGTGCCATAGGAGCATCTTTGTTTGCTACTCTTGGAACTCTGGGGTATCTCCTGCACCAGCCTGAAGAACAACCCCTGGTTGAGAATGTCATTGTTGAAAATAGTATTCCTGACGGAGAGTACATACCTGCAGGAGCTTTCAGTGTAGCAGAGAATGCAGAGAGAGTTATCAAAAGCCTAGAGGACGCTCTTGAAGAGCTTGGTTGTGAAGGATGTGAGGTCTATACCGAGGACGTCGTATTTAACGCAAAGAACTTCAGAAGAGTTTTGGTCTCGTATCAGGAAAATGATTTTGATGATATCATGAGATTGGCTAAACGTTCAGCAGATATTGATTATGTTATCTCAAAGAAGAACGGAGAAGATTCATACACAGCACTTGAGACTGAGATTGCAGAGCAGTTTGAAATGCTTGCAACAACCCTTTCAAAAGGATATGATTCTCGATTTGAATCTTACCAAGATATACTTTACGCACAGATTGATTCTCAAACAGGGTTAACTGGGTTTGAAAGAGAAATGTTCCACGATTTGATGTATGTTGTAACAGAAAGAGAGTCAACATTCAGACCAAGGGCTATTGGTGGTGCGGGTGAGATTGGGCTTACTCAGATTAAACCCTGGACTGCAAGGGGTGTTGATAGAAACAGAGGAACAGGTCAGAAAACCAACGAACAGTACAGGAATATTCTGATGAACCCTGATTCTAACTATGAGTATGGCGTTTGGCTAATGAACGACGCAAGGCGATACTGGTCTGACAAACTTGGTAAAGAGTGGACACACCCTGACGTTATCAAAATGATGTTTGCTGACCACAACCAAGGACGCTCAGGTGCAAAGACATACTACAAAAAACAATCTGCAAGAAATTATGTTGATGAAAACGTTAAGGCTCTTGCAATGTTATACGAGAATTAACAGTTCTTTTTACCGTAATCACCCTCAGGCGTCGGGTCTACTAGTCTGTCTCTTGTAATGTGTTCTCTTTCTGAGTATACAATCTTAGCCCTCAACAGACTTGCGGTGTCATCTGGTAGTTGCGCATCAGTTATCTTTGAGCATCCTATATCTTCACAGAACCCTATGTAGATGAATCTATTTACTAACTCATCTCCTTCTGGAAGAATGTTTGCTATATCGGTAAATTCACCTTCGGGTTCGGTCTGCGCCTGAATAACAATCTCTCTTGCGGGGTTCTCTAATTCAATATGAAGTTCAACAGCTTTGTACTCGCCCCTACAGGCAGGTCTGGCATTAAATGTGTTGATGATACTTGTGTTCATATCCTCATTTACATCAAACAATTGAGCATTACTTATAAGGACAAAACCGCAATCTTCTTTGTCATTAACAACGCTTCCGTTTGTACACACATATTTGTAAACTATTACCTCTTCAACAACATCCTTGAATTCAGGTGCACAAATATCTTTGTACTGTTCGCAAATTCCTTCAACATTACAATCTCCTGATTTTTCCTCGAAATCACAGACAGAGTTCCCATCTTTATCGAGGCAACAGGTCTGGCCATTGGCGATGTAGTCTCCTGAACAGGTTGGTCCCTGTGGAACACAGGCTGTCAAGAAGGCTAAAAACAGAATCGCTATGGCCCATTTCATACTGTGTATGGAAAACTAAGGGTATAAAAGGGTATCTGAGAACTCATATATACGGAACAGTTATTGCTTTTCCATGGAATTTGTGCAGTTTGAAGATTTGGTTGTAAGAGCTCTTTCTTCAAACAAGTGTGTTTCCGCTTTCATTCAGTGTGAGATAGTTTACAGTGGTAGGGCAGAGACGTATCTTGGAAGAGGCGACAGGTTGTTAATTATCAAGGCAGACCAGAGCATAATCATTCACCAGCCCGAAGGAAGTATGCCTGTCAATTATATGAAAGCAGGAACTGAGGTTAAGATATCTAAAGACAAACATCACTTGTCCATTCAGCTTTTCAACCACAAGGAAAAGGCCTGGCTGGACATAACCATTCACAGGGTGTATGACGCCCAGGCTCATAAGATGGATGATGGTCAGAAAATCGATCTTGCGGGAAACGAGAAAGACATGTCTGACCACATAAGAGACAACCCTAACTTGTTAGGCGATGATTTCCAACCTATTTCAAGGGAACAACAAACAGATGTGGGATTCATAGATGTGTTTGGTCATGATAAGGAAGGCTCCTTGATAGTTGTTGAATGTAAACGAATAACTGCGAGCCTACAAGCTGTAGACCAACTTAGGCGATATGTAGAAAGAGTTAAGGAGATTAAAGGCACCGATAACGTCAAAGGAATAATTGCGGCTCCTGCAATAACCCCCAATGCTAAACATATGTTAAAGTCCTGGGGTTACAAGTTCTGTTCTGTGGAGCCGCCTAAGAGACTGGAGCGTTGGCTTAAGGACCAGAAGAGTCTCGGGGATTTCTGAATAGCCAGCGGTGCTGGTAAAGTAAAAACGCCATAAGAAAATAGAACGCTACCAAAAGCAGGACTAAGAAACCGCTTAGTATTGTTTTTTCCCATGCGTAAAAAGAGGCCATGTGGATCATTGTCAGTAGTATACCCAGAAGTAAAACCCAATCAAATGGGTTGCTTCCTCTTTTTCTCCAGTCAATGTTTCTCAGAACAAGGATAGCAATCAGTCCAAACGCAATAATCAGTGTTGTTAGAATTCTCTGGGGAATGCTGGCTGGAAGTAAAAATGCTATGGACACAATTCCTATTCCAACAAGCAACAACTCTTCGAGTCTCTCCCTATCCATGTCTTTGTGAAAACTGTTTGTAATTAATACTTGTCGCACCAACCTTATAAAGGACTGATTCATCACACAATCATGAGGTACGCAAACGCTCAAATAAGATTCTCTGAAAGAGAGAAAAGGGACTTGGTTAAGGCCTGGTTTTGGACGAGCGTAGCTTTTGCTGTTTATTTCATAAGAGCGGGATTTGTAAATGCGAGCGGATTGACTCTGTCTAGGTTTCTAGTTATTCTGGGGATAGCTGCTACCACTGCAGGTGTTGGGTTTATTGTTCATGAACTTGCCCATAAATTGGCCGCTCACAAGTACATGGTTTTTGGTGAATTCAGGGCTAATAACGGCATGCTTTTTATGAGCGTATTATTGGCTATAATGGGTCTTTTGATAGCTGCTCCTGGTGCGGTTCATATAATGGGCAGGGTAAACAGAAAGGTTAACGGGATTATCTCTGCTTCAGGTCCTGCCAGTAACCTGGTTTTGGCTTTGATTTTCATGCCGTTCGCGTTTATGGGTGGAATTATTGGAATGATTGGCATGTTGGGAGCTTTCATCAACGCCATACTTGGCGCGTTTAACCTGATTCCTTTCGGTTTTTTTGATGGTGCGAAAATTATGGGTTGGAACAAACCTGTGTATTTCACGCTTGTAATCGTCGCGGTCATACTTGTTGTTTTGTCTTATGGTTTGATGGGTGCTATTTAATCTATATATTTGTCATCTTGATACGACAAATAAATACTGAAAACAATTATTTTAGGCTGTTTTGTGGTCCACAAATTTAGTTAAAGAGTATATTTTGTAATGGGTGGTTTGTAAAATATAGTTTGTCAAATATATCATATTAGGTCAAAAGGATTAAAAGTAAAGAGACTTCGAGTCAGGTATCACGATTGTGGGGTAAGTAAGTTGGTGGCTGAGTTATTACCAAAGAAGAAAGTAACAGATAAGCAAAGAGAGTTTCTAGAACGCCTTTCAGAAGCGCTTCCGTATGATTTAAAGGATGACACAGAAGATATGTCTAATCCTATATTCAACAGAATGCCTACTCTGACTGAGATGGTTCAGGCAACAGGTGTTGGAGGGCCTGCTTCTCTCAGGAGGTACATTGGAGCTGTTGAGGACAGATGGGCTCTTCCCGATAGCTATATCCAGGGAGATTTTGAAGAAGTTCAGGCAAGAGCCAGAAGACTGATTCGCCAATACAGAATAAGGCGACAGCCAGATGGAACTCTCAACGAAGAGGACAAAACCTTCTTGATGTTGGGTCCTCTCGGCACAGCCAGCCGATTAACAAACCCTGATGCTTTCAAAGGACTTGCAATCGTAAACGAAGCCTACGGTTTCAAAGACAGTTTGAAAGGTGTTTTAATCGGAGGAGATGTTGTTCCTGAGATTGGCGCTTACTGGACAATCAGATTACAAGACCAGCAAATCCTCATGGGCAAGATGCCCGACTCTGTTAAGCACATTCTTGAACAGAAACACAAAGAGCTCCATGAGAATGGAAACGGCAACGGAGATGAGGGCGGTGAACTGCCTCAGGGAAGATTCAATCTGGACGAGCTCATTGAGGACGAGCGCCTGGAACAGCACGATGTTGATTTCATCCGCGATGAAGTCGCAGGAACAATCAACAGTCTGGAGGCGGCTTTAGAAACTGCTGCTCACCAAATTGCGCCAACAGTAAAGAGTCTGAATCCTGATGCAGACATAATTATTCAATGGAGTGTTTCAGACTACTTCAACATTCGTGAAAGAATCAAGTACTTTATCGATCAACAGAAAAAGATTGAATCTATGGAGCTTCAGGCCGAAAAGATTCCTGAAGTTGAAGAGAGTATAATCAAACAAAGAAGAATATATGCTCAGCATAAACTTAGTTATGATGTTGGCAAGTATGTGATGGAAACTCTTGATGATGTATCAAGAACTGTTACTTTAGGAGAAGGAGAAGATTCTGAAACAGTCCCTGTAAAGGAATTGACAGGAATGGACTTCAGAAACTATGTCAAGGAGAGTATACTTGGTAATCAAGCTACAGGTTTTGACAATAAACTTGAGGAATGGCAGGAAAGGTTCTACAAAGCCAGGTCGATATCCAAGGATGCGGATGAGGAAGAGTTTGAGGATGCACTGAACATAGCACTTCTAAGATACACTAGAGACCAGATTCGTGGCTTTGACACTGTGAATGACCGCGCCACTGTTTCAAAGGGCTCAAGAAATGCTGCCAACGATAAGCTTCAGGCTCTTAAAACCAAACTTGAAGGTCTTGAAAATCTAGCGGCAAGAATCGAAACCGAAAAACGCCAAAGTATGGCCCACATCACAAAGCAATACGCTTTGGAAGCAAGCGATTCAAAGGTCATGAACCTTGTTGTAAAGAAACAGTATTCCGATGCGTACGAAGTATTCCTGGGCAGGTTGGAAGAGCTTGTTGATAGACCACTAAGAGCACACATCTTGAAACGAACCAAAGCTGTGGTTGAACTGGGACTTCCAGAAGGTCTGCCTGGCAACATGGCTGAATTCACTGCAACATCTGATGAGAGCGATTCAATAGAGTACGCTCTTGATGGTGACAGTGAGATGGCAAAGAAAGTTGATGAGGCAGAGAATATTATGCTTGACAAGGTCAAAGCCAAGAGTTTAGGAACCAAGGTTGCGATGATTACTGCGCCAAACTTCCAGAGGAGTAACGAACCAATTTATGGCGACCTAGCAGCACTTCAAGCTATTCACGATGAGGCCGTAGCAAGACAGGTTGCTAAAGGAAGGTCTGTGTCTGAATTTGAAGGTATGGCTGATGCAGACATATTCTTCACTGCATATGGTGCAGGAGGATGGGAAGGCCAGCCAAAGATGCGCTTGGCAGAAACAACAATTCCTGGTGAATACCGCGAGACTCCCGAGGTTGTTTCTTACATTAAAGGTTCAACAATGCATGATGTTGAGAAGCTATCTAAAGCTCAGGCGCATGGTAACCGTTCATGGAACGTAAAGAGGTTCACAAAGGGAGGCATGGCTCCAGGAGCTCTCTTCCACATAATAGGAGCTGACGGTGGTCACCACGGAAGGTTCTTTGGAACGGGCGGTCTCGCAAAGCTTGGTGCTGAGTTCTACGATGAGTATGAAACACTAACCAGGGCTAGAGACAAGGCAAAGTCCAAGAGTGAAAAAACCGAAGCGACTGAAAGACTTGAAGAGTTCTTTGATAAGGTTAAGATTTATACAAAAACAACTTTAGACCTTGGTGACGGACACTACGGTGCAAGTCACACAAAGGGAAGACCGACCCAGCACGAAGCTGTAAAGTCCAGCGCGATGGCGATGGTTGACTCTATGGGAATACCTGATGCGACAATCCACTCTGAGATGCTTCACGGCAAGATGATGATTAGATCGTGGGGTTACGATTGTACAATTGAAGCGGCGATGAAAGCGAATGGTTTGGATATGCCAAAGCTTCTTGCTCCGATGTATCAGGAACTAAAAGAAGGAAACCTGTCTGCAACCCAGTTCTTATTCCTACAACACTTGTTCGGAAATGAACTCGCAGCTGCGGACTTTATCGAACCAAGAAGACAACTGGATATGTTGAAGAAAGCATGGATTCCATTCACTCAAGAAATAATGAGCAAGGGTGGACGCGCTGCTTATCTGTCAGGAAACCACTGGAACACATCCTGCTACTCAGACGAGGCGCATAACATTGTTCAGATGTATGATGAGAAATGGCTTGACCTTGGACTTCTTCACTATGTTGAAGGAGGGTATGGTAACAGCCAGACTGTCGGAGAAATTTACTTGCCAGGAACAAAGCAGAAGGCGATGGTTTTCCACAAGATGTGGCATGGCAGAGTAGAGGTTGACAGGATGGGTCAGCAGGCGGTCAAGATTAGAAATGGTGGAAGGTATAAACTGACTGATGACAGGCACCAGCCTGGATACGTTGTTCATGCGGGCCACTTTGGACTGCTAAGTCCGGGTAACCAGCCTTGGAACCCCTATGTTCCTCAGATTGGGAAGACCGGTAGCTTGAGAGGCTCATCTTACTTCCTATATGATGACGATCCTGAAAAGGAGTTCTTCGGTTGGGGTTTCTACCTTGACGACGCAACAGATTCCATCATAGGTTGGAATGAGCAGGCAAAGAATCTTGCATATGTTGATACTTTACAGAGGAGATATGCTCACAAGCTTGCAACGGGTGCGCAACAGAGGCAGATTGTTCGCGAAAAGAATCTGCTTACGCTTGTTGAGAGTGGCGCAACAGAGCTTGAGTCTGGTAACTTTGTGATTCCGCCAGGCGGAAGACTGGTTGAGCCTGTTGAAGCTCCGGGAGTTGTTGTACCTCATGTGCTGATGCCCAACGGAGAAATGTATTCTTCTGAAGAATAAAAAATGCCGGTATTTCACCGGCGCTGTTCTCTTTTTTTATTCTGACCTTTTGTAGTACCTCCCTCTTCTGTCATTGTATCATGTCGAAGTCAACCCACTTTCCAAAGGAGCGGATCTCCTGGGCTCCTCTTTCGGAAACTGCGGCAACTCGAATCATCCTGTATATTTTTGAATCTGGAGGCAAAACGAACTCTCTGTTACCGTAAGAGAACGTGCCTCCGTCAAACTTTGAGTCTAACTCATTTTGATAGGGATCGATTACTTTAGGAATGGGTTCAGTTCCCTTAATTTGGTCTGTTGTAACTGGGAAAAACATTGTGCTTCCATCAGGGTCTGAACCCGAGTAAATTCCCATTTTTGTTTCAATTGCGTTAATTCCTATTTGGTATGTGATATCGAAAATCATATTGTCCAGGGAGACGAGCAGTCTAGGAATATCTCTTCCTGTAATTCCAACAAGTTCTCCTATTTTGTCGGCAGAATCAAGTTCTAAATTATCGTCAAGCAGTTTGTATTCTTCACCAATCATTGGTCCGTTGGCACTAAGCCAGGTACTCCAAAATCTCTTTTTGTGGTGTTCTCTGCTGTTGTATGCGAGAGCCTCTTCTCGGACTATTACGCTGTTTCTGTAAGTTAAGCTCCACACATCACCGGGGGTCATTGCTATCTTTTCTAGTATCATGGTCATCACTGTTTTGGTGAGGGAATGCGGGAGTCGCCCGTCCCAAGGAGGTGTGCCAAAACATCTATGTCATACTAACTCACATGATTATATAAATGTTATGAATTTATCTTACAACATCATACTTTTTAGTATCGGTATAGATATATTTATAAAGATATATCGAACCCGATACTATATGAGAGGAGGTATGCTTCCACACTTGGTGATGCACGAGCTTTCTGAAAAGCCACACTCAGGTTACGGTTTATGTAAATCCATAGAGCAGAAAACAGGTCATAGGCCTAGCTATGGAAGTATATACCCCTATCTGGATAAACTCTCAAGTGAAGGGCTGGTGAGTGTTAAAGAAGTTGGGAGAAAGAAAGTATACTCCTTAACAAAAAAAGGAAAAGAACACTACAAAGAGATGTCGGTTCATATGAATGAATTATTTGACCAGACCTCTGCACGAATTCGCGCAATTTTTGAGATGACTGGTCAGGACCCTGCTCCAACACTTGCTTTTTTCAGCAGACTGAGAAAAGGAGAATTGCCGTTAGGAAGAGTCACTTGTAAATTGATGAATTTAAGAGATACAATATTCAAAATGGTTGAGGATGGAAGAGCTGAGAGAAACAAAAAGGAACTCAACGAAATGCTTGACGAATTTCAGAAGCGTCTGGAGAGGATGAAATGAAGAATAAAAAACCAATCATAGAACTCAGAGAGGTGTGGAGAACATACACTATGGGCGAGGCAAAAGTTCATGCTCTCAGAGGAATAGATTTCAAAGTTCAGGAAGGTGAGTTTGTTGCAATAATGGGTCCTTCAGGCAGCGGAAAATCAACGGCCATGAACATGATTGGTTGTCTGGATATTCCCACAAAAGGTTCTGTCTTACTTTCCGGACAGAATATCAGTCACTTGTCAGAATCAGATTTAGCCCAGATTCGTGGGCAGAAAATAGGTTTCATATTTCAAAAATTCAACTTAATCAATACACTGTCTGCAAAAGAAAACGTGATGCTCCCCATGATATTCCAAGGAATGTCTGAAGAACAGCGTCACGAACGAGCAGAAGAGCTTTTGGATTTGGTTGACTTAACAGACAGAATGGACCACAAACCAAACGAGCTGTCAGGAGGACAGCAACAGAGGGTTGCGATTGCACGCTCATTGGCTGTGGACCCCACAGTTATTCTTGCTGACGAACCCACAGGGAACCTTGACAGCAAGACAGGTGGAACTGTTATGGACTTTCTGAAAAAACTCCACAAGGAGAAAGGGACAACAATAGTTATGGTTACACACGACGAACACGTCGCTAAACACGCCGACAGGGTTCAATACCTGAAGGACGGACAAATAGTAAAAAAAATTTGAGGTAAAAAATGAAAATAGCACCACTAGTATTAATTTTGGCATTGCTGGTTACACCTCTAGCATCTGCTGACCTAATAACATATGGCAGCGGATTAGAAGCAACATTGCTCTACTACGAGCCTGTACCCGCACAGCCAGGAGATTCCATTGATGTTTATATTCAGATTGAAAACAATGGTGGAAACCCATCGAAAGTAGGAACATTGACCGTCCTAGAAGGAGGTCCTTTCACGGTTGAAAATGAAGCTGACCGTGTGAAAAATATTCCGATAATTCCAGGCCAAGAAAATTTTCTGACGAATATTGGTATAAGGGTAAGCAAGGACGCGAACGAAGGAGACAATATCCTGAAAGTCCGTGTCCAGGAAACGGGCTCTACATCGTATCAAGAGTTTGACTTGCCGATTAATGTTCAGGGAACAACAAGTGCACTTTCAATCACAAGTGCTGTGACTGTACCTGAAGAGGTAATGCCTGGTGAAGAGGCAAGACTGGCTGTTAAGGTGAAGAATGTAGGGGATACAAAGGTCAGAAATGTTGACGTGGCTTTGGACCTTACAGATTTGAGCATAGTTCCTACAACCAGCAGTGACAGCAAAACAATAAGTAGGCTGTTGGGTGGCCAGGAAACAACATTTTCGTTCGACCTAATAACTTATCCTGATGCAACTGCGAGAGCTTATAGGATTCCAATAACTCTAAGTTATGATGATGAGCAAGGAAATGCGAAGAGTCAGGAAGAGACTGTAGGAATTATTGTTGGAACCAAGCCTGAACTTCTTGTCTACTTCGACTCAGTTGATATGTCTCCTGAGAACAGAGAAGGAGAGGTAGTCATTCAGTTCGTGAATAAAGGATTGGCAGAAATTAAACTTCTTGAAATGGAAGTGCTTGAGAACGATAACGTTTATGTCACAACGGAAAGTGAAATAATCTATGTTGGAAACATCGATGCTGATGATTATGAATCAGCAGAGGTTGGACTTCACGTTAATGGACAAGAGACTAAAGTTCCAATCAGAATAAAGTACCGTGACGCTCTCAATAGAGAGTATGAAGAGACCCATGAACTGGTAGTCAGAGTTCCTAAGGCAAACGGCAACGGAGGCACTAGTGTCTGGATTTGGGTAATCCTTCTGATACTCATCGCAGGCGGAGTCTGGTACTGGCGTAAAAGGAAGTCAGGCAAGAAGGGAAGACGCTGAATGTTAAAGGACTACTTCCGCCTCGCCCTTGCAAACATAAGGAAGAGGCGCCTCAGGTCTTGGCTGACGATGATAGGTATATTCATCGGCATCGCGGCAGTCGTCAGCCTAATATCTCTGGGTCAGGGAATGCAGAAAGCTATCGAAGAGCAGTTTTTTGCCCTTGGTGCGGACAAAATATCTATCACAACAAAAGGGCCCAGTTTTGGGCCCCCTGGTAGCTTTACAGATATCCAACTGACAGAAGATGATGTTGAAGTGGTCCAAAGGGCCAACGGTGTTATCATAGCAACTGACAGGATAGTGGAACCGATAACTGTTGAGTTCAATGACAAAGAACGGTTTCTGTATCTTGTAAGTCTTCCTCAGGACAAAGAAGAACGTGATATGGTGCTCGAGATAGCAGGCATATCTGAAAAGGACATAATTCGTGGAAGAAACCTGAAAACCTCTGACCGGCTCAAGGTCATAATGAGTGAGGACTACTATAAAGACCCAAAGTTTGACGGTGCATCCCTTGATATTGGCGATAATGTCAAAATCAACGGCAGGTCAACAGAGGTTGTAGGGTTTTTTAAGAAAACAGGAAACCCCTTTGCGGACATAAGTTTCGTAATGAACGAAGAACCTATGAGGGACCTTCTTGACATGCCTGACAAAGTAGGACTCATAGCAGCACAGATAGCACCGGGTGCTAATATGGAACTTGTTGTTCAAAACATAGAGAAAGACCTGCGAAATCATAGAAACGTTGACATTGGTGAAGAAGATTTCGACGTCCAGACAGGACAGGACACTCTGGAAACCCTGACTACTGTATTGAGTATAGTAACTGCGGTTCTTGTAGGAATAGCTGCAATCAGTCTACTTGTGGGTGGTATCGGAATAATGAATACCATGTATACAGCGGTTCTTGAACGCCGAAGAGAGATAGGCATAATGAAAGCAATAGGAGGAACAAAACTTGACATAATATCAATATTCTTGATTGAATCCGGAATGCTTGGTCTTGCAGGAGGTTTTATTGGAATGTTTCTTGGTGTTCTGTTTAGTCTAGCAGTTCAGTGGATAGCTTTTTTAGGCTTGGGAACCATGCTGATTAAGGCAGACTTCCCATGGTACCTCCTGGTAGGAAGTCTGGTTTTCAGCTTCCTTGTGGGAAGCCTTGCAGGAACATACCCTGCTTTGCAGGCAGCAAAACTGCAACCGGTGGAGGCTCTAAGGTCATGAAAATTCTAGAATTTTTCAGGCTTTCAATAAGCAATCTTGGCCACAGACAGTTCAGAGTGTTTTTCACGATGATTGGGATATTCATAGGAATAACTGCTGTGGTTGCGATTATTTCCCTAGGACAGGGATTACAAGTAGCGATAAATGAACAGTTCAACGAACTTGGAACTGACAAGGTATTTGTCCAGCCCGGTTCTGGGGGTGCATTCTCAGTAGCAGGCAACTCTTCCAAACTCACAGAAGATGATTTACGAGTTATAGAAAGAACGCTTGGTGTTCAGGATATAGTAGGGATGGGCTGGAAGACTTCAAAGGTCACAAGGAAAGACCAGGATGTTTTTGTACTTGTGATGGGATACGACTTGGTAAAGAGTTCCGACCTTTGGAATGACATGCAGAAAAACAACATAGAAGAAGGGCGTCTTCTGGAAAAGGATGACACTTATGGTGCCTTCGTAGGTTACAACTGGGGTCAGGAAGAAAAACTGTTCAAAAGAGGAGCGAATCTCGGTGACAAGTTCATAATAAACGGTGTTGACTTTAAAATATTGGGGATACAGGAAGACATGGGTAACTCCAATGACAACAACCAGGTGCAGATAAGTGCCGAAGCTTATGAAAATGTTTTTGGCGAACGTATAGAAGATGATTATCAATGGATAGTTGCAAGGGTTGCCGAGGGTGTTGACCCTCTAATTGTGGCGGACAGAATAAAGAAAGACCTCAGAAGGTCGAGAGATGTTGATGAGGGTGATGAAGATTTTCAGATTCAGACTGCAGAAGAGTTCCTTGATAGTTTCAATGATATTCTTATGATTGTAAATGTAGTCATTGTTGGAATAGCTGCCATCAGTCTTTTGATAGGTGGCATAGGTATCATGAACACCATGTACACCGCTGTTGTGGAAAGAACACAAGAGATAGGTATCATGAAAGCGATAGGCGCCCGAAACACAGATATTCTCTCCATATTCCTTATTGAGTCAGGAATACTTGGTCTGGTGGGGGGATTAGTTGGGGTAATCATAGGTCTTGGCATAAGCAAAGCTATTGAGATTTTTGGAGCTCTTTACATAGGAACAATATACCTTAGATTCTGGTGGAGCTGGGAGTTAATACTTGGAGCCCTGGCATTCACGTTCATACTTGGAATGATTGCAGGATTTCTTCCTGCCTATCAAGCAAGCAAACAGCAGGCGGTAGACAGTCTCAGATATGAGTAGTTGCTGCGCGTTCTAGCCTGTCCATTACTGTGCGTCCAGCACCTTTTTTCTCAAGACCAAGAACTACTATTTCATCTCCATAAGCAACGCGAAGTGTGTGGTAAATGTTTAAGGCTGCGTCTTCAGAAGTTTTGCCAAGAGAAATAACAGGGCAGGAAGTGAAACTCCCTATATGTTCTTCCAAACACAGAACAACGTGTTTCTCTTTACCAACAAGGTACTCCTGCATTTTTTCTTTCTTATTGAATGGAAAAAGAACCAAGGGCGTTTCAGGAGCGTAGTGCTTATACTTCATGCCCGGACTTGAAGGTCTGTCAGAATGTTGTTCTGCCAAAACAATGTTTGGAATATCCTGTTCGAGCTGTTCCATTGTTACTGCGCCTAATCGCAGAATAGTCGGACGACTTTCAACATCAACAACTGTTGATTCAACACCATGTTTACAAGGGCCTCCATCAAGAACGAACAGTTCAGGAAAATCTTTCTGAACATGTTCAGCCCGGGTAGGGCTTGGTTTTCCTGAGATGTTTGCGCTTGGCGCAGCAATTGGCACTCCAGAAGATTCGATTAAAGCCAAAGCGATGTTGTTAGAGGGCATCCTAACAGCAACAGTCTCTAATCCTGCGGTTACGCAGTAAGGAATATCAGGATGCTTTGGAAAAATAATTGTGAGAGGTCCTGGCCAGTATTTTCTGATAAGATTTCTTGCTACTGGGGGCATAGACCTGACAACCCTTATTAGCATCTCAGTGCTTGAAACATGGACTATAAGGGGGTTGTCAGCAGGTCTTCCTTTCATCTTGAAAGCTTTTTTCACGGCCGATTCATCGAAAGCGTTAGCGGCCAGACCATACACAGTCTCTGTAGGGATTCCTACAACCTCTCCAGACTTTATCAGTTCAACAGCCCTCTGAATATTTTTGCGCATTTTGTCTGAAACCCAAAACTGTTTTTAAAGACTTGTTGTATCCTCAGTTTATGAAGCATAAATTTCCTGAACTGAAAGGAAAAGCCATACTAAGTCCTATGGCAGGTGTTACTGATGTTGCCTTCAGAACTCTCTGCAGAAGATACGGTGCGGGCCTGACAGTTACTGAGTTCACATCGGCAAGTGCAATTGTCAGAGCCAGCCAAAAAGCTGGCCAGATGCTCGCTACCAGCGAGGAAGAGAAACCGGTGGCGGTCCAGCTCTTTGGTCATTCTGAAGATGAGGTTGTCCAGGCAGCAAAACAGATTCAGAACGGGTTTGATATCATCGATATCAACTGTGGCTGTCCTGCCTGGAAGGTTGTTCGTTCAGGTGCGGGAAGTGCCATGCTAAACGATTCAGAAAGAATAGCATCTTTCGTGAAACGTCTTGTTGAAAATACTGACCGGCCCATAACGGTGAAAGTAAGAATTGGGATAGATGACAAATCAATCAATGTTGTTGACGTTGCCAAAGCTGTCGAAAAAGCAGGAGCTAGCGCAATAGCTGTTCATGGCAGAACGCAGAAACAAGGTTATTCTGGCGAGGCTGACTGGAATATTATCAAACAGGTTAAAGATGCAGTCAATATTCCTGTGATAGGTAATGGGGATGTTTTTTCTCCTGAGATTTTCAAGAAAAGGATTGAAGAAACTGGTGTTGATTACATAATGGTTGCCCGTGGAGCTATTGGCAACCCATACATATTCAAACAGATAAAAGATTTCTTGGAAACGGGTAGTTATCATGCGCCAACAGGTGCAGAGAAAGTTGAGATTTTTTTTGAGTACCTCAACCTGGCGAAACAATTCAAAGTTCCATATGCTCAAATCAAAGCACACGCGCAGGGGTTTACAAAAGGGATAACTGGAGGTGCTAGATTCAGGGCAGGTATTGTCGGAGCGAAATCTGTTGAAACACTTGAAAATTTGATGCGCGCATACCATCAAGAACTTGTTGATAACTTGTCATAATTGTTATAAAAGGTATTCTCTAAGTTACCTCTGTGGATCTGGACTACTACATAATAATAGGTGTGCTGGGATTATTTGTCATTCTTTCAACAATTCTTGGAATTCAGATTAACACTTCAATAGAATTAAAGGAACAGCTTAAGGATACGGAGCGTGTCCTAACAGATGTCGAGGTACAATTCACTGAGCTATGTGCTGAGAACACAAGACTCAGAAGTCTGCTCATGCAGACATATGAAAATCTGAGCATAAGCGAGATAAAGTACTCTGCATGTCAAAGAAAGCTACCTGTGAAGTCTGTTGTTATGCCTCCTGAGGTTAGAATATCTCTTGATAACCTGTTTTTTAGTGAAGACCGCGTTGTGATAATGGTTGATGACTTGATACCTGGTATTATCGCTCCATCAAACTCTATGAGCCCGCTATTGGGTGCGGACCATATTGTGCTTGAGAAAGTTCCTGAATCCGAAAAAGAGATTTTTGTAGGGGATATAATTATATTTGAGGAAGATAATAATAGAATAATACACAGGGTTATAGAAATCGGAGAGGATGAACAAGGCTGGTACGCTATCACACGAGGAGATAACAACATCGCCCCGGATAGAAACAAAGTCAGGTTTCAACAGGTTAAGGGAATAACTGTGGGGATAATATACTAAAATGAAAAATGCTGAGATTCATGCAATAGTGTTTATTTTTTTTATGTTAATTGTAATAATAGGAGTTCTATTCACAGCTAATTCTTTTGGTCAGGAGGATTACTCTTTAACAACTGAAGAAGGGGTTGTTTACTGTTGTTCTTTTGAGTATGACGGAGAGGCCAAATTCTGCATTGCGAGGGAGCCTCATACGTGTGAAGTGTGCGAATCCATCTGCGGACAGTGAGTTTTTTAAAGGAAAGCCGTGCCCACTATGTATGGATGGGCGCGTAGCTTAGTCTGGTCGGAGCGCCGGTCTTATAAGGCAGTGCTCCATGCATTCCTGAGACAGCCGGATGTCCCGAGTTCAAATCTCGGCGTGCCCACCATTTTTCCCATTAAATTATTAAATCGATTTTACCGTCGTATACCATGCGCAAACTTATTCCTGTTGTTTTTCTCACGGCTGTTTTTACAGCTCCTGTGATGGCCCAGGAGTTCAAGATTGAGACTCCTAAAATTAAGAACACTCCTGTAGAGGCCAAAAAAGACGGCAAGAAGGTAAAACTCGAGGTCGACGAGAAAAAACAGGTCAGGGTGGGTTCTTGGAAAGTAAAAAAGCTCAAGGTTTCATCAACTGCTGAACCCAGGGACTATCATGAAGACATATCTGAACAATGGGATACTAACATTTCGTTGGAGAGAAAGGTTGCCGACGGAAACCTATCTGTCGAAGGACGTTTGGAATCAGACAGTAGAGGGTTGGTTGCTGTTGAGCACACAACAGGCAGTTCTGATGCGGGCCTGATTGCCACTGAAAGAGGTGCGGGTGTTTACGCTGGATTCAAGAGAGGCAACAAGGGTGGATGGATGGTTTATTCTCCTGAAGAGGTCAGTATGGCCTATTCTGTATCTAACAGCTCTTTTAGTACGAGAGGGTTTGTCTCAATGGTTGGTGACGCCAGGATGATGGCGACCAGATTTTCCGCTTTTAACACAGGAGGGTACAACCTTGACTGGGGGCATCAAATTTCAAGGCGGATGCTTGAAACCTCTTCCTCCAGCATGCTTAACGGTGTTGCTACGCGAGGAGGTTCAGGAACACTGAATGGAGGGTTTGTTTTTTATGAGGATGGTGTCAGACGATGGTCGAGGGTACAGTTAGAGTCAGGTCTAAATATCACGAAGAAGGTTTATGCTTCAGCAGGTATTTCAGGCGATCCTCTGAACGATTCTGTTCCATCTGCAACTATTGGTTTATCTGTAAAAGAGTTGTTTCCTGGTATGGGTTTTGCTTTTGGTGCTGATTTCTTACGACGAGAATCATATAGAGCACACTTTGAGTATAAGCCAAACGAGGGAAAACTGAGTTTGTCTGCAGACGCACATTATAATTTGTCAGGTCTGAGAGGCTCTTTGGGTGTTGTTTACCGTCTGAACTAAGCCAAATTTTTATAAACTCTGAGTTTCTGGCTATGTTCAGGGGGGATTTCATGAGGAAGATAGTATACGGTTTGATATGTGTGGTGCTGTTCTTGGCGGCTTGTAGCGTGCAGGTCCAGAACGACTACTCCAACTTCGAGTTTGTTGAGCTTTACAACGCGATGAGTTCAGGACAAGTTGTTCAGAAGGACACTTTGTATTCTGAATCTGATGGTATGATGGACCTGGTCTCTAACGAGTGTCCTGAGAAGCTTCCTGACAAGTTTAGACGAGTCGTCTTGGAGGGCACTGGAAGTTCTTTGGTGTTTTATACTGACGCTAAAGGGGATGAACTGTATTGTTCTTTGTTTAAACCTGATGAGGAGGACATTCAGTACAGGCCTGCAAACGAAACTCCTGAGGAGGGTGTTGTGGTCGTTGTTAATGGGGTAAATGTCTACCTTGAGTCTGTACAGCGAGAATTAGATGCTCTTTCCCAATCGGTTCCGAGAGATGAAAACGCTCTTGGGCAGGCAATCAACCGCGCCATCAATAACGAACTAATCAGGCAGGAATCTCTTGAGATGGTTGTTAGTGAGCAGGACTTAGAGGAGTCCAGAGAGAGGGTTTTAGGAACGCTTGGCCTCACTGAAGAGAGTCTTTCCACTCAGATAGAAGATGGTGTTGTTGATTCTGAAGTGTTTAGTTCCTTAGTTGAAGAGCAGGCGAGAATCAATAAACTTCTTCAGGAAAGGGTGCTTATCGGCAACATAGATGTTGAGGATGAACAACTTCAAGAATTTTATATGAACAATCCTAACCAGTTCTTGAGGGCGGAGTCTGCTGTGATGAGGCAGATTTTAGTCTCGTCTTCAGGCAGGACTGCTGAACAGCTTCAGAGCAGAGCTCAGGCTGTTGCGAATTTCCTGCAGAACAATGATTTTTGTGAGACTGTGAATAGGTTCTCGGACTTGGAAGAGGGTAAAAATTCGTGTGGAACTTTTGTTGTTCCGAGAGGAATTCTACAGCCTGATTTAGAGTATTCTGCTTTCAATACTGCAGAGAACCAGACGGCTGTTGTTCAGACTGATGCCGGAATCCATTTTGTTCAGACCTTACAGGTTGTTCCGGCACAGATGGTTCCTTACAGTCAGGCAGCGACTCAGCTTGAGGAGACTCTTGTAAACTCTGTTCTTCAACAGAGACTTGCGATGTACTTCTTGATGCTGAGGGGTGAGGCGGATATTGTAGCTTACACTGTTTGATTACTTATCTTGTAAGTATTTTTTCTTTGTTTTATTATTTTCTTATTAACTTTAGAATATACTTTTACTTACTATGTAAGTATTTTTACTTATCTTGTAAGTATTTTTAGAGGAAAATGTTTATTTTTGTATTTGCCTACTGTGTAAGTAATTTTACTTACTGTGTAAGTTTTTTGGGGTTTAGTAACATATTTAAATGTATACCTACAGGGTGAGTAATTGAAGCTTCGTGGACGACGATCAAAGTGACAGGTATGTGAACATCCCTTCTTTCATATTCAGGGACAGAAACCTGGCAGCGTTAGAATCCGTCGTCATATACCTCAAAGACAGCCAGGGCTTGACTTACGCCCAAATAGCAAGGTTGTTGAACAGAGACCAGAGAACGGTCTGGACAACATACTCCCGCGCAAAGAAAAAGTTGGAGGGTAAAAAATGACTCTCCATAATCTGCGCACAAAGAGGGAAGCTGTCCAAAAAGAGTTCAGCAAACTAGATGCCTCTGTTCACAACGGAAACATGACGCGCGATGAACGCGACGTCTACCTGAGGGAGAAGTTTGGTTCAGAGAGTGAGAAACATGTACTCTCTGTGATAGACCAGAAAATAGCAGAGTACCAGGATACCGATGAGTTTCAGCACAAGATTGTGTATCTGATTACCGGGTTCAGCATCGTTATTGCTGCGCTGTTCGCAACTCTGTTGTATAGTACAGGAGGAATTACAGGTGCGGTGATAATGGAAGTAAACACGATTGATGTTTTGTTCACAGATGATAACTTCCTAACAGTTATGCTTAACGAAACAACACGACTGAATGTATCGGGTCTCGCAAGAGGACAAGGAGATGTCACTCTATCACTTTCAACAGGCAAAGGAACATACGTTCTGTACGAGTACAGAGAAGGCGCAGTCACAACAGACCATGCTTCTCTGCCAAAACAACGGTATGAGGTTGGTGAGACTGTGGAGTTCACAGCTGAGATGGTAAGTACCTCATATCTGATTTCAGGAGATGATGCAATACTACTTGGCAACCAGACCTCTATAGAAAATCTATCTGTTGGCAACTACTCTATCAAACTGATAATTAACGATTCAAGACTTGTCCAAGAAGAGTTACCTTTCAGAGTTGTAGAGGTTGGAACGCCTCAGCCGGAGGAAAGGTTCAACACCTGCGGAGAGGTTTGTAAGACAAACCTGACAGGTGAGGCTCAACTACTTGTTGAAATAGAGGGCGATGCCTCTGTCAACATAGACAATATAGTCTTGTCTTCAGGTGGGAACCAGCCACCTGTCCAGCTTGCGCAGATAGAGGATATTGAAACAGACTCTTCAGTTATCATTGACTTAAACTCAGTATTTGTTGATCCTGATGGCGACGAACTGATGTTTGAAACCAGCCATCATGCTCTTACTGACGAAACCATCCAGGATGGAATACTGACCATAACTGGGGAAACAGGAACATACGGTTTCATAATATATGCTAGTGACATGGTTGAGCTTGTTCCAAGCAACACATTCTCTGTGACATTCACAGAGGTAAACAACACTATTGCGGTTAATGATACAGTAAACTTGACGGAAAATGTAACTGTTGAGATAAATGTAACTGTCAACGACACTACTGTCAATTTAACAAACAATAACTTGTCAGTCAATCTGTCAGAAACAAACATATCTGTTAATGTCACAACCCAGACAATAGGTTGTGATTATCCTGATGTCAATATGAGGCCTCTCGAATGCCTACAGAATGAGAGTGACAAGTACTTCCAAGACCAAACAATCATAATAACAAACACGGACAGACAGACTGTTGCCAGGATTACTCCAATAGGAAATCTGCTTATCCAAGGAAATGCTTTAGAAACTTCACAGTTCACGGCACCGAACACAGATTACACTATTGGATATGAAGATGAGTACGGAAACTATGTTTCGACAGTTTGGTTTGATTCTGAAACTGGGAACATTTACTTGAAGGGATACTTGTATGAGGAGAACGCTAATCTAAAGCCAACGCCCGGAAGCTTCCTTCTGAGAAACAAGAAAGGAATATCTCTGATGTGGGCTAATCCAACAACAGGTGACCTGTATGTACGCGGAAATCTGATACCGTACAGGAGGTCGTTAGAATGAGCCTCCGCCATATTAATCTCAGTCACAACAATCATCCTAAATCAATCCCGAGGACTGGCGAAACCGAGCGATTAGAGAAGGTTACGTTGCCAGTCCGAGACAGTGCTCGTAGCAATCAAAAACAAGTTTTTGTGCTTCCAAGAATACTTGAAAGCAACGCGAGAGTAATTGCGATGATTCTATTACTTGTATGTTTAACGATGCCCGCGTTCGCAGTCAACGACCCCGGTCACGACACATTGTATATTGAACAGTCAGGCGACAGCCTGCTTTCAGGTGATTTAAACATATCAAAAGAGCTGAGAGTTGCAAACCTTTTGTACTCTCAGCAGTTGGACATTATGGGTAATGGAACCCAGCCTACTGGAAGCTTCGCGCAGATTTACACAAGAAGTTCGGGGAATCGCTTGGTGCTGAACACACCTCAGGTTTTGGAACTGATTAGAGACTCGGGAAGTATGGTTCAGTTAGGACCTCCGTCAGGAAGCTCAGCCACTTTGAATGTTTCAGGAACAATTTACGAACAGAATGTTCGTGTATGTTTGGCCAACGGAACAAACTGTGTTTCAGGCAATAATACAGGGAACATATCTCGAGTCTCTGCAGGAAATGGAATTTCCGTGACAAATCCATTCGGCCCTGTTGTTACTGTCAGCACAAGCGCATCAACATGTGGTGCAACCCAGTACAGCTACTGGGACGGAAACTCCTGGGAGTGTCGAGATGACCAGAATGATGGAAGCGGTGGCTACCAAGATTCCGCGGCCGGCTGGACAAACACTTCTACAACGACCAGTACAAGTTTAGATGTAGAAGTGTCAGGGAATGTATCAGTCAGTGAGTCAGTTAATGTGGGTTCAGGTGCAGGGTCACTGTCAGGAACACTAAATATTGCGGGAACAAACCCTATTCAGATTCAGAGGGCGGGTCAGGACGTGTTCAACCTAGGAGCAGGGTCATCTGGGGGAATAAGTTACATCAGGTGGGGTAGTGTCACTGATAATAATCAGTTCTCGTTGGTTTTAACAGACTCTGGTGCTTTGGAAATAGGAAGCAGTGCAAATATAGCTTCCCTGGCAGAGGGAGATATCTTTGCTGACAATTTTATTTATGCTGACAGAGGAATATTCACGGCTGACGGGTCCACTGAAGTGCCTGTAACTGCAAAAGGTGCAAGTTCACAGTCAGCAAATCTTACAGAATGGCAGAACTCAGGGGGAACATCTTTGACAAGTGTCAACTCTTCAGGAGGAATCACAACAAGCACAGATGTATGTATTGCTGGGGGAACATGTTTGTCTTCCTTAGCAGGTAGTGCTGGTGGCTGGACCGACACAGGAACTGAAGTTCAAACATCAACCAGCACTGACAATGTTTCCGTTGATACGGATGTATTTTTCGTAGATGCTACAAACAACAGAGTGGGTATTGGAACTGACACTCCCGTTGCTGGTCTTGATGTTAGAAATGGGGATGTTTACATCTTTGGTTCGAGTAACAGAAGATTCCTTGTAGGTGACTCTACTTCGTCAGGTCAATGGGGCGGATTCAGATGGGATACATCTACTGATACGATCAGCTTTGGACATAGTGCTAGTGATGCTAACGTCAAAGATATTGTTATTGATGGTTCTGGCCGAGTAGGAATCAATGATAGCACACCAACGCAGACTTTTGATGTGTCTGGTACCATAGGTATAGGTGGTACTC
>CAZPUM010000014.1:0-31120 GCA_964589765.1 uncultured Methanosarcinales archaeon
GATGTCTATCTCTGCTGTGTATTTGTCGCCGTTAATCATCAGGCCTTCAAAGTTGGTTATCCTTATGTTTTCAGGTACTGTGATTGTGACGAAAACCGTTATTTCGTCGTCATGTTCGTTAGAGATATTTAGTGAGTACTTTCCTTTTTTATCCAGCTGAATCTCTCTTGGAGCGTCTGCCTCAAGAGTTACAGGTGTATCCAAGTCAATGGTCATCTCCGGACCTGTTTCGTTGTATGTGGTTGTGTCATATCTGTATGTCAGGTTTGGCTTGACGCTAAACTTGTCAAGGGTTTGAGAATTGAATGAGTACCTTACAGTATCTTTAGTGCCTGTTGGGAATGCTGAACGTTCGTAATAAACTGTGGAGATTCCTTTTTTTGGTCCTGCCGTGATTTTCACGCCTTCTGGGAACCTCTCTTCAAAGGTTAAGTCTCTAAGGTTGTACTCTCCTGTGTTCTCAAAGGTGAATATAACCTCAACGGTCTCGCCAGGTAGAGGGTTGTTGTTGGAAACTGTTCTGGAGTATGATATTTCAGGGGTTTTTGTTGTGATTGTGATTTTGTAGTCCTGTA
The DNA here is from genome assembly GCA_964589765.1 of uncultured Methanosarcinales archaeon. Lineage (GTDB taxonomy): Archaea > Nanobdellota > Nanobdellia > Woesearchaeales > UBA525 > UBA525. Next base: position 576 of record CAZPUM010000014.1, read on the forward strand.
GTTCTTCGCCGGCTTCGTACTTGACCTCGTTCCCGTAGTCTGTGAAACAGTATTTTGTTAGTCCTTCCTCAACGCAGTCAGCGTATGATATGAAGATGAGTCTTCCTCCGACCCCTAAAAGGACGCTGTCGCCATCTGTTCCTTCAACACTATAGACTACCCCATCAGCTTCAAAAGTCTCTCCTGAAAAATACCATCCTGAGTGTCCTGATGTTTCTGCTAGCACTCCGTTGGCTAGAATAATTAGGATTAACAGAAGCAAGTACCTCTTCATGACAAGAAACCGTGTTCCGGGTTATATAAACGTGTCGAGAATAATAAAAGAAAAATAAGAAAAAAAGGATTTAGGTTAAACTAGGTCCTAGGACCCGGTTTATTCTTCGAGCTGTTCCTCAACTTCTTCCTCAACTTCTTCCTCAATCATCTCTTCCATTTCTGAAACAGCGTTGACGGTAATACTGTTAAGGTCTGCTACGACAACCTCGACCTCGCTACCTTCCAGAGCATAGTCTGCATAGCTAGCAAGAACTCGGCTTGCACCCTGTGTGTCCTGTGCAGTGTAACCAGCGACCAAGAGAGCGACAGTGCTGCCGTACTCTTCAGCCTTGATCATAGCCTTGCCTTCTTCGAAGCCCTCAACACATTCGGTTGGGTTGTCCATGAAGTCAGCTGCTACTGTGTTTGCACATGGTCCACCTATGATGATGAGGTTCTCATCACCAAGAGCTGGTGCATCTCTGTCTAGGACAGCGATTCCAACAGCCAGTGGGTTTACCTTGTCTGCCTTGATAGAGCCAGCTCCACCTGCGCTTGCCTCAACAGTGCCTGCGGTCACGAAGACCTGCGCACGCCTCTGCTGAGATGGTACGTGTAGGGTTAGCTCTCCAGCGTCGTTGGTGCCTGTTGGGTCGTATGACTCAATCAGGATTCCGTAGTCAGTCATACCACGGTCGTAGTCATCGTCAGAGTCGTCGTTAACCAAATTGAACGCACTCCAGGTATTGCCGCTTGTTGCCAATGGTCCAACATATCCTGCTGAAGCAGAGGTAACGTCTACAACATCTGTGCCTGTATTAACGCTTATAGTCCAGTTGAAGAACTCTCCTGATGGGGTTCTGCTTGAGTCGTCAAACTGTTCTCCAGGAACTGCAATCGACATGTTAACTGAAGTTGTTGTCCTGTTGCTGTTTGCGCTCTGGCTAGATGCCGGAGTTATGCCTCCTCCTGTGTTGTCGAAGTTGACTGTTGCACCGCCCTTCACAGTGAATCCAACCTGGATTCCGTCAAGTGCTGTGTCTCCGTCTAGGTCAATCATCAATGGATAAGCTAGGCTGTTCATTGATGCGTTTCCTACCCATACAGTGTATGAGTTTCCTTCAACAACTAGGTTCTCTGCTACACCGATGATCTCGTTTCCGATTCGTCCACCCGTTGTTGTGGTGTATGAAACTTCACGTGTCTCGCCGGTTGACATGTCGCTAAACGAGAGAATTCTCTCGCTTGTATCGATGTCTTCGTAGCGTAGAATGGAGCTGTCGTCCTTCTCGTCTGCGTTGGCTATGTCGTTCTCACTGAGAACAAAGTAGTCGTCATCGCCGATGAAGAAGTGCGTATCAGTTGCGTTCAACAAGATGCTGCTGTAACCAGCAACACCTGCGACGTTTGGCTCTGTGAACCAGAAGTCGTCATCGTCGTCTCCCCACTTACCAGTCTCCTTTGCGGTTAGCAAAGGAACTCCTGAGTAGGTCTTGCCTCTGATGTTTGTTGCGGTGAACTCATAGCTGTGGTCACTCTGTGAGTCAATCTCGACAGGGTATACTTCAGGCGTTGTTAGGCCTTGGTACATAACGTCGAATGTTGGGCTCAGTAGACCTTCAGGCTCGTCCAAGAACTCACGTACACCCATTCCAGGTGGAACGTAGATTGTGCTTCCAACGGAAGCGTCTGCAGTCAACCTGTACTTGATGTTCGTAATCTCGTAAGACGTGCTTGATACGTTGTTTCCACGGATGGATACTTCAGCATCCTCGATGTTCTCCTCAGTGATTTCTACACCACTGTAGAACAGAGCGTCTTGCGTGATTGTGTCTCTGAACGTAATCTTGCTAGCACCAAGGAAGAAGCTTACTACTCCTTCTCTGCTGTTAACTAGTAGGTCACGTACACCAATCTCTAGTCCGCCAGATAGAACGTCTGTGTCGCCGTCACGCATGCTGTCGGTTAGCTCGCCGTTCACGCTGAACTTAGCTTCGTTTGTGGCAGATGTGCCTCCCGCACTTGGGTCGGAAACGAATACAAGTGTAACCTCGTAGTCTACTCCGTCAATTGAGTACACTCTGGTCTCTCCTTCACGTAGTGTGTCGGAAATATCTCCAGCCATGAACTCTAGTGTCAAGTCAACACGGCCTGCGTCCAAAGTTGTGTCCACAATTGTAAACTCGGTTCCGAAGATATTGAAAACTTCATCTTCCAGGTCTTCCAAGTTGTTTGTGGCATCGTCCTCAGACTCAATTCCTTCTGTGAACTCAATCTCCCACTCAAAGAATGGCGCATTGTCATCGATAACAAGGAAATCGCCCAAGACGTCGTCCTCATCCTCGACGTAGTTAACTGCCACGTCCTGTAGAGCTGTGTTTGCTGTTGTGCCTCCAAATCGCAAGTATTGGTAGTAGTCTGTGCTACCCTCATCAGTTGTGATCTGTCCGCCTTCAAGGGCTTCCAGCTCACTTACTGTCAAGGTGTCATAGACATCTCCCAATGGTTCACGTATTTCTAGCATGTCGCTTCCTGCGTCAATCTCGAAAGCATCTCCTTCTAGGGATACTTCTCCAGCGACTCCTGGAATTTCAACAGTTTCTTCTGTAATGGATGCTGCCTGCAAGCTTGCAGAGATATCAATTGCACCCAAAACGTCTGCAGTAGCTGCTCGCTCACCTACGACGATCTTACCGTCAAACATTCCGTCTACGACGAAATTGTCTGGGTAATCCGCCAAATCGTATGCGAGTGCGCCCATAAGCGTTGAGCCTACGAGGGCTGCGCCGCTACCAAGCGTTACAGCCTTACGCACGATGTTTCGTACCTTCATTCAGTACACCTCCTTGGTGTCTGTGACCTTCCACTCACCTGGTGGGCGAGGGTAAAGGATTGTTTTGTTTGAGATGGCACCCTTGCTCTGGTATTCCTGGCCTCCATTCTCCTTGAGCGGAGGCAAGGCCAAGTATGCCTGAGAGCATACCACCTCGCTGATGGTGGAATGGTCCAGGTTTGTTTATATACTTTTCGTCGTGATTTATATACTACTAAGGGGAGGCGCTATTGCGCCTGTTTTCGGCCTTTTCAGGGCTTGAAACTTTAGAATTTTTACGTTTCACGGCAGGGTGTGGAAAAAGCCACACTGGACTTTTTAGCCTTTCTGAAATAAATATTTGACCTTCATAGAATTTCGTCACAATTTGGTAACACTTATGGTTTTTTGTGAAAATCACGGTTTTTCCACACGGTTTGTTTGAGTCTTGCGTTGAAGAAAGAAATATGTGATTTTTACATTGGAAATGTGGGGTGCAGGATTCGAACCTGCGTAGGCATGAGCCACTGGATCCTAAGTCCAGCTCGTTTGACCACTCCGACAACCCCACTTAGGATATCTACGGCACAACATGTTTCTTTAAAATTCTATCGTTTGTATATTTTGCTTCTGTGATCAAAAACGGCGACGGTGATTATTTTGTTGTTAATATCAACATCAATAACTGCGCGGTAATCTCCAATTCTTAGTTTGTAACAATTCCTTTTGGAATAATGTTCAAGATATCTGAAAGGCTCTTTCTTCAATAGTTTCAGTTTATCTCTAACTCTACAATAATCATTTTTAGGCAATCTAGAAATCCTCTTCTGTGCGTTTCTAAACACTCTGACGCTATAACTCATCTATGTCTACAAATTCGGAAGGGGGTGACTTTCTGGAGATATCTAGGTCTTTAGAAGCTTGAACGGACAGATCATAATCCTCTGTAATGATTTCTTTTAGGTGGGCAACCTCTTTCTTCAAATCATCTATCTCTTTCTGTAAAGTCTCCATGTTTGTCACTTATTCAAATCTGTTTTTCACCCTTTTATACATTGCTAACGGGTTTTTAAACAGGTTCTAAGAATAATTCGGAAATTAACCGTTCCAGGCAAAGGTCCTGACTTTGGCTGTCTTTCCGTAACCGCATGAGGCACACTTGTGTTTTCTCACGTGGTAAGAGTGTAGGCCGCACCTTCTGCATGTGATGTGGCTTGTCTTGCCCGACTTTCTACCCATGCTTGGTGTGCCTTTAGTCATTCTTACTCACTTCCTGCAGGATTAATCAGTGTGATGGTGTCTCCACGGATGAATACTAGTCCCATCTTTCTCTTAATCTGGCCGTCTTCGTGCTCTTCTGCACTTTCCAGAACTGTGTTGATGTGGATATCAAACGCCTGTAAAACGCCGACAAAGCTTCTTCCGTTCTTAAGCTCTACAATCACACGCTTTCCGCGTGACATGTTGAGCGCATCCAATGGTCTTGTTCCATCCATTTTGTTCACCTTACTCTAGGACTGCGTTCAAAACGCCGTCCTGACCGGGCCTGCTTGTAACGCGGGCTCTGCCTTTATCTGTTTCAATAATTGTGCCTTTTGTGATAATATTTCGTCTTGCGAAGTTTCTGTTTGCTGGGTTTTCAGCAACACTTGAAACTTTTGCCTTAACATACTTCTTGGCCTTTGTGTCGAAAAGATTGACTGTGGTGGTCTCGAAAAGTCTCTGTTTGACGTTTCCGCCCTTTGTGCCAATCTCTTTTCTTCGCTCTTTATCTCCGACCTTTGTTCTGGTCGGGGTTCTGCCGAGCATATGTGTTCTTTTTGACAATGTGCTACGATAACGTCCCCCTGTGGGCTTTCTTCGTGCACGTGCCTGTACTATAACCATGTTGCACGGCAACTTCAAGTGTTTTATAAAGGTTGTGCTAAGGTGGTTGGGAATCAACCAACCCATTATTCTTAACTACTTTTTAGTGATTACAAAACAAAAATTATTTAAATAAATAGACAAAAAAAGCATTATGGATAACAGGCTTTGGAACCTATCATACAGGATTGGCAATTTCGAGAGAATTAAAGATATCCCTGTGAATCTTGATAACCCTAACTCAGTCAGGAGATTTCTTTCAGAGGCGTACAAGATAGTAAATAGAACCGTCGATGAAAAATGGCCTGCCCAAAGGCAACGTTTCAGAGTTGCCGACCGCGCGGTCAGAAAAGCAAACAGTTCCAAGGACCTTGGTTCAACAACGGCACTAGTTGGGTATGCCGATAAAAAATCAAGAAGGCCATCTCTATTAATCGGGGTGGATATTTTCGAGAACGGCATTAAAGGGTTCGGGGACAATATAGGACGTGTTGTTGTTGCGCACAACACTTCTGACAGTTTCAAGTACGCATTTGTAGGGGGTTCAACAGGGCTTACTCTTGAAAACTTTCTAACAAGTGAAGAAAGGCGCCTGGAACGGACTTATGGTCTTCCTGTTTCAGTATACCTTGGAGAGCCCGACGCAATCTGAAACCTTTATATAGCCAGTTTGACCAGTAACCCCCGAGGTGAGCCGTGGCATTTGACAAACTGAAGTTCTGGAAGAAAGATGATGACCTCGGCTTTAGCTCTGATAACGACCTCGGCTTAAGCGATAGTGGAGTCCCATCATACTCATCAGAGTCTGAACATGACCCGATGTCGCACCCTGATTTTCAGCAACCTCAACAGCAGTATCCCGAACCCGCATCATTTCCTGGTCAGCAACAGCCTGAACAGTACGATGTTCATGAACAGGCTATCGGTTCAAGGGATGTTGAGCTTATTCTTGCGAAGCTCGACATGATAAAGTCAGAGCTTGACAGCCTGCACCAGCGGGTCAGAAAGATAGAGCAGGCTACAGAGACTCAGCAACAACAAAAAAAGTACTGGTAGTTATCTTAGCTGAGGCACAAACCATTCTGCGTCAACAGGCAGGGGACTATCCGACTTAATCCCAAACAGTTCCCCAAACAAAGATTGTTCAGTCTCGAAAATCTTTGTGGAAATCTTCTCTCCTGTGACATTCTCTAAGTATGCGATGACCTCTGCTTCTCCACCGAGCTCATCAACCAGTCCTAACTCAAAGGCTTCAGATCCAAGGTAGATGCTTCCGTCAGCATACTTTTCCACCTCTGTAAAACTCATGTTTCTGTTCTCAGCCACCTCTTCAATAAAGAACACGTGAATCTTGTCCAGCTTCTCCTGTAAGTACTCTCTCTCGCTTTTTTCCAGAGTTCTATAAGGACTTCCAACATCTTTTTTACTGCCTGAAACAAGCCTGTTACTGGTGACGTTCCATTCATCAATAAAATCCTCAAAGCTCAGATAACTGCCATAAACACCTATGCTACCGGTCATGCTCATTCTGTTGGCAACTACGTAATCAGAGTTTGAAGCTATCCAATAGGCCCCGGAGGCACCAACGTCGCGAATCCACGCGACAACAGGCTTGCCTTCGGCACGGACTTTCATAACAGCGGTTCCTATCTCATCACTTGCTACTGGAGTTCCTCCAGGACTGTTAATCTCAATAATCACCGCTTTGATGCTGGTGTCTTTGGCAGCTTTGTCAAGCAGCATCACAGTCTCTCTGCTACTGACGAAACCGCTTGAGAAAAGACCTCCTGCGCTATCGCCCATAATCGGACCAGTTATTCTGATAACTGCTGTGTTTTTTCCCAGAGTGCTGGAGCTGGAACTTAATGATAGAATCGCAGCTATCATAACTGCCATGATAAACAGTGCGAAAAGAAGGCCAACACTGACCCATATCTTTGTGCTCATTGGTATCTCTTTACTCTTTTTTGGCATCAGTACATCACCTTTCTAATGTGGACGGTTCTCGTTCTGCTAATCCTCTCAAGAACGGACCTCTTGAAAAATATGATGGTTAATGGTTCGATAATCCATAACAGAACGAATGGGAAAATTGGAATCAGAAAACTGTTGCGAACAATGGCCTGCCAAAGTTTTGGTCTGTTAACCTTTGTTTTCAAAACCATCATTCCAATAGTTTGTCCTAACACATACTCGAAAATAACAAAGTAGGAAAACACAACAACGAAAACGCCTAAGACCGTAGCATATTCTATTGGGGTGTATGTCAAATTCCAGGGGCCAAACTGTTCAACCCTCTGTATCATGTCAACGAACAGTTTTGAGAAAGGGGATGTGACAAATATGTCCAGCACCAATAGGTCTAGGATAAAAGCAAGAGCTCTTCTGAAAAAGGGTGCTTGCTGATGGAACTTTTCAGTTCTTGGATTGAGTAATGATGTTAAGTCATTCATACAACGATTTTTACCTCTGCCATACATTTATAAATTATGCCCTGTCCCGGCTACTAATGGCAAGATACCGTGATATGACTCCAGATGAGCAGAAGCAGTACGACTTGGCAAGAGTCAGGCTTCCTAGAAATCAAGAGGTTATTGGTGTTCTGGAGCAGAGACACGGTGCAAGCAGGTGTTCTGTAAGATGTCTTGATGGAAACACAAGGATATGTAGGATACCTGGAAGGCTGAAGAGGTTTTTGTGGGTGCGAGAAGGAGACATAGTTCTTGTTGAGCCTTGGGAGTTCGAAGGGGACATCAAGGGAGACATAATCTTCAAGTACAAACCTGTTCAGGTCAATGTTCTCAAGCAGAAGGGTCACTTGGACAAGCTTGATGATTTGGATGAGTTCTGATTTCTTCTCTGGTCTAACTGGTCAAGTAGGAATATCAGTACGCCAACAACTATACAGCTATCCGCTATGTTAAATACGGGCCACCAGCCGAGGTTGATGAAATCCACAACGTAGCCAAGCATAAACCTGTCCAGCAGATTTCCCCATATTCCTGCCATTATTATGGCAAAAGCTATTTTTTCTCCTGTGGTTTTAAACTGGTTGTAAAAATATACTAAAACAAAGAACACCAGTATGCTAACAACAATCAGGATTGTGTTAAAGTCCTGCATTGTTCCCCAGACAGCCCCTGTGTTCTGAACGTGCGTAAACCAGAGTCCTGGCATGGCTTTAACGGAAAATCCTATGGGGAGTATTTCCATTATGGTTCTTTTTGTAAACTGGTCGGCGAAAATCAAAAACAGGATTATTAGTAGACTGTATGGCCAGAACTGTTTTTCTCCAAATAGCCCGTCACCAACAGAAAGAATGTGCTCTTTTAACGAGAAGGGTTTCATCCCTCTTTTTCTAGAAACCTTTTTTGAGGTTTTTTTAGAAGTTCTCTTTTTAGCCATCGGTTCATTCCATGACGGCCTGTTTATAAGGCTTACCTGCTGGCATCAGCCTGTCGCTCAAGCTCAAGCTTCTTTGAGACAACCACACTCTGGGGGCTCATCTCAAATGCGGCCACGATTTCATCACCAAGTGCTGTGGAAGCAGCCTTCTTGCTGTTGAATGCTTTCTGATATGACCCCTGAGCTAAAAGTCTTAGAACATAATCGATTCTCCTCTGGGGTGCCATCTCAACAGCTTTAGGGTATCGTGCGCCCCCGTACTCGATTGTGATAATCTCTTCTCTTGGCGCACCGTTTTCAATCGCTTTGATGAGAACCTCAACCGGGTTTTTCTTGGTCTTTTTCTCGACCAGTTCGAGCGCTTCACAAACTGTTTTGTAAGCCATAACAGACTTTCCTGTGTTGTGTCCGCTCGAGATTGAGTGTTTTTTACCTTTGTGGCCTGTAACCATGACTTTGTTAATCAGTCTTTCAACAATGTTGATTTTGCTTTTGTGAAACCTCTGACCTGCGTATCGTGCGCCGGTTTTAGGCACGAGAACCTGCTTAAGGGAGATGTATCTCTTCAGTCCAGGGTCCTGTACTGTGATTCCTTCTGTGGACCATTTGTTGAAAATCTTAACTTCAGTCATCTGAACGATGGATTTTCAAGCTGTTTATAAGCATTTCGTCAGTTCTTCATGGAAAAAGACTTTATAAAGGAAGGGTGACTCCGGAGTTTAGGTGAAATTAAGTGGCAACAAAAAAAGCAACAAATAATAGTTCAAAATCAGATGTTTCAAAGGATGAACAGATAGGGTTCCACAAAGGAAGTTTGATGACTCTCTCAAAAGAGCGCGAGGAGTTAGTAAGGATTCTTGGTATTGTTGAACAGTTGATGCAGATGCACGCAACGGCTCTGAAAGAGCTTGGTGTTGAGCTCGAGGTTCCTGCACAGAGTTCTAATGATCAACAGACTGACTCTGCTGTTCCGAAAAAGAAGCCTCCTATTGAAGACTTGCTTTAGTCTTATTCGTATAGTGCGTGTACATACCTGGTTTTGGGTATGTAGTTGGAAATTACTCTTCCTGAGATTTTTCCGCACCCAAGATAATCTGTTCCGTGTTTTAGTATCACAAAAGTGCCGTGCGCGGGCAGTTCAGTATTTTCAGGCTCAAGTTTTTCTCCTAAAAGCCAATTCTGCATCTGTTCTTTGGTTATCTCTATAACATTTTTTGTTGCTTTGGGGCCTATCAACTGAGTTCCTTCTATTGTCAGTCTTATTTTTCCCTCAACAATTGTCGCGAAGTAGAGTCCCATTGTGTCTATGTTGATTCCTGAGAAATCTATTTCGTCTATTGCGGTTGTTAGAAGATACAGCTTGTCTTTTTTTGGTTGTCTGAACATTACTTGGTCGATTGTTCCAGTATACCCATACTGCTCTTGGAGTAGTTTCACTGTCTGTTTTTTTTGTCTTGAGTTGAGTCGGTTAAGTGAAACGCCCATCTTGTCAGGTACTATCTACCATTTATAATCCTTGTACTTGTCTCTGCTGTCGGGGTTTGATACGACGAAATCGTAATTTTCGGGGTTAAGAACGGCTGTGCCGAATATGGTTGGGTTGTATATTCCTACGTTTAAGTGTAGTTTGTATCCTAGCTTGTCCGCATTAAAATTCGGGTCATGTTTATCAGGATAACCTACGAGCCTATCCCATCCACAGTGAAACATCCAAACTGTGTTGAGAGTGCTTTTTCTACCATTCTGTCAACGCCCTCGTTGAGTGTGATTATGTCTGAACTCATTGTGTGCCTGTAAACTTGTGTGGTTTTAAATCTTTCCTTTTGTTACCACCATTAAGTTGTTAAAAAACAAAACATTTTTATTTCCGTCATAGATTTATGAACTTTACCTGAATTAGTTATAAACCGATTCAGACCTTTTCTGGAATGATTTTGCCAGTATCTTCATTTGTATACATCCTTTCTGTGGTCGAAGCAGTTAATTATTATTTTTTCTTGTTCTAATCGGTAAATTATTCTGTGTGGTGGAATTTTTACACTTCTGTGATTTTTTAGTTGGTATTTTAGTGGTTTTCCAGCTTCTGGTTGTTCAGACAATTTTTTTAGTCCTTTGATGATTTTTAGTCTTGTATCTTTATCTTTTATTTTCTTAAATTCTTTTTTGAAGTCTTCGGAGAATATGATTTTCATTTTTACTTCAACTCATGAGCAGGTCGTCTATTTCTTCGTCATCCATGTTGGTGTTTGCTTTTACGATTTTTCCTGTTGCAATTTGTTCTTCAGTCATTTGTATTCTTTCGAGAAGTTCTATATCTTTTCTTAAGGTTTCAGTTCTTATTTGTTTTAGTAAAATATTTCCTCCTTCGTTGAATACAATAAATTTTGTTGAAGGTTTAAGTCCTGCTTCTTTTCTTATTTCTGAAGGGATTACAACTTGTCCATTAGGAGATAGTTTTGTTAATGATATTTCCATTTTATTTCACCTACTACTTGTTGTATATTTAAAATACATAGTAACATATAAACTTTCTGTTTTTTGTTTAAAAAAAGAAAAAAGCGATCGTTACTTCGCTCAGAAATCAATGATTTCTGGCGCGCCCAAAACCTTAGTTGGTTTTTTGAGCGTGATGGCTCTTTTTAGAAAATTCTTTATAACTACTACACAATGACGAAAACTTTATAAATTGTTTTGTCTATAAATGGAAAATGAACATTTACAAAAAGTTGGCAACCATAGACCTGCTTTTAGATACTGAGCATGCTGTGGAGTACAAGGGTGAACAAGAACTTGGGCCTCACATTGAAAATGTTAGAAAGGCTGCTGAAAACCTTGTTTTTGCGGCAGACGACAGGTCTAATCTTGGTGAAACAGCTCTCCATGCAAAAAATCTTGCGGATAGGCTTAATCAGTACTTACAACTATTTGGTCAGGTAGAAAAAATTAGTTTAAGGAACTTGGGCGTTAATACGCGGAATCTGACGACCAGGGATGGAAGAACAGTAGAAGACAGATTCACAGAAACACACGACAATAACGGTGTTGTTGCGCAAATAAGGAATAACTATGGTCATGGAGACTATGTCGGTGTAAACGGACTATGCCCAACAGATTTCGCAGAACAGTATCTTGACATGGTGATCGACTGTCTTAAGTCCGTACACCCCTCAGATGAGGAGGGTTCAATAAGAAAAGCGTGGAGTTACTTCTCAAAAACTGACAAGATGGTCAAGATGGGAGGTCTTGCTACAGCAACAGCTCTTGCAATCTACGGTGTTGTTGCGTTAAACAATCTTGGAAACCTGCACGATGGCGCACAAGAAAGAGTTGCTAAAAACAAAATCTTCTTGAAATATGCGTCAGAACAGACCATCGAGGCAGAAGAGTGCGCCGAAGCAGAGAGTGCCTCAGGACAGTTACCTGTGCCAAACATGGCCTATCTTGAGTTGGCAAGACAATACTCGATGGCAAGTGACAGACTTGAGCAGATAACTCACGAAGAGGGGTGTAGAAAAACATCGTTTGATTTCTACAACTGGTTAGAGCGCTCAGAAGACGAGGATTATGCTACTCATAAGTGCCTTGACTTTTGGGCTGATGACAGTTAGCTCTCTCAATCTTTTTATCAAAAAAGCATCGAAGCCTTTTTGGAAACTAGAAATCGTAGAATTATCTCAGCGATTTCTATTTATATGTCTTATATTTCGCCGGGTGTATGGCATTGAGAAGTCCTATTGTGAGCGTTCTTGGTCACGTCGACCACGGGAAGTCAAGCATTCTCGACGCTATCAGAGGTACAAACATAATAGCTTCCGAGGCGGGAGCAATCACTCAGGCGATAGGTGCTTCAATTATTCCTCTTGAAACTCTAAAGCAGAAATGCGGGAAACTTCTATCCGCACTCAATATGAAGCTCACGATTCCAGGACTGCTGTTTATAGACACGCCGGGCCACGCTGCTTTTACAAGCCTAAGGAAGCGTGGTGGGACTCTTGCTGATATAGCGATTGTTGTCGTCGACATAAATGAAGGGTTTAAGCCTCAAACTCTTGAGGCGATAGAGATTCTGAAAAGCACAAAAACACCCTTCATAGTGGCTGCCAACAAGTTGGACTTAACGCCTGGATACAAATCTCAGAAAGAGTCTGTTCTTGGAGATATCCAGGCACAGAGGCCTGATGTTGTAACAACTGTCGAAACAAAAATCTACGAGATTGTAGGAAAGCTTCATGAGGTGTTTGGACTACAGGCAGAACGTTTCGACAGAATTGAATCGTTCACAAAACAGGTCGGAATAGTTCCGACAAGTGCCAAGGCAGGCCTGGGGATATCTGAACTACTAATGGTTCTTGCGGGTCTTGCACAAAAATTCCTTGAGGAGGGTCTTAGTTGTAATGTAGAAGGACCTGGTAAGGGAACAATTCTTGAAGTCAAAGAGGCTCAAGGGTTTGGCACAACCATTGATGTGATTCTTTATGATGGCGTAATCAAAAAGAACGACACTCTTGTAATTGGCGCTCTTGATGGTCCATTCGTTACCAAGGTCAGGGCTCTCTTGGAACCAAACCCGCTTCAGGAGATGCGAGACAAGAAATCAAAGTTCAAGAACATACCTGAAGCGGTTGCCGCAACAGGAGTTAAGATAGCCTGTCCTGATTTGGACAGGGCGATTGCGGGGATGCCTGTCAGGGTCGCAAACACTCCCGAGGATGCTGAACGGCTAAAGGAGGAACTGGCAAAACAGATAGGGGAGTCTCTTGTGGATACTGAGGATAGAGGAATCATAATCAAGGCTGATACTATAGGCAGTTTGGAGGCGCTAACGGTTTTGCTCAAGGAAAAAGAGATTCCTGTCAGAAAAGCATCTGTAGGGGCCATATCAAAAAAGGATATCGCTGATGCCGAATCAAACTATGAGCAGGACCCGTTACACTCTGTTATTATAGGTTTCAACATTCCTGTTGTTGAAAGTACTGAAAAAGTTAAGATAATAACCTCTGAAATTATCTATCAGCTTCTGGACAGTTTGGAAGTGTGGCAGTCTGAAAAATCCAAGCAACAAGAGGCTAAACAGTTAGAATCTGTTATGAGGCCTTCCAAGATTGAGATTCTTCAGGGGTGTATTTTTAGACAGAACAATCCCTGTGTTGCGGGCGTTGAGGTCTTGGCTGGAACTCTAAGAGCGGATTCCAGACTGATGAACAAACAGGGTGAAAAACTGACTTATGTCAAGAGTATCCAGAAGAACAAAGAGAACATATCTTTCCTGGCACGAGGAGAACAGGCGGCTGTCAGCATGCCAGGAGTAACCGCCGGAAGACAGGTTGATGAGCATGATGTTCTTTATTCTTTTATCACGGAGGAGAACTTCAGGAAACTGAAAGAGTTGAAAGAGTTCCTTTCTGGAGATGAAAAAACAACTTTAAAGGAGATAGCTGAGATTATGAGAAACAAAAACTCTCTTTGGGGGGTCTAATCTTTAATCTCTTCAATAGTAATAACGCCAACAGGGCATACTTCTGATGCGGCTTTCTGCTCAGCATACTCTTTATCCGTAATGATGAGTTCCCACTTCTTGGTCTCGGGGTTAAACTTTGCCTGTTTCAGGTCCGCTTTCCCGTCGTCGGCAAACTTCCAGAAATCTGGTGCTGCAGCTATACAGGCAAAAGCGCCTATACACGCGTCACGATCGTAAATAACTTTGTATTTTGACATGTTTGACCTCGTCCCTCGGTGTTTTAACACGGCGCTCGCCCAGTTTTCTTTGAAAACACTCACGCCTTGGTTTTATGAATTCAATAATAAATAAGGAAATGATGGAAAAAATTAACCAATAGCTCTTCTGACATCAACAACATCAACAGAGTTTACTCCCGCGATGGTTGACATATCATTCTCAAGAGGGTCTGTTGAACCTATCTGCTCATCCATTACGAAAGTGATTTTCACTGCTTTTAGACCGAAGGCAACGGGCTCAATCTCGATTCGTTTTTCCCCGTTTTCTCCTGCAAACTTGTTGATTTTTTCCTGCGCTGCCGTTGAAATAGCCTGGAGGTCCTCGTCTGGACTTTCGGGCATTATCTTGATGGTTACAATCGCCTTTGCCATTTATCTCACCTAGTTTGGTCCTTCAAAACCGCACTTTGGACACACATACTTTGCAACAATCTCCCTCTCATTTCTTGTTCTGATGATTTTCTCGCCACAAACAGGGCAAGGAAATGTTACGCTACCGTGTGTGTTGGCAGTCTCGTTTCCTAATGTTGAAATGCTCATACTCTCGAGAACTACATTCCTTTTTTAAAAGTATTTGTTGCTTCAGGCGGATAGGTTTAAATATGTAATAGACAGGGAAACTCTATGAAGAAAGTCCTGAAGATGCTTCTAATCCCCATTGCGGGTGCCATTGGAATAACTGTGATATTCATGATGGTGGTCTGGGCCGGTGGCTGGCAGGGAGAGGTTGTCAACGAGGACGGTTTCGATTCTGATTACGGGCAAGGACTCGTTGGAAATGTTGTTTTTGAACCTTCAAGGCACTGTTCGGATTTATACGACCCTGTCTGTGGTCATGACGGGAACGAATATGATAACGCGTGCTTCGCTGTGCGAGCAGGAACAAAAGTGGCTTATCAGGGCGCGTGTCGTTGAACTCTCTTTAGAATCTCTTCAACTGTAAGTTTTGTTTTGATGCCTATTGGACTGATATGGGTCTTTACGGCATCCTTGCCTAGAATTCTAAAAAAATCCTCTTTCTTTAGACCATGAACCTTGCTGATTTTGCTGAATTGGTGTATGTCAACGAATCCAACTGTTTCAATAGAGCACTCTTCCAGAATTGTGGTTAATAGTGTGACTGCTTCGTTGAGCTCAAGCTGTTTTCCAATCTTAATCATTTTGGAAATAATCTTCTTGTCATGTAATGGTCCTGCCCAAAGAGGGCCAACTCCTGTGTTTAAATCAGTTTCAGTACAGGTCTGGCTGTTGTGGTCTACGATAAACTGTTTGTGTTGTTTCAGAAGGGGTTTAACGGCTGACTGTGACCTATCAACTCTGAAAAAGACCCTGTAGTAATGGTCGGTGCTGATTGATAGTATGGGGAATAATGCCTTGTCGTACTGGGCTCCAATCAGTTGAACCTTGCGAATCAAAATACGAAGACCTATCTCGTGCATCACCCAAGTTCTGCTGGGCTCCGCCCAGTACTTTCTGCGTGTAACTCTTGGGTATGTGCCTGTCAGACCGCTGGTGTCTGTGGCTGTCACGGCAAGTATGCCGTCCCTTGCTGTTCTTCGAACAGCCGAATCAAGAAAGGGGTTGGGTGTTCCGAAGGGGTCTATGTCAATATAGTCCCAAACCCTTCTTTCTCTCAGAAGAGAGTTGGCATCCTGTTCTGTGATTGTAATTTTAGGACTTTTGCAATTTTTCTTAATCAGCTTAACGGCCTCTTCACTTGAGTCATTAACATTGATTGTTGAGATGTTCTTAGTATCTATCTCGTTTAGGACTCTGGCCACTCTGACGCCTGTGGCCTCCATGGGAAAGCACAGTCGTAAATTGTCTTTCCAGTCCAAAGCTGAAATCATAAGGATGCTCAGGTCCCTATTCAGTTTCATAACCGGGTTGTAGAAGACAGGCATATCTTTGCTGACCTCCTCTGCTGTGTAAGTCCAAAACTCGGTTCTGCCTTCAATCAGTTTTTTCATCGTCTAAGAAATAAGGGGTGGTTTTAATGTCTAGCCCTCAACAGCTATTGTTCCGTACATATCAGATTCTGGAAGGAGCAAGTCAGCTTCGTACCCTTGTTTTGGTGGTAGCTCATCTCTATCTCTGTCTAGCCAGATTGCCATTCCGTACTCTGATACGCCAAACAGGTCTTTTGTTGTTGGGTCCTCAACAAAAGTGATATTGCTGGTTATGTCGATGCGCCATTCATCTGGTCCTCTGAAGTACGTCAGATTTATTCCTGTTTTTTCCTCCTTGCCATTTCTTGAGCGCTCTCTTGGAATAATTATCTCAACGGGAAGGTATGTGGCGTTAGGTTCTCCCGCTCGTATTACAAAACCGCCTTTTGTTACAAACTCTGCTGTGTCCCTTACAAATCCTTGCTCTATGCTGATATTATACTTATCAGTCTCATTGTCATAAGCGCCTATCTTAACAGCCCATTTTTCGCCTTCAAACAGAATCTCTGTTCTGGCGTTTGTTGTTGGATCTCCAATAAATTCGTATAAGTACCTGTCCCCTTCTATAGTTCTCATGTTGAGCATCCTTGAACTGTTACTGACTCCGCTGTATCTCATGAGGTAGTTTCGACCATCCCTTGCGGTAAGAAGAACGAGGTCTTCTTCTTCAATACAGTATGGCTGTTCTTTTGGGCATCTGTGGATTCGCAATGGGTGGTCGAGTTCGCCCAAAAAAATCTCTCCAGCATCATCCTCAACCAAAGATATTTTCATCTCTCTATTGTCTATGGTAATGTACTCCAAATCGAAACCGTACTTACTTCTGTCGAAGGAAACAATTGTGGCCTTTTGCATTGGAGACCCGACATAACTGATGTCCAGTAGTTGACTGACAAGTCTTTCCTGTCCGATATTGTCTACCAGGCTTTCGCCTGGGGATAGTAATATTCCATCGGTATCAGGGTCGTCTGCGTAGAGGCGGACTTTTGCATAGTTGCTACCAACAAAAGTTTTTGTGTTGGGCCAGGTTGTGCTGTTTGCTTTCAGCCTTTTTCCATCCTCAAAAAGAAGGTTGTTAGGCACGTCTCTGCCGTAAAGAACCACTGTGTCATTTGTTGTTTCAGAAACAACATATGTGTGCCCTAGGATTTGAATATCTCTTCCAGTGATGTCGTACCAGGTATAACCTTTCCTTAAGAAAACCCCGTATTCAAAAATAGGTTTATCTTCCTCAAAGAAAAGGAAGGTTCCAATCTCTTCAGTGTCCCCAGATTTTCTGAAAACTATTTCTCCCGTACTATTCTCACCAAAGTCGAAAAGAATCTCTTCATCATACCCAACCGTGTTCTGGTTATCAAGCCATATGATGGGATGTTTCAGTAAAGGAAATTCATGAACTGTAAGAAGTGGGTGGTGTTCATACAGCATATCGCCCAGAGGAATGTCTAAGTTTATGTGAGGAACCTCGGCTGTTGTATTTATGAACACATCCCCTGGTTTGTACTGTTCTTCGTCAGGGTTGTACTGTGATTCAGGGTTTTCATCAGGGTACGTCCTTGGTATGTATGGCCTGTAGTTGTCCTCATCCTGAACAACAGGAACTGTGTTGGGATTATCTTCCAACTGTACTGTACAGGAGAGTAAGATTAACGGGATGAACAGCAGTATGTACAGTCGCATGGGTTTTCTCGTCATGAGAGGTTTATAAAGAATTCTAAGAAAAAAGGATGGGGACTGTATTTACAACCAGATGCTCAACCAGTTGAGAATTCTCTCAAGCATCGACCTGTTCTCCTGGAGCTGTTTTGTTAAATCGATACAGACCTCGTTGGAACACTGATTGCTCTTACATTCAAAGTTGTTCTGACAAGAGGCTCCCTCTTCTTTCTGGGTCTCAAACTCTCCACTTATCGAACAGTACTTTGCATCGCCGTTCTTTGTTCTAATGCCAAAGTCAACACACTTTCCATTCAGAAAACAACCGTCACTACAGCTTTGCTGTACGCTTGGTTCTGGGTAAGGCATGTTTGTTCCTGGTTCCTCTGGAGGATACTCTATAGCGTAACCTGTCTCATCAAGCGGTTCAACAAGCCATCTGTATGCCTCTTCGAATCCTGGGTTGTACATTAAACGAAGCTCATCAAGTCCTATCTCGTGCAGGTACTCTCTGATGGTATCAACAAGTCTTGCCTGATCTCTGTTACCTTGTGAGATAACATAGCTGTCTCCAACTATTCTCACAAGAACTGAGTTCGACAGGTCTATGTTCTGCAGGTCATTTCCGAGCTCTTCGGCAATAACTCCTGTGAAGGCCACATTGTGTGCTTCCTTGACATATGCTGCCAGGTTGGTTGCTGTAATCACATCACTGCTTGGTGCAGTCCTTCCAACAAGTATCAGATTTTTTCCAGTGACTGGTGTTGGAACTGAGTTTCCAAGACTTATTGTGTACCATACTCTGCCGTACATGGGAATTCTTCCCGAAGAGTCCACAGCGACGGCTTCATTTTCATAGTACTGGCTACTCTGGTCAATCTTAACAACCTGTACAGTCACGCCGTTTCTGAGTGTCTGGCGTTCACCAACCTCCAGGGCGTTTGAAACAATTCCGTTAACGGCGAACTTTGCTTCGGCCTCACGCCCGGGGTCAGAAACCCACACTAGTGTGGTTTCGTATTTCTCTCCGCCGAGCTTGTGGATTGCGGTGTGTCCTTCATACAATGAGTGCTTGTCACCAACAACAGGGTTGTACTCGATTGTGTACCAGACTCTGCCGTGTTTTGGAATGGCCTCAGTATTTGCGTAATCTTTCTGGTCCGGATTTTCGTAGTAGGTGCTTTCCTGTTCAATTTTTTGAATTTTAAGCACAACGCCGTTGTTTAAACGCGCAGTATCTCCAACCTTTAGTGCGTTTGTCAACTCTCCATTTACTGTAAACTTAGCCGTTGGTGTTCTGCTGTTATCAGAAACCCATACTAGGGTTGTTTCAAGCTCTACTCCGTTGATTTGGTGTACTCTGGTGTGTCCTTCGAACAGTGTAGGGTACTCGCTTGGATTGGGGCCTACTTGTACAGTATCAATAGTTATCCATGCACGTCCTTCTCTCCTCTGGTTGTCAACACCTGTTACTTTAATCTTGATGTAACCATTCTCGAACCTTACCTGATAACTATCGCCAAGATTCATGGCGTCGCTAACTTGTCCATTAATAATGAACTTAACAGTTGGTTCAATATCATTGGTTGTGATAGGGTCGCTGACATAAACCAGAGTAATTTCGTGCTCAAGACCTCCAATTTCGAAAATCTTTGTCTGTCCTTCGCAGAACAGAACTCCTCTGGAGTTTAGGCTTACATCATCATCACACAAGTGTGAGTTTATCTCAGGTTGCATGTAGACAACGACGTTTTCTCTGATTCCGTCACGAATGTTTATTTTTTTAGCTGCGTCGTAATAACCATCTTTAGTCAGTGTGGCTTCGTACCATCCAGCTTTCAAACCATCAAGTGCTGCGTATCCATACTGGTTGGTGTAAGTCCTTGCCTCATCAATCCCGTCCACGTGCTTCATGTGAATTCTTACATTATTGAGAGGGTTCAAAAGTTCAGCACTGTCGGAATTCTCAAGATAGCTATCAGACTTTGCGTAAACGCTAAACTCCGCACCGCCTTCAACAGGTAGGCTGTTTGCGTACTGAATGTGCATTGACACAGGCTGAGATCCATCATTGATGATTACGTCCATACCCGGTAGTTTGTCACGGCCTGCTTCGTTAATTCTAAGTCCAATCTCTTGAGTCTCAGTTGGGAAGAATCTAATATCAACATACTCTCCTCCATAGGCGAAGCGGTAGATATGGAATGACGTAGAAATCATTCCCTGACTTATTTCAATGCCTTCCTTTGTTTTAATTTTGACAAAGTCGTTCCATCCGCCATCCCCGTTTAAGTCAACGGCAACGGTTTGTGGATAGCTCTCAACAGGGTTGAGAACGACCTGGTAACTCTTTCCGTCACTGACAAGGTTGCCCCTGCCATCTGGCATGCCTACTTCTATGGTGTTACCATTTCCAATGTCCTTGAAAATTGCTACTCTCTCGGAACCGTCATACTCTTCGAACTCGAAGATTCGTGTGTTGGTTCCGTCAGAAACTACTATGTAGTCACCATTGAAAATCTGTCCTTGTGTGGCAGAAGCGGCTTCACGCATGTGTAGTCTATCATCAGAATCTCCTGTGAATATCTGGCCGTTCATATTATAGGCCAGAGGGACGTCATACCATCCTCCTCTTGCGCTGTTAAATCCTAATTCGTATGCTCTGTTTCCATCAGGGTTGATGGAGACTAGCGAGATTCGTTCGGCTACTGCTGTGTTGCCAGTCTCGCTTGCATATGCGAATGTTGTTGCTAGTAAAAGCAACATTATTGTTATTGTGAATGCTTTCATTGATTTGCCTCCTTATAGAACTACATAGGTTGTTCCGGTATATAACTACTGACAGGAACGAACGTTCCGCCTATCGTCGGAAACGGTCGGAAAGGGTGAATTTCTTAACTCCGGATTCCTCTAAATCAATAACTAGCCCTTTCCGTTTTAATCCGGACAGTGTCCGGAAGAGACTGCTTTTGGGCAGACCGGTTTTATGGCGCAACTGGCTTTGTGTTAAAGCGCCATCGTAGAAAAGCAGATTTACAATTTCAGTCTCTCTTTCTCCAAGTGTTTCCAGTATGGCTTTTTGTTTCCCGTCCATCTTTTCATCAGAGCCCTTTAGACCTCTGTGGAGCACATATCCTGTAATTATGAGGGCAAGGATTATGGCGCCAAGAATCATCCACCAGATGTTGCCCACGGGTATATCCATCGAGTCATCAGCTCTAACTGAAACCATGTAGTGTTTGCTCTCTGTTATAGAGATGGACTCTGTGTATGCCTTATTGTTAACGATAGCTGTGACTTCGCAGATTCCATAGCCTATCTCTTCAACTGTGAAAAAACCTATGTCGTCTGTGCTCGTAGGAACAACTCCTTGAACCTCTCCAGTACATACTATCTTAATCGGTTTGTGTTGTAAAAGGTTATCCTGTCCGTCAACCACTCTGCCAGACATTTTGGCTAAAGGCCTCAAGAGAACATTTCCGTCCCCCCCGGAAGCATATCTGCCAATAAATATCGATTCTCCAATCACTTGAATCTTCAGTTTTCCTTCTTGAAGAACTTCAATTGTGTTGTCAGGGCTGATGATGTGTGTGGTCTGTGTATCTCCGCTAACCTTGGCAACAAGTCCTTCTAAAGAGATATTATTCTGGGTATGAAGATTAAGTGTCTCTGCGTTTACCATTGGCAATGCCAGAATCAGTAATGCTAAGACAATTTGCCATCTCATACACAGACCTACTGTTTTAGCTTTAAAAAGGTTTCATCACTTCTTTGTGTATTTACATGAAAGTTCTGTCTCTTTTCCAACGATTAAAACGCTGGCAATCAGAGTTATCATGGTAAGTATTTGAAGTTCGAGTCCTTTCAGTGGCAAAACAGCCAGGGTAAGACCTGTTCCAAGCCCAAGTGTTGCTGCTACTATTGGAAACAGTCCAAAGGCACAGCCAGGACATCCTGCTGCGATGCTTCCAAAAAATAATCCTATGATGCCCAGGCCCATGCTTTTGTACCTGACCTCTTTGATTTTGTGCACTATCAAAGTGATTAGGCCTGATAATAGAACACTTATGATAACAGTTGAAACGGTGTAGCTTACAGTGTACCATGCTGGAAAGTTTGAGAAAAAATGTAGTGGGTTTCCCAGATAAATATAGTATTGGACTGCTACAATGGCCAAGATATAGATCGGTGATGCTAAGATGAATAAGAGTCTGTTCTCTTTAATGCCTTGAATTGTAAAAACATACCTCTTTTTAAGCCAGTCCACAGGTCATCTCCAAAAAAAGAAAAAGAAAAAAAATTTACTGTAGCTCTGACTCTATTGCTGCTTCAAACGCAGAGTACGGTTGTGCACCTACAAGCTTCTTACCATTGATGAAGAATGATGGTGTTCCGCTTACTCCTGCTTCTCTGCCTGCGTTAAGGTCGTCAGCTACTCTTGTGGCAAAGTCTCCATTGTCCAGGCACGAGTCGAACTCTGTCTGGCTAATTCCAAGGTTTCCTGCGTATCCCTTTAGTGCGTCGACACTCAGGTCTGCTTGGTTTTCAAAAAGAGCTTCGTGCATTTCCCAGAACTTAGCTGCGCCTCCTACTTCGCCTGCGCATTCTACTGCTTCACTTGCTTTCTGAGCATCTGTGTGGAACGGTAGTGGGAAGTGCCTTACTGTGTACTGTGCCTTGCCTGTCTTGATATAGTTCTCGTACACACCAGGGTAGCTCTGGTCATGTGCTCTCTTACAGAAGGGGCATTGGTAGTCTGTGAACTCCACAATCATAATCTCTGCTCCTTCCTGTCCTAGAACGAAACTGCCAACATCAACGTCTGCCACTTCTGCGGGTGGTTGAACTGGTGCTACCTGTTCTGGTGCCTCACCAGAGAGTGCTGCATCTATAATTGGTTTGAAAGCTGAGAATGGCTGTGCGCCAACCACTAGCTCGTCACCAACAAGGAAGCTTGGTGTTCCTCTGACGCCTGCTGCTCTTCCTTCTGCCATGTGTTCATTTACTGTATCTTGAGTCTCTTTGTTATCGAAGCAACTGTTGATGTTATATCCCATCTCTGTTGCCCATGCTTTCAGGTTGTCTGCTGTTAGGCTCTGCTGGTTTGCGAACAGTTTGTCGTGGTACTCCCAGAAAGCTTCCTCTCCATGGTCTCTTCTGACGCACTCTGATGCTACTGCTGCGTTGATTGCGTTAGGGTGTAAGCTTTCCAACGGGAACTGTTTGAATACTACATTGACATTAGGGTACTCTTCCTTAATCTGTTCTACTGTTGGGACTGCGCGTCCGCAGAATGGACATTCAAAATCTGAGAACTCGGTTATGGTAAGTTCTCCTTCCATATTTTGTGTGTCTGGTTCTGTCATCATTGATGTCTTGCCGACAAGGTATCCTGTCCAAAAGCTTGTTGCGATAACAAGCAGAGCAAGGATAAAGTACGCAACAACTGTTGACGTATCTTGTTTATTGGGCTTTGCTGGTGCCTTGACATGTTTCTTTGTGGCCTCTCGCTTTGTTTTTCGTTTGGCCTTTTTTTGATCGCTCATAATATTCCGCCCTCCTTAGGATATGGTGCCCCATCGGGGCTTTTAATTAAGCCTTTTGATGCGGTTTTTAAGTAAGATGTGGTCTAAACCATGCTTTTTTTGGCCTTTTAATAAGTATTTAGAGGTCAAAATGAACTTTTTATTGTTCAAATAAGTATTTTTGGCTGTTTAGTATTGCGATAATATTTTAAAACCGTTAAGTGGCCAGATTCCAAGATGGTATTCAATCTGTTCGAGATATTGGACATGGTGATAATGACTGCGATAGTTGGATACCTGTTTATGGATGCATTCAAAGTTCCTTTGCATCAGAGGGGAACTGATATTCTGGACCAGTACAAGAAACTAGCATCAAGCAAAGGGTTTGATTGGGAGGCATTTTGGTTTGCTTGTGCCTTAATCGCTCCAAGTATAATAATACATGAGTTGGGGCACAAGTTTGTTGCAATGGGGTTTGGAATGGACGCCACTTTTGTTGGTGCGTGTAGTAGCGCCGCCTTACTATCAGGAGGGTTCTTTAATTTCAGATGTGTTTTACAGCTAGGTGTTGTTGCGATGAAGTTCATGGGCTGGAGCTTTATTGTTTTTATTCCTGCTTTTGTTTCAATGACTGGTAGTGCAAGCCCTCTCGCTCATTCAATAGTTGCTTTCTCTGGACCTGCTGTCCATCTGATTTTTTGGGTTGGTGCAGCATATGTTTTGAAAAATCATAAGAGAATAAGAAAGTGGCCTGTGAAAAAGAGGATGTTTGTTTTCTTTTTCAAACAGATTAACATGTTCTTGTTCTTTTTCAACATGCTACCCATACCTCCATTTGATGGTTGGTGGGTGTTCAGTAACCTTTTCAAGGTTTTTTTTGGCGCTTAGCGCCAAGAATTTTCACACCCAGTTTTACTCCTCCTGCTGGAAGTTTAGGGATGATGTCGTCGGGATGACACTCCATTAATTCTGCGAGTTTTTTTGCGACATCAGAACTCTTTTCGTTTCCAGGGTGTATCAGCCAGGCCACTTCGCAGTGGGCCTCAACCGCGGAACGCGGTCCAACCATCACCTTGCCGTCCTCAAGCTTACACGCGGCAAGTTCAAGGTTTGGTCTCAAGTAGTTTACCTTACCTCGGACCATGAATGCGCCCTTAGGGACAAACTCTCCTGTCTGTGCAGTTTTACTTAGTTGTTCAGGATTGACGTAAAAAACCTCAATGTATCCAAGCCCTTGCTTCCATCCTCTGCTGTGGCTTGCAGTGAACTGTCCGGCCTCTTCTTTAGTCTCTTTGGTTATCTCTTTTCCTTCGGCCTTAACAATGACGAAAGGGCTTCCTGCCATGTCTGTGTGGAATGCCAAATCTCCTTTAAGGGCGTGTTTTTTGACAACTTCCTCGTTGGTGGTTGCATCCCTTCCTCCTATACATAGAATTCCGTCAGATGAGAAAAACCATCGGTATCTTTCATACCATTCGGTCTTGAGGGGTTTAGGTTTCTCTTTCTTGATGATAGGGGGCTCTTTTTCAGACTCTATCCTATCTTTTGCCATAGTGATGGCTTTTTTCACCCCTGTAAGTTTCTTTTTGGCCTTCTTGGCTTTGTTGAAGTATTTGGCAGCGTTCTCCTCAACGGAGAGTCTGACATCCAGGAGTATTTTCATAGTTGTAGAGAAATAAGGCTGTATAAAAAGTTAGGCCTGTTTTACAGCGTAAGTGAATGTGTTTCTAGGGCCAGAATTCTTGTATTTGATGATATTTGTCTTCCTGAGTTTTTTCAAACTCATAGTGACGCTTCCAATACTGATGCCTAATGCATCAGCTATCTCCCTGCTAGTAAACCAGTCTCCCTGGTGTTCTGTAAGGAACTCGTAAACCTCTTGTTGTCCCATATCCCCACCTTAACCCGTATGTTAGGGCATTTAAAAGTATCCATTAATTGGCAGTTTTTCAAGAATCTTGTCGGCAAGGCCTTATGGGGTCTACTTTTTCTAGTGGAAACTCCTCGCACAATCTAGGATTTTCACCATACATGGGCATTAGAACCACTGTTTCGCCTGCATCTTGTGGCAGGGGGATTTTGTACCTGAAAGATTCTCCTGCCTCTAGGGATGATTGTTTAACCCTGATTACGTACTCTGTACCGTGATTTTCAAGAAGTAGTGATAGCTGTTCGATGGGAATGCTCTCCGCGTTATTGGTGCCCTCTATAACTATCGATTTATCGTCGAGACAAAACTGGGTCACGGTCACATCTGTGTTTTTACACAGTAGGTTGTCATCGCTTTCAATCACCCAGTTTGATACCAGTACGAGTAGTGCTGCGACAAACGCAATCAATAGTATTGTTGCCACCAGGGGTGACATGGCTTTTTTGTTCATATGATTAGCAGTATGAAGCCGACAAGAAAAATAAGAAACCCTGTGCCTTCAGCGGCCCAGCCGTACTTTTCCATATCGTTGAGTTGTCCAAAGTACTCTTTGGTTATCTCGAGCCATTCGTTTATGAGGTCGTTGACCTCGTTAAGTTTTTCTTGAAAATCCATCAGCTCCAGTCTGGCATTCCTCCGACGAGGCCAAGCGCTTTTTGTTGCTCGCACCAGCAGTTGTTGCATTGATATCGTTGAAACTTGATGTTGCCTGATTCAAACTCGTTTTTTTTCTCCATATTGGAGTTACACTGTGGACACTGCATCCGTTATCACCTGTAAATTCTGTTTCTCTCCTCGGTGGGGACGTTTATAAAGGTATTTAATAAGAAACAGATTAGTAACTACTAAAGAATAGTAAAAAAAGAAACATTTATAAATCGAAGAAACAGATTTATGTTATGTTTAAGCCAAGAGTTATTGAGGGGGGTAAAAGGAGCGTTTCCAGAGATTTTTGGAGGTATACTATGAGGCCTGAGAATGGAGTTCAGAAGGCCTATTTGGTGCCTGTAGATGCCAAATCGGAACTTGTAGTTGACCTTGAAAAAAAACTCTCGGAGGATCCTTGGGTAAGTAAGTCCAGAATGACCGCTGGAGGTTTTATTTTAAGCAGTCCTAAGGAGTATGTAGCGGAAGTCCTTCAGCATGCAGTAGACTTCGGTTTGTCAATGAGACATGATTTAATAGCACCCCCATTTCCGGGAATTCATGAACTTACTTTCAGCGTTTCAAATGAGAACTGTGCTTCTAATGTTGCAAACTCAAAACAGGCAATCGCAATCAAAGGCAACAGAATGGTTGCGGGCAAACCTGATGAAGTCCTATTCGACTGCGTGAGTTTTGCTCTTGCGAGATACAGACCTTATTAACACTCACTAATAGGGTCAACCCTTTCAATGGGATTGCTAGAACAAGTAAATGGGTCGCCTTCAGAACCAACTTTTCCGATAAGTTCAACTCGTGCCTCATCTGAATAAGAAAATGGAACCTTTAGTGATATGTCTGTACCAGGCTCAACAGCAGAGTTCTTCATGTTAACAGCGACCTCTTCAGTGTCAGTGATAACCAGAAGTTTAAGGCCGACAAGTTTGGCACTATCTTCAC
Organism: uncultured Methanosarcinales archaeon; assembly: GCA_964589765.1. Classification (GTDB taxonomy): domain Archaea; phylum Nanobdellota; class Nanobdellia; order Woesearchaeales; family UBA525; genus UBA525. Next base: position 27,312 of record CAZPUM010000014.1, read on the forward strand.
TGGCAAAACCTCTCAAAAAGAGCTCGTCATTCTGTATGCAGAACTGATTAATTGTAACATCAATATTTTCGCATTCACCGTTAACACTAATGTCAAAAGACCAATTCATAATCATGCCTCCAAGTGCCACTGCGAATGCCATAAGCAGAATTGTGGCAATTAAGGGAGACATACCCTTCTTACCGTGAACGAACCCACCTCTACTCATACTTAAACCCCGAATTATTAGCTTTATAAATATTCCTCAAATTATTCCTCGATACCCCAAAGTTCAAGCATCTCTTCTTCGACGGGATGCAGGTGTCCTGGTATAACCATACAGTGAGGTGGGTTTCCGAAATCAACATCTTTAATCTGTGCCAGAGTTCCAGCAACAATTTTCTGGTCAGGACTGCCCAGGCGGGCAACACCTATTACTGGAAGTTGTTCATTAATCAGATTATTCTCAGTAACTCTTTCGGCTTTGAGAAGATGCTCAACCCCCTCTTTGACACTCATGTATCTTTTTTCGTCAGACTTAATGTCCAAAAGACATAATGTGTGAAGACCGCATTCAATATTTTTTTTAATACCTTCAAGAAAACTTGTTGGTTCATAACCTGGTTGCCAATAAGGAACGCTTACTGTTCTTCCGTACTTGTAAAGTTCAAGTCCAACTGCACCGACAGCGTTGATTACACTTGCGTTATGAATAACACGTACCTCAATCTCCTCTTTCCTGGCTCTCAAATAAAGGTCAGCGTGTGTTGTTGCTGCAAAAGGATCGCCGACAAAAAGAACTACTGCATCAGTTTTTCTTGCTACAGATAGTATCTTTTCAGCGTTCTGCTCAACATCCTCTCTACCCAAAAAAGTTATACCGACTCCGAGTTCTTTCTCAAGCTCTTCATGACTACATTGGAGAATACTTGTGTACCCTTCCAAAAAAACAGCATCTGCTTTGTTGACTGCTTCTTTGCCTCTAACAGATATGTCTTTCCCATCATGGAGCCCCAAACCTATCATCCAAAGCATAATATTTATCACACGGGGAAATTTATAAAATAGTCTGTTTGAGTTATGGCTATGAAGTGGGCTTGCGTGTTGATTATTTTGTTGATTGTTTCAACCAGTGCTTTTGCTCTTGGGAGGTACATAGAGCTTCGTCCTCTAAACCCTCCTGAAACGGGTGGTGACAAAGAGGTGCGATGGGGTTCTGATGATTATTTCAGTCCTTTTGTAAGAAAGCCCAACTACATATTCAACTTCACTGTAGACTACAGCAAACTTCCTTGGCCCAGAATTGAAAGGGTGGTACCAAGAGGAACTATCCAGAGAGGTTTTGATTCTGTAATTAACAACACCAATTATTCGTTTAACCCTGAAAACTGTCCAGGGGCCATAGCTCACTGTTACGAAAGATTGGTTCACGACTCTGAGGAGAAGCTTCCAAGGGGAAGTGGGCTCAGAGGAGTATCAGGATACACTCTCCCCGAAGATAGAATAAGACACTTTTTTTGCGTTGCCAACGACACAGAGTGTACTTCGGGAGCCCTGAGTTGTTTCTGTCCAAAGGAGCTTCCAAAGAAAGCACCATTTCTGACAAGAACGGTTGATTGTCCTTTGGAAACAAATGTGTGTGAAGTGACCCCCAGCGGGTTAATGACTCTATGTAACGGCAACTTTACCTATTGTGTCAATCGTTACGAAAAGTGCGGGTGTGGAAAATTCTACGGTTGTAACGCTGCAGAAGAACACACTTGTATAAACAACAGAAATGAGATGGTAGTCTGTGGGGGTGTTCTTTCAAACTGCCTGACATCCAACAAGTACTGTTTTTGTGGAAAAGAGATTCAGGCACTCCAGCTTGGTTGTACTGAGACTAAAAACAGGTGCTGGGATGATGGAAAGGAAGCCACGTGTTATGGCAGTTTAGGAGATTGTGCTGTTCTTCATGATATGTGTGAGTGTGGCACCTGAAACCTTTTTATAGCACTTCGGCTGCCCAGCACTATGAATACTGACGAACGAGTACGACTGGTGATGCGCAACACAATAGAGGTCGTAACTGAGGAAGAGCTCCGCAAGTTATTGACAGAAAAAAAACAACCAGCCGTTTATCTCGGAACAGCAATCACGGGTAGGCCTCACGTTGCATACTTTTTGTGGGTTCTGAAACTGGCGGATTTCTTAAAGGCTGGTTTCAAAGTCAAGCTTCTGCTTGCAGACCTTCATGGTGCGCTTGATAACACGCCTTGGGATTTGCTTGAGAAAAGGTTCGAATACTACAGCATCGTGATTCCTGCAATGTTCAAATCTGTGGGTGCTGACATAAGTAACTTTGAGATTGTAAAAGGCAGTGACTTTCAGATGAAAGGAAAGTACTTTCATGATGTTCTTCAAATGGCAACAGAGGCCAGTGTTCGAGATGCTAAGAAGGCAGGAAGTGAAGTTGTCAAGCAGTCAGAGAATCCAAAAGTTGCGGGTTTAATATACCCAATTATGCAGTCTCTTGACGAGCAGTACTTGGGAGTTGACGTTCAGTATGGGGGTCTGGACCAGAGAAAAATTTTGATGTTCGCCAGAGAGTACCTTCCTAAGGTCGGTTACAAACAAAGGGTGGAGGTCATGACCCCAATAATTCCCGGTTTAATCGGGGAAAAAATGTCTGCTTCAGACCCTAATTCAAAAATTGATCTGTTGGATGATGGCTCCACAATACAGTCAAAACTGAAAAAAGCATACTGTCCTGAGGGAGAGGTCACAGGCAACGGTGTCTTGGCTTTCTGCAAGCACGTATTATTCATGTTGAAAGAGGACCGAGGCGAGTCTTTTATGATTGAGCGTCCTGAGAAGTTCGGAGGAAATGTAGAGTTTTCTTCATACGAAGAACTTGAAAAAGCATTTGTCAACAAGGAGGTCCATCCTATGGACTTGAAATCAGCCTTGGCGAAAGAGTTGGTAGTTTTGTGTAAGCCCGTGTGGGATGCGGTTAAAGGAAAGGACAGGTTAATCAAAGAGGCCTATCCTGACCAATAAGGATAAATACTGCTTATCAAAACTTTGTGAGGGGGAGAAATATGAACGTTAAGGAAGGTTTGACATTTGATGACGTTTTGCTGGTTCCAAAACATTCTGAAATCAAAAGTAGAAGCGATATAGACACCTCTGTTGATTTAGGTAAAGGGGTTGTTTTGAAAATTCCTATAGTGACTGCAAACATGAAGAGTGTAACGGAGCAAGATATGTGCGAGGAGTTCGTAAAACTAGGTGGGCTTCCTATCATGCACAGGTTTATGGACGTTGAAGATAATGTCAAAAGGTTTGAAAAGTTCAGAGACCAAACGGTCGGTTGTTCTGTGGGTGTTAATGGGGGCAAGACAGTCAGAGCAGAAGCAATGCTAAAAGCGGGCTGTAAAATTTTCTGCGTTGATGTTGCTCACGGTGACCATGTGCTGGCAATAAACAAGGTGAAATGGTTAAGAGCACAGTCAGATGATATACTGATAATTGCTGGTAATGTAGCAACACCTGAGGGTGCTTTAAGATTATGGAAAGCAGGTGCGGATGTTATCAAAGTCGGCGTTGGTCCTGGAAGCCTTTGTACTACCAGAATCAACACAGGGAATGGTGTCCCTCAGCTGACAGCTTTAACTGAGGTGTGGCAAGCTCGAAAAGAAGAGGGTGCTGATTTCAAAATAATTGCTGATGGAGGCATCAAGAATTCAGGAGATGTTGTCAAAGCTCTATGTTTTAGTGAGGCAGTTATGCTAGGGAGTGTTCTTGCAGGTACTGACGAGACCCCTGGGAATATTATCAAGATTGATGCT
>CAZPUM010000015.1:0-30095 GCA_964589765.1 uncultured Methanosarcinales archaeon
GCAGCCGGCATCCTGGCGCTGGCCGTGGCGATCGGCGGGCTCGCGGGTTGCACGCTTCCTTTCTGTTTTTGCGCTGTAAGCGGAAACAGAACCCTCATCTCCAATGCTGTTCACTAAAGCTATGGCGAGCTCTTTGTATGGTTCTCCAGGTCCAGCCACACAATCAGTATGTTCAACTGTTCCATTTTCAAACTCAATGTGGGTTGAGAACTGATTAGGTATTCCCTGGTAAGGTCGCATTCCATCAAAAAGAGGGATTGCCGAAGTTAATGATTCAAAGTCCAAATGGTGGATGGGGTACTCAAGAGTGCCCAACCATTCTGAAATTTGTCGGGTCTCAAGATGTCTTTCTCCTGTAACAATTGCCTTTTGCTGAATTAATTGTTTAGCGTTAAGTTTTGAAGGGTCAACATCTTTAATCAGAATAGTTTCCATAACTTTCAGCGCGTCAGAACCCATGCCTCTAAGTTCGAAAACAGAATGCTCAGGGATATCTTCAATGGTGTAAGCTTCATTTGTCTGTAGTATTGGAGGTTCAGCCTGGTTTACAATATAGAGCAGTCTTGATATATCTCCAGGGATTGATTTAACTCTTTCATTGACAAGCTCTGTAATATCTTCAGCTACAAGAAGTTTTTCGGGTTCAACATCTCCTTCACGAACATATTGGTTGTTAACATGCATCAAGTAACATCTAGCAATCGACAAACCAGATTTTCTGAGTGTGTGGTACTGAAAGGCAACATCATCAATATGTTCAGGCTTGACTCGGGTACTAGATTTAACTTCAATTAAATCCCAGGAACCGTTATTGCTTGGGTTGAGAATGTCAACTCTCGCAAGAAGTCTATCATAAAAAAATGTGGCTTCGAAAATAGGAATAAGGTCTCCCATTCTTTCTTGAGTTCCAATATGCATCTCCTGAAGCTGGCCGTAAGGAACCTCGCTTCCGTTTGGATAGATGAGCTTTGCGTAATCTCCAATAACGTGTCCTTGTTCCATCCTTGCCTTGACATCGGAAGGGAAATCAGGAACCAGTTCAGGTCTGTTCATCTTAAACCACATCTGACGTGGGTTCTTCAGACCTGTTGTGAAAAGAGATTTTGAAAGCATTTTTGCCATGATTGACGGGAAATCTGTATTCATTTAAAAGGTATGTGTGTGTGAGTCTTGTGCAAAAGGATATTAATCAAACAGCACTCCCGAAACCATGAAATACCGGGCTGGAGCGCTAGGGTTAGCATTACTGACAGCATCTTATGTTGGTGCTGAACAACCTGTAAGTCCTGCGCATAAGGAGGGATTTCCTGAGAAAGGATATGAAATTGCGCAGGATATTTCCAATGGGGGAATGACACTAGAGCAGGTTTTGGCAGACCCCCCTGATGACCCTGTAAATCTTTCAGAAGTATCTGAAGTAATCAAACTTGAGGGTATTTTACCTCCAGGATACAACTACTTTCAGGGGTATAATGCGATTCTTATTCAGGATTCAGAAGGAAACGAAAAATCAATAGCATTTTTTGGAAACATAGGAGATTGCTGTCCATGGCCTGAAGTTACTGTTCCAGAAAGCTCAGCAGTTCTTGTTTATCCTTTTGAAAATTCTGAGGGCATTACTCCCCAGCCATACTGGGTTATTCTAAACTACCCTAATGAAAGAAACACAGATATGTCTCTTGATGAGCATGAACTATTCACAACAGCGCCCCATTTTGATGGGGAACTTTGGCACATGATGTACTCGGGAACCAGGCTTAGAACTATTAATCAAAATAACAGGGCAAGATTGGGAATGTTTGCTACCACAAACCCCTTTGTTCAGAACCCTCCAAATGTTAGATATCATGCCTGGCTTCCGCCAGTTACTCCTGGTTGTAGAGAGGAAGGCTCTTGCGAAGGAAATGGTTCTGGTTGGCATCCAACATTTTTGGAGCTGGAAGAGGAGAAATTTGGCCTCTCCCCAGGTCTTTACCTTTTTGTCGGGGAGAATATATCTTACCTTGATGGTTCAAGGTATGTGAAGAACTCCAACATTCTGTACAGAATAAATGACTGGCATGGGGACGATAAGGTTACTCTTCTTGCACCTGTCGAAAATGAAGATGGTACTTGGACCCGAATTGAGTATCACGGTCATAGGTGGTCAATTCCAAGAGATATAGGGATTCATACAGATGATGGTGGAGAAGTATTACAGTCTTACGGCTATACTAACGGTCCTGTTACAAATGTAGAAGCTATAAGGATAAGCGAGAGTGAGGATGCTCTCAACTGGTACGATGTGGGGAAATTATACTGGGATGAGAGCCCTATCTGGGACCCTGCAAGGCTGAAAACTCTTGATGGAAAGTTTGCTGATTCTACCCTTATGATTATGAACTACAGTTATGGCAGTACTGTTATAGATGACTGGCGGGTAGTATTGTTTGTTGATAAAGATGCTAAGATTCCTAAATCTCTAAGAGAGAATTGGGCCCCTCTATTGCCTGAACAATTTCAAAAGACGAAACCTTTCAGAGTTGATATGGGAATCCGTGCTGCAGCAACATCTCCCGATAATGAAGACCCTTATGCCAGAGTGTTTTTGAATAACCAACTTCTTGATATTGTTCCATTTAGATTCACAGGTCATATGACTTATAGATTAAACTTTGAGGTAGACCCTTTCAAAAAGTTCCATACAATCCAGATTCAGAGAGATACTGAGTGCCTAGACTGTGATGTGTACATGAGCAGGACGGATGTTAATTTCAGGGCTATTGATTTTGATGACATGGAGACCGATAAAGATGTAACCCTTGTTCATGATAACTATTTTGACATTGATGTACTGAAGCTTGATTGGGGGGCTAACATCATTATGAACATTCCCACTGAAAAATTTCTTCCCAGAACACCAGGAACTCGGAGAAGTGGTAGAATATCTAGCTACTAAGAAAATCCATAACTACACTGTAGTTTTTTATTCTTTGTTCTTTAGGAAACCTGAATGTTCTCCCTGGGTGGTACATTAGAAGTGTGGGTACTCCTTTGTAGGTTCTGACTGAGCCAACTTTTTCAGAAAAATCGTTATCGCCAAACAGGTGTTTGTGTACCATAGCTCCAGATGCCAGAATCTTTCTTGGCTGGAAATCAGCAATCTGTTCTTCCAGAATTGCCAACGAGCGCTGATACTCATCAGCAGATGGCATTCTGTCGTTTGGAAGGAGATACTTGTACAGGTTTGTGAAGAAAAAGTCCTCAAACCCGTGGCCTGTGAATCCCAACATCTCTTTAATGTTTCTTCCTGTTTGTGATGCTTGGAACGCTGTCCACCAATCACCATGTTCAGGGTCTATCGCTCTGCTGTCTGAACGGTGAAGGAGAAACATCCATCTTGTGTCGCCTGCTCTTACGCCTGAAACCCCTTCATCAAAGTTATACTCAGTCATAATTGAAGGGATTTTTGAAAAGTATATTAGAATAGTGGAAGCCCCCGGCAAGATTTGAACTCGCGACCTGCGGTTTACAAAACCGCCGCTCTACCAGCTGAGCTACGGAGGCGTATCACTCGCGACCCCGGTTTGATTTATAAATTCTACGCAGCTTTTTGCTTCTTCAGGAACTTAATGGACCCATCAACAATGGCCTTCACGCCCTTTCTGCTGTCAATATTGCCAAGACCGGACATATGAAGTATCTCTTTCTTGGCAGGAACCCTGTTGGAAAGCCATTCTGTGCTCTCCTGTAAGAAAATAGGACTGTCTGTATAGACAAAAAGGGTGGGCGTATCAAGGTTTCTGGAGCACCTTGCCATATCTATCTTTTCACCATCCTCAAAGAAAGTGTAGTTTACTCGGACCTCTTTGCCGTTGAGGGGTACGTGAAAGTATCTCTTCAGTCGCACATGCATCATCTTTCGGTCGTCAAATCGGGTCCAAGTGCTGGCATGGACATCATGGGGTGTGTTAATCAGAATTTGGGCTTTCAGGATATGTTTGAACCCCTCCAATACAACTGAGGACATGGCTCCATATCCAAATCCCATGATACTGATTTTGCTCTCGTTGATGTATGCTCTTCTTTTACAATACTCATATACATACTCTAAATCGTGGGCTCTCTGGCTGATAGTGGTGTCTGAGCCGTGTCCTTCGCTCTCTCCATATCCATTTGTGAAATCGAATCTGACCACTGCGATATTGCTCTCAAGAAGTAGTCTTGCTGCCTCTTTGATATGAGGGCTCTCTTTATTATCAAAAAAGTCGTTCGCGATAATTACAAGAGGGAATTTGCCTCGAGGCTTCGGGCGATAAATAGTTCCTATGATTGTGAGACCGCAGTCGTTCACAATCGCAAAATCCTCATCCATTCATAAGAGGTAGTCTCAGACTCTTTATAAACTGTTTGTCGTCATTCCCTGAAGAGAACTCAACAATCTAAGAAATTATTTATAAACAGGTGTGCTAAAGAATTGTTATGGCAAAGCACACAATTGTGGCTCTGTATGCATTGATAGTAATTTTTGGGTATTTGAGTTATCTATTGATATCGCCGTTTTTATCCTATCTAATAATGGGGGCTTTGTTTGGGTATGTTTTTTTCCCTGTGTTCAGATTTTTTGACAAGAAGCTACCCGGCTGGTTGTCAGCCTCTTTAGTTATCGTTCTGACCTTGATTTTGATTATTATTCCTGGAATATATGTTGCAGGAGAAGTGATTACTCAAGCCTCAAACGCATACCAGTCCATACAAGCAACAGGAATTATTCAGGAAAACAGAATGATTCATGAGATGAATGAGATTACAGGTGTTGATTTCTCGTCAGAAATTGTAGATTTGCTTGGGGATTTCAGAAACACTGTCAAAGGTGCGATTCCAAGCATAATTACAAGCACAGGAATGTTTATCATAGGACTTTTTATTCTGTTCTTTGTGATGTACTACTCTTTTATTGACGGTAGAAAATGGTTTAATTCGGCTGTTGAGCTTATTCCTGTTCAACCCCATCAGAAAAACAAACTGAGGGATGAGTTAATAACTGGGACCCGGGCTCTAATATACGGGCATATTGTGACCAGTCTTTTTGTTGGTATGGCGGTAGGAATACTATTTTTGTTATTCAAACTTCCAAACCCGATTTTCTGGGCTTTTCTAGCGATAATATTGGGCATCCTGCCATTTGTGGGCGCCTCTTTTGTTTATATACCTGCTAGCATTTACATAATGTGGCAGGTAAACTGGGTTGCGGGTATTGCGCTTCTGGTCCTTTCAGCGGGAGCTCAGATGTACATAGATTATGTGTTAAGGCCTCTTTTGGTCAGCGCAAGAAGTACTATTCATCCAGTTCTTGTGATTGCAGGAGTGCTTGGAGGACTCTTAAGCATGGGAGTTGTAGGATTCTTGCTAGGTCCTCTAATACTGAATGTTTTCGTGACTCTGCTTGGTTTCGACTATGTGGCAGAGACAAAAAAAATTAAGAAAAAAAAATCTAGTTGATATCAACAACTTCGATATCGAAACTGAGCGTCTTGCCAGCAAGTGGGTGGTTCATATCGATTGTGACCCCGTCATCCTCAATCTTGGTGACTTTTACAGGAATGGGTCCTGGGGCCTGAGGGTGGTTTAATGCCAGTTGCATTCCTACCTCGAGCTGGTCCTTGATATCTCCAAAGGCCTCCTTTGGAACCTTCTGGTTCAGGTCAGGCTGTGGCTCTCCGTAAGCATCTGCCGGCTGGATTGTAATACTCTTCTTCTCGCCAGTCTTCATGCCCACAACAGCCGCGTCAAACCCTTTGATTACCATGTTTTGTCCGACTTTAAACTCTAGTGGGTCTTTGCCCTCGGAGCTGTCAAAAACTTCCCCTCCTTCAAGGGTGCCTTTGTAGTGAACTTTGATGGTATTACCTGATTCAACAACGCCAGATGTGTTTGGCTTGTTCTCTGAAACTTCAGAGGTTGGAACATCAGGTGCTTCTGATGCCTGTGGTTCAGGCGTTTCAGCAGGAGTCTCTGGCTCTGGTGCTGGCTCAGGAGCAGGTGTCTGCTCCTCAGGAGTTTGCTTTTCTTCATCTGCCATAAATATCGTCCAAGAAGCGAATCTAAGGTTCACCCCTCATGTTTTGCGAACAGGCACCCCTTTAAGAAGGTTGCCCATCAAAACCTTTTTAACTGTAGTGTTGGGCCTGATTATAAACATGTGTCGGCATTTGTAGGTCGGCAGGAGGAATAGTATGTCAGAGATTAACGTGCGCTTTCCGGATGGAAGCGAAAAACAGTTCCAGAGAGGAACAACACCTTTTGAGATTGCTAAAAGCATAAGCGACGGTCTTTCAAGAAACACTGTTGCTGCTGAGGCCAATGAAAAGTTGATTGACTCAACCCGTCCATTGACGGAAGATACAAATCTTACGCTTCTCACTACCAAAGATGAAAAAGGTTTGGAAGTTCTCAGACACAGTTGTGCACACATACTTGCTCAGGCGGTTCTTAGACTGTATCCTGATGCAAAACCGACTATAGGGCCTGTAATTGAGAATGGGTTCTTTTATGACTTTGATAACCTTGACATTAACGACGAAGATTTGCCCAAGATAGAATCTGAGATGAAAAAGATTGTCAAGGAAAAACTCAGTTGTGAAAGACATGAGTACAAAAATCCTGATGAAGCAAAAAAAGACTACCCTGACAATCAGTACAAACATGAGCTTATAGAAGAGTTCTCTGATGGTGAGTTGTCAAAATATTCCCAGGGAGAGTTTTTCGATCTTTGCCGTGGACCGCACATACCTAACACAAAGTTTGCTGAAGCCTTTAAGATAACAAAGACTGCCCAGGCTTACTGGAGGGGAGACTCGGACAATGTCCAGTTGACAAGAATATACGGGTTGTGCTTCGCAACAAAGAAAGAGCTAAGTGATTACTTGGAGTTCCTCGAAGAAGCAAAAAAAAGGGACCACAGAAAGATTGGTAAAGAACTTGGCCTAATGATGTTCCACGAGGTTAGTCCCGGTTCGCCATTTTTCCTTCCTAAGGGTGCCGTAGTCTACAATGAACTCTTAAAGTTGATGCGTGAGGAGTACCAAAAAAGAGGGTACGATGAGGTTGTGACTCCTTTATTATACGACAAGTCTCTTTGGGAGAAGTCTGGGCACTGGGAACATTACAAGGAGAATATGTTCATGGTTGAGGTAGAAGGCAGAATTCAGAGTCTGAAACCTATGAACTGCCCGGGCCACTGTTTGATGTATGCTAACGACACGAAAAGCTATAGAGACCTGCCTATAAAGATCGCTGACTTTGCACCTCTACACAGGAATGAGTTATCAGGAACACTTTCGGGCTTGACCAGAGTAAGGAAGTTCAGTCAGGATGACAGCCACATATTTTGTACTATGGACCAGCTTACTGATGAATTGAAGGCACTGATGGAGTTCATGAACTACATCTATGTTGATGTGTTCAAGATGGAGTACACTCTAGAACTATCCACGAGGCCTGAGAAGTTTATGGGCGAGATAGAACAATGGGAACAGGCGGAACTTGCTCTTGCTAATGTTCTCAAAGAGTTAGAACTTAGATATCGCATCAATGAGGGGGATGGAGCGTTCTACGGTCCAAAGATAGATGTCCATGTGCGTGATGCCATTGGCAGGAGTCATCAGTGCGCGACGATACAGCTGGACTTCCAACTGCCTGAGAGGTTTGACCTCACATATGAGGGTAGTGATGGTGTAAAACACAGGCCTGTTATGATTCACAGGGCAATTCTGGGTAGCTTGGAAAGATTTTTCGCTGTCATGGTTGAGCACTTTGCAGGAAAATTCCCTCTATGGCTTAGTCCAGAACAGGTCAGGGTTCTGCCCATAGCTGACAGACACACAGCTCACTCTGCCATTGTTGTTGAAAATTTAAAGAAAGCAGGATTGAGAGCAACACTTGATGACAGGGCTTTGACCACTAACAAAAAAATTCGAGAAGCTGAGCTTGACAGAGTAAACTATATCTTTGTTGTTGGAGACAGAGAGGTTGATGCCCTGACTGTAAATGTACGAACGCGTGAAAACAAGATTTGTGGAGAGAAACCTGTGGAAGAGATGGTTGAAAAACTTAAACAAGAGGTTTCAGAAAGGTCGTCAGAAAGTCTGCTTTAAAAGTGGATAGCTACACGTGACAGGCATGGCTGTATGAGGGCAGGGGTCTAATCTTCCTCTTCTTCAAAAGCTGCCTCATATGCCTCATCGTCCTCCGACTCATCTTCGTCGTAATCTGATTCATAGCCTTCCATGAAGGCCTCTTCCTCAGGACTGATTTCGTCGTTCTCTTCGAGGCGTTCTCTAGCCTGAGCACCATACACGTTTTGCTCGTGGTCCTCTGATTCAAATGGCTCGTCTTCGAACATTGGTGGGATTTCACGATGGGGATATATAAGGCTTATGCCAGAACGCACTTTGTTGTTAAGTTCCAATTCCTAACTCTTGTCAGGCTTGATAAAGACCATGAGTCATACCTTCCTTGAAAAGTTTGCTTATGCTCCCGCCCCCTATGCTTGACTCATGCATTGTTATGGCAAAAAGATGGTCTAAGGGCACAATTTCCAGCCAGTCTTTATTCTCTTTTTTATAAACGTCTGAGCGCTGTACGCTCTCTGTAACAATAACTTTCATGCCTGATTCTCTGAACAATTGTTCCGCGGGAGGCTGGCCATTTTTTGTGCTGAAAAGACCGTGGCTTGCCACTGCTGTGACTGAATTAGCCCCGCGGGAAAGTGCGGCCTTCCCGACTTCAATCATGCTTCCTCCTGTGTCTATCATGTCGTCAAAAATCACTACATCTCTATTTTTAGGGTCTCCATAGAACCTGACGATTTTAACCTGGTTGTCGCTAGGTCGTTCTTTGTTGGTCTCAAAACAATCAACCAGGGAGTCGATACTTTCTGCAAAGTTCCTCGCCCGTTTAAGACCTCCTGTATCTGGACTGTATACAATAAGGTCTTGGAATCTTCCCATGTATTGCTCTCTGAATCTTTGTGAAAAAACAATTCTGCCGTACAGGTCGTCCACAGGAATCTTGTAGAAACCTTGTGCTTGTTTGCTATGCATATCAAGGGTTTGGATTCTCTGAACTGTTGGGTACAGCTCTATCATGTTGGCAACCATTCTGGCGCTGATTGGAACTCTGCTGTCATCCTTCCTGTCTTGCCTGCCGTAGGGTATGAAGGGAAGAACAAGTGTTGTACTGGTGACGTCTGCTCTGCTAACTGCGTCCAAGGTTAGCATCAGTTTGATAAGGCCTGAATTCACGTCAGGTTCGTTGAAATCATGAAGATAGAAAACATCCATGTGTCTGATTGTTCGGGGAATTTTAGGCTTAAACTCCCTGTTTGCAAACTGTGTGTACTCTACTGTGGCTAAATCCCATCTATTGTCATTGTACTCGTTTCTAAGTCGGTCGAAAATTCGTTCAGCAAGTTCGCAGGAACTCCGGTCTGTCAGTAGAATTATATCCTGCATAATCTGGCCCACTAATTCGAATATAAAAGTTTTTGGTTACTTTAGCGTATCTTCTTTTTCCTTGAGATACTTCACTAAATCGTCGGGCCAATATTTTGGTATGGTTCCTACCAGAAAATGTCTCAGCCACTCTTTGAATTTCCCAGGATAGCTTCCCTGCTCTTCATCGATTATTCTGTTTAGTTCGAAAATATATTCTGGTTGTAATTTTTCTTTTCTTGCTGCTTTTGAAAGTTTAAGCTTAAGATAAGCCTTGAAATCTGACTCTTTAAGTCTCTCTTCTTCTCTCTGTTTATCCCAGAGTCTTTCATATGTGAACTCTGGCTTTGGCAAAACCTCTGTTTGTTCTTTGGGCTTGCCTTCAATCTCTGCCAGAACCATTTTGTGTAAACGCCTTACGAATTCAACTCTGTCTTCCATTTTCAATAAGTCAGTGTAACCCTGCATTACTAGATTGAACGCGAATGGACTTGGTATTTCTGTTGTCTCTTCCTTAATTGTGATATTGTTTTTCTGAATTTTAGTAATGACTTCGTGTGCGTGTTTTATATCCATAAGGTCTTCAAGAATTTCCCTGCGGGCCTCTTTTAGGATTGGGAAGTTAATATCGATTCTTTTCAAGGCCGACATAATTAGGTGCGAAGACATCTGTTGTTTCCCAACAGATTTTGACTCGCCCTTGTAGTTTCTGAGAATCATCAGTGCTCTTGCAGCACAGTGCCTGAACCTTCTTTTCAGGACTTCGCTTTTGTCCAACGCAAGGTCCATTAATTGGTAAAGTTCATCAGGCTGGATGAGTTTTAGCGCTCTGTGTGCCTGTATGGGCATTGTGCTTTTCAGGTAAAACCCATTATCTGTTATTCCGATTTCAACATCCCTTCCTGTCAACTTGCCATTAACATATGCCATCGCTCTGGAAAGAACGTCATTTGTTCGTCGCCCATACAAAGTGTGAACAAAAACATATCTCTTATTGCCATCCCTGAAGTGTTCAATAACCAATCTTCCTTCGTGAGGGATTTCACTGAAGTTGTGCTGTTCATAGAAATACTGGTAAATGCTCTCAACAGATTTTTCGTCGTTGTAGAGATATTCAGTTAGCCACTCAATAATCTCTTCTTTGTTTTTACCGTGATTCAGCATCTGCCACACATATTTTCGGAATTTTTGGATTTCAGATGCTAAGTCATAGTTAAGTGGGAGCATCTCGCTAATCCATGAAGGAACTGTTGGCAGTTTGCCTGCGCTTGTTCTGACTTGTACGGTCATTCCTCTGCTGAATCTGAATTCGTAAGGCTCTCCACCAAGAACAAATACATCTCCTGGCTTCAATCGTTCGGCAAAATCTTCGGTTACTGTGCCTATGATTGCGTCTTGAATCTTTACTTTTATTGCTGTTTCGTCAGGAATTGTTCCTACGTTTGTCATGTAGATTAATCTGGCAAGTTTTCCTCGTTTGCCGAACTTTCCTTCGTCTTCATCCCACCATATCTTGGAGTAGATGCTTCTTTTCTCTAACTCTGTGTGTTTACCTGACAGGTAATTCATGACGGAAATGAAGTCATCTCTTGATAATTGGTGGTAAGGATACGCTTTTCTTATGGATATGAAAGCACTTTCAACATCCTGGACCTCTTCAATAGCAAGTCCGTATATTTGTTGTGCCAGGACGTCAAGAGCATTGAATGGGATATCTATTCTGTCGATTTTTTTATCCATTGCAGATTTCAAAAGTATGCTACACTCGACCAAGTCATCACGGTCAAGAACAATAATCCTTCCTTTAGCCTCTGCGTGAAGTTTATGTCCTGAGCGTCCGATTCTTTGTAACGCTCTGGCGACAGACTTGGGGCTTCCCAATAAAATAACCAAGTCTATGTACCCTATGTCGATTCCCAGTTCCAGACTTGTCGAGCAGACTACACATCTAAGCTGTCCAGCTTTTAACATATCCTCAATTTTCAAGCGGTGTTTTCTTGCCAGTGAACCGTGGTGCGCGCCTATGAGTGATTTTTCTTTCAGCGCGGGTCTTTCATTAATAGGTAGGGTGTTGAGTTCTGCTTCTTCTGCCAGGTGTTCGTGGTCTTTTCCTTCGGCTTTCGTAAGAATATCCTGTTCTTCATCAACATCCAGGATGTTGGCGTAATTTTTTGGATATCTTTCCTTTAGTTGATGAACCACTCTTTCAGTGGCTGCGCGGGTATTTGTAAAAATCAGTGTACTCCTATGATTCTGTATCATGTCATGAATCATGTTGTACATCCCTTCTTGCATCTGGTTGTGAGAAGCGTTCATCACGTCCTTGACGGGACTGACCACTTTGAGGTCTAATCGCTTCGTGTACTTTCCTTTCTCAATCCGATTGATATCAATTATTTGGCATGGCCTAAACTGTTGTTTGTCAGGGTCCTCCATGCCAACCAGGAACTTTGCTACTTCTTCCAGAGGAGCTACTGTTGCTGAAAGGCCTATTCTTGTGAATTTACAGTACCTTGCCAAACGTTCCATGCTGAGTGAAAGGTGGACTCCTCTCTTGTTCTCGGCCAAGGAGTGGATTTCGTCCAGAATCATGTAGTTGGCCGACCTGATCATCTCGCTGAACTTCATTGTTGTCAACATGATTGCGAAACTTTCTGGTGTTGTGATGATGATGTGGGGAGGGTTTTTCAGCATACTTGCCTTTTGGCTTGGTGTTGTGTCCCCAGTTCTGGTTCCTACCTTAATTTTCAGTTTTCTGTTGTATTTCTTTGCGATTTCAGAAATCTCTTTCAACGGTTCTGTAAGGTTTCTGTTGATGTCGTTTGCCAGGGCTTTTAGGGGGCTGATGTAAACTGCGTATACTCTGTTTTCCAGAATGCCTTTGTCCGCTTGGTCTACAAGATGGTTTATGATTGCTAAGAAGGCTGATAATGTGTTGTGAAGATACAAACCGCCAAATCCCCCTACGAAATTCTCAAGCCCTGGAACGCTGAGGTCAACCAATTTACCTTCATAGTGCTTGGTCTCTAAGTTGGTGATTTGAAGCCACATAAGATTGGCTGATGTTTTCTCTTCAAGTTCAAGTAGAAGTGTTTGGTTGCCAAATTCCAGAGCTCTTGGTATGACTTTGCGCATTGCATCTTCAGTTATGGTGCCTGTGCGTCTTACTACTTCGTAAACTGAACCAAGATCTTTCTCAAAGTCTCTTCTTGTTTTGTAGTTTTTTGATAGACTTCCTATTTTTTGATAGTCAAAATAATGTTTTCCTATGGTTTTGCCTGATGGTTTGCTTTTGCAGTGTTTGGAAATTTTGTTTTGTGCAGAATGTTCAAAGGAAAATGTGATAAATTTTTTTAGGTTTTCAATACCTCTTATTGTTATTGTGTGGTAAGTTCTTTTGATTTTTTCTTTTGTGTTTGAAGCGAATTTTTCTGTTCTGCCAATGGAACAAAAAATATTGAAAGACATCAGAACATAATTCAGAACCTCTATTTTCTGTCTGGATGCCTGTGTAAGTCTGACTTCATTTTCTTTAGCTTCGGCTTCAAGAGAAAAGAATACTCTTACGAATTCGTGTTTACACCTTTTAGTGCTATTAAGAAGCCAATCAGGAAGATTCACGTATCTACCTTTTCCCGACTTTATTCCTAAGAGTTTTGATATGAAACGCGCAGCATATGTTGCGTGAAGAATAAAATCCTTGTCTGTTTTTTGAGTAAATGTCAATCCGAACAGGTTTTTAGTATCTCTGTGGAATTGTTTCAGCAGTCCTTTTTTGTTTTTTTGGCATACTGCTATTACTTGTCCGTGTGGATACTCTCCTATGAAACCTTCTGCCGTCACAAAAGCTGTCCATCTGGCGACTGCTTCATTCACATACTTAGGGAAAGAAAACCTTGTGATTTTTCCATCGTTACCTTGTGCGATTATTTCATTTTTTTGAAATTTATTTTTTCTTATCTGCTTGAAAATTTCATGTATTTTTTCTCTGCCGTACAAAGTTTTTTTTCTGAAGATTCTGTGAATTGTGGTCAGACCCATGCCTGTTTCTGTGGCAATGTCTTTCATGGATTTGCCTGTCAAGAGTTGAAATTTGTAATAATCCTCTTTTTGAGGGTTAAATGATTTGAAATTCTGAGTTATGGTCTTCAATCGGCAATACTCTTCAAAATCCACAACATACTTTGCTTTGTTTTTTACATCAAGTATTGCTTCTCGCCACGGCAATTTTATCTTCAGTTCAGGAAGGTCTATTCTGCGTGGAACGCCTATTCTTTCTCCTATTTTTAGTTCTCGGGCGGGTATCCAGACTTTATTTTCATTTCTTTCAACCAGTAGGGGATGTTCTGGGCTGACAGTAACTTCTCGTCCGTAACTTGTCTTTATTCTAATGACATTTCCTTTGTAGTCTTCGTGGAAAACCATGGCTTGCTGGTTTTCTGTGAAATGTCCGTTGAAAGAGAAACTTTCTAATCCATCGATGTAATGTAACTTGCCTGTTTTATCGAATCTGGCTATTAAAGGGGTGTTTTGTGTTTTGTCAATCAGTTGTTGTCCTGTTACTATCTTGACTTTTCCTTTTTCTGAGACTAAAATGGGGGTGTCTGGAGTTACACATTTCCCGCTTCCGGTCGGACTACTAATCAGTGAGTTGATTCCAAGCTGGATGTTTCTTATGGCATATTTTTGTGGTGGACTGAAGTCTCTGAACTTGCTTGTAAACCACTCTTTGACAAAAGGGTGTAGATTATCTAGAATCTCCTTACTGGGGTAATCCTTTGTCTGGAATTGTATAGGATCTTTCATTTTTGTTAATATGGAAATTAATTCAAGGTCTCTAAATTGTGCTCTTCGAGAATCTCAGTCGGTTTTAAAGTGTATTCCTAAATGTCCAGTGAGAAACCAGATGTTTGTCAATCGGCAGAGATTTTATGCGAGACAGAAACTCCTTGGCATTCATATAATTTCTTGCGTTTTTGAACCCACAAGCAACTACCCTTCTTCTTAGTGCAAATAAGATGCCTTTTTTTAGAGTCTATAATTCACGTCTCTTTCTCTGTATGATTGAATAGACATCAAGTAAAGGTTCTTGTTCAATTAGGCCCAGAGCAGGTTTTCGTGGTAATTCTAATAATTTTGGTTCAATTACAGGTTTGGTTTCAGGAAGGAATAAAGGTTCTACTAACCTTGGTGGAAGACCATTTTTTCCATCATTGAAATTGTACGGGTTACAACTTCCTCCATTCGGGTTGACCTGTTGTGTATCGTAGGGTCTAGGCAACTGTGCGGGTGGAGGTACGTAATGCCTTGGTGGCAATATTTCGTGTCTCTGAGGTAAAATTAGTGGTGGTGGATTTAGTAATGTCATTGTTTTCCCCTCCTTTTCATAAGGAAAGCGTCTCATATTTAAAAAGAGTATTAAAAAAATCAGTGTTTATGTTCCTGCCCTGCGATATCTTTCTCATCAGTAAAAAGATACTCCTCAAGCTCATGAGCCAGTTCTTTGTCGTTCTGTCTCATCCAGGCCAATAGCATGGCTGCGTGCTCCTTTTCTTCCTTAGCGTTATGGAGAAGGATTTTCTTTAGCTCTTCGTCTGTACAAGCATCTGCTCTTTGATTGTACCACTCTACAGCCTCTAACTCTTCTTTAAGAGAGTCGATGGCTCTCTTCATGTTAAGTGTTTTCTCAGATAGTTTTTCTCTTTCTTCGTGTATCATAATTCACCCTCGTTATGGTAAAATAAGGTCTATTATATATTTAAGTATTATACAGGAACAATTATTAAACGGGCAATCTGAGTTTTAGAATGGCAACTGCATTAATCACAGGAGCGTCAAGTGGAATAGGCTTGGAACTCGCAAAAATTCACGCGTCTCATGGAGGTAATTTGGTTCTTGTTGCGAGAAACAAGAAAGCTCTTGACGAATTGGGGGGTGAACTGGCATCGAAACACAAAATAAAGGTTTTGAACATCCAGAAGGACCTATCAAAGAAAGACTCCGCACAGGAAGTGTATAATCAGGTAGCAAAAAAGAAAATAAGGATTGACTATTTGATAAACAACGCAGGTTTTGGTGATGTCTCCAGGTTTGAAGATTGTGATTGGGAAACTCAGCAGAGAATGATTGACTTGAATATTACATCATTAACTCAGTTCTGTAAATTGTACCTTCCTGAGATGCAGAATAGAAAATCAGGAAAGATAATGAATCTTGGTTCTGTTGCTTCGTTCTTTCCAGGACCTATGATGCCTGTCTACTTCGCTACAAAAGCGTTTGTTCTCAGTTTTTCTGAAGCTATCAATAACACTGCGAAAGAGCACAAGGTTACAGTTACAACAGTATGTCCTGGAAAAACTATCAGTGGCTTTCAGAAAGTTGCGGGTATGAAACAGTTCAGTGATGCCCCTACTTCTGCTGAGGTGGCTGAGTTTGGATACAAAGCAATGCTGAAGGGTAAGTCTGTCGCTGTTCATGGTTTTTCAAACAGGTTTTTGGTTTTTCTTACGAGAATTCTGCCAAGAGACTGGATTACTTCAATGGTTCGGGGCAGGCAAAAATAAGTTTTTATACTACCTATTCTCGGTGGGTTTCATGGCAAAGAAATCTAAAAAGGAATCGTGCAATATAAACTGTAACACAAACATGTGCGGTGGCACATCAAGTTGCATTTATGGTTTGGGATTTATGGGCGCAGCGGTCTATTACATCTTGACGGCCACGGGGTTCTGGATGGGAGTCTGGGGTGTAATAAAGGCTCTGTTGTGGCCAGCATTCCTAATCTTTGAAATGATGAAGTTCCTGTCTATGTAACAAGAAACATATTGTTTACGCCAGTAGCTATCATGTCTACACCGAAGGTACCCATTAGGAAGCCGTTCAATCTCAAAAGGATGTGCATGTTTTTATCGAAAGCATCCTTGAGTTCTTTTCTTGATATGGACCGTCTAATCATTTGAAGCCCAACTATTGTAACATAACAAGCAGCTAGAACTCCAAATATCATCAGCACTGTTATTGGCGCGGTGTAATTGTTCCCAATCAATATGGCGAGAGAGATGCTCGCAGCACCAACCATGAATGGAAGTGCTATCTCATTGGCAATATCATCCAGGTTTTCCTTGATGTGGATTAGGGCCTTCTCGCCTTTGATGATAAATATCCAGGATATTCCGAAAACAATTGTTCCTCCAAAAATTCTAAAGGACTCATAATTAACCATCAGGATATCTTCAAAAATGAAAGTTCCTGTGAATGCAAAGAAAATGTAAATGAAAAATGAGATTAGACAGGCTTTCAGAAGAACATAAAGGAACTGCTTTCGTTTTAGTGCTCTCTCAACTGGTTCAAGATAAAGATAGAGCGCAATGGGGTTCATGACTGCCAGGAATGCAACAAAAAGACTTGACATAAAAATAACCCGTTAGTAACCATTTAAAGAGGTTACTCTTTCAGAATTCTTATTGCCTCTTCAACAGAGACCATTTTTTCATCGCCAGAACCCATATTTTTCAAGGTGACCTTACTCTCACTGACCTCTTTGTCACCAATAATAACTGCGTAAGGTATTCCTGCTTTGTCAACATACTGGAAGTTCTTACCTGGGCCTCTGCCCAGCAAATCGATATCGGTTGAGATTCCAGCATCGCGAATTAGGTTTGCTATGACGAAGGCCTCATTAAGTTTCCCGATGGGAATAACGTAGGCCTTCGCGATTGCTGAACGTTCGTTCAGTTTTTGCTGAATTCTCAGTGTTTCCAAGATTGGTTCCAATCCAAAAGCCATTCCCACAGCAGGAACCTCTTTGTTGCCTGAGAACTCACCGATCATGTTGTCGTAACGGCCACCACCTGCAAGGGAGAAGTTCAAACTCTCGTCCTTGCTGAATACCTCCCAAACAGTACCTGTGTAATAGGCGAGGCCTCTGGCCAGGGTAGGCATGAAAATAACATTCTCAAACTGAACCAAACTGAACAGTTCTCTTAACTCGGCCAAGCCCTCGTTCTCCCCGACCAGTTCTGCCATTCTGTTCAGTTTCTCACTGTTTGAACCTTCGACAGCGAGGTATTCAAGCAGACTGTTGACTTGTTCCTCGCTGAACCCGCGCTCGACAAGGTCTTTCCTGACCCCGTCAGGCCCTAGCTTGTCGAGTTTGTCCACGCCAATAATAGCATCCTCGACCTTATCGGCAGGAATTCCTGCCTTTTCAACTAAGGCTGTCAAAAGCTTTCTGTTATTGACGAGAATTCTCACATCTAAGTTGAAATTTTTAAATGATTTCTCAGCGATTGTCAAAAGTTCTGCTTCAGCAATCATGTCTTTACAGCCGATAGTATCAATATCACACTGCCAGAACTCTCTGTATCGGCCTGTCTTAATTGGGCCGTCTCTATAGACGCGACCAATCTCGTACCTCTTGAAGGGCATTCTGATGGCCTGGTTCATAGCAACATATCTCGCAAGAGGGACTGTCAAGTCGAATCTCAGGCCAAGCTCTCTGTCTCCTTGGTCCTTGAACCTGAATGTCTCCTTAACTACGTCAGCTTCCTCGCCTGCACCTCCTTTTGCCTGAAAAGTCTCCAACCTTTCAATAGAAGGGGTCTCAAGAGGAACAAACCCGTATGTCTCGAAAACCTTCCTAAGACTATCTACAAGCTCCTGACGAGGAATCTTTTCTTCGGGCGGAAAGTCCCTTACTCCTTTTGCGAGTTGCATTTTCATAATGTTGTCGTCCTGCTATTCCTTAAGAATGTTTTGGAGATAATGACCAGAATGTTGGGTAATGTCTATAAATGGTTATGCTAGTCCTCATGGTGTGGAAGAGATAGAAACCAAGGATTTGAACTCTGTTGATGACCTTGTTAGGGTTGTAAGCAATCCGGCATCCCTTGCTCTCAACGTCAGAGAGCCTAGAATAGTGACGCAAGAGGGGATTTTCAACCTTGGCGAGGTTGCGGCTATGTCAAGGGATGTTCTGGATAGTCATCCTGAGCACCTTGAGAAAGTGTACAAATTTCTTAGGGACTCCCAGTTTACTATGAGAAAGTATCAGACTTCAGAGGCGGGTGAACTGTCTGAAGCATTCCCGGGGATGTCTCCAGAACAGATAGAACACTATAGACTTGCCTGTTTTAACTCTCCTCTGTTCATATCGGCTGTTGAGATACTCGGTGCAATGTACGATTTATTCAGGTACTCTGTTTACAACAAAGTAGAACTCAACAGTGAGTGGATAGAACCGGTTCCCTTGGACAAACCCGTCGCTATCAGGTATGTTAGGGGTACATTTCCAATAACTCTGAGAGCGCCTCAGCTTCACGGTACTAAAGTAACGATTATCGATAAGGATGATGACATCAGTCTTGGTGCGCTTTACTCTGTTACACACATGCCCCCTGTTGTTGCCGAATCGTTCTTTGACATCGGAGGAGCTTTGAGTCACCAGTACAATGTGCTGGGCCAGTATGTTCGTGAGAACTCTCTGGAAGAGTATCCTGTCCTATTCAGTGGAGATGCCAATTAGTCTAAACCGGTTTGAAACCGGAAATTAGCCAAAACGCTTATAACTTACCTACTTTTTGTTTAAGTATGAAAGCTGCTGAAGTACAGAACAGGGGAGCTGTTGATGAGCTCATAGTCAAAGTTGTTTCCAAAGATGATGTCCGTGACGTTCGTGACGGTCAGTTGAAAGTTTGTGATTGTGTCTGTGAAGATGATTCTGGAAAAGTGACTGTAACACTCTGGAACGAAGATATCGAGAAGTACAATGTTGGTGACACAATCAAGATTACTAAGGGTTGGGCCAACGAGTTCCAGGGCAAAATCTCAGTCAGTTCAGGAAAGTTCGGCCAAATGGAAAAGGTTGAGTAAAGTTATTTCTGCTTAACTCGAATACTTTCCAAGTTTTGAATAACTTCTGTTTTATTTTCTTGTAAGAACTATTCAGCATGAGAGTGGTTTTCACTTCACATGCTTTATTCAGAATGAAGAAACGGAAAATTCTGAAAGAAGAGGTTGTTTTTGCTATACAATCTCCTGATAGTATACAAAAATCTAGCAGGAAATACTATTACAGAAAAAGAGTTAGAAATGGTATTGTTGAGATCCCTGTTGAAAAGACAAAAACAAATTTAAGGGTAATAACTGTATACTGGGTGTAAATATGGAAATTCATCACGACAAAGAAGCGGACGCTGTGTACATAGAGTTTCGTAAGGGAGAGTTTCGAAGTAACAAGAAAATAGATGACAACACAATCATGGATTTTGATAAGTCTGGAGAACTTCTTGGGATAGAGCTTCTTGATGTTAGTAAAAGAATTCCTGCCGAATCCCTAGAAAGTGTTGAACTACTCAAAGCCCCAAAGCCTTGATTATTTTTTTCTTGTTGAACTCTTCCAGGTCGTCGTATTTCTGACCTGTTCCGATGTAAATAATCGGCTTACCGGTAACATAACTGACTGACAAGGCAGCACCGCCCTTGTCATCAATGTCGGCCTTCGACAGAATCAAAGCATCAATTCCTACAAGCTTGTCGAAGGTCTTAGCCTGCTCAACGCAGTCGTTACCAGTGATTGACTC
This sequence comes from uncultured Methanosarcinales archaeon, assembly GCA_964589765.1. GTDB lineage: Archaea > Nanobdellota > Nanobdellia > Woesearchaeales > UBA525 > UBA525. Next base: position 20,054 of record CAZPUM010000015.1, read on the forward strand.
GCCAACGAATAATTTCAAATCGGGCTTTGAAACACGAACCACTTTCTCGAGTTCAGCCATCAGGTTCGTGTTGGAGTGTAACCTTCCGGCTGTGTCGATTAGAACAACATCAATATTGCGCGCCTTGGCGTGCTCGATTGCGTCGTACGCAACGGCTGCAGGGTCTGCCTCGTATCCCTGACTAATCAGTTTGACGCCAAGCTTGTCTGTGTGCTCCTTGAGCTGGTCGATTGCAGCAGCTCTGAATGTGTCTGACGCAGCAACAACAACTGAGAGTTTGTTTTTCTGGAAAAGATGAACTAGTTTTGCGAGTGTTGTGGTCTTTCCAGAACCGTTCACTCCAATAACACAGATTTTGTAGGGTTTTTCTGAACTCTCGATTTTTTTCAACAAGTCAAATGTTTCAACATCAAACAGTTCTTCGACAGACTGTCTCAAACGATTAAGAATCATGTCTTCAATTCCCATCCTGTTAACCTTTCCTGAGGTCAGTTCGGTTCTAAGGTCATCCTTGATTTTCTCGATGACTTCAACGGCAACATTGTTCTCGAGTAAAGTGACTTCAAGTTCCCAGAACAGTTCGTCGAACTTTTCTTCCGAGAGAGTTTTCTTTGTGAATGTATCTTTAAGCTTGCCGAAGAATCCTGATGATTCTTCCTCTTCTTCTGCATCAAGCTCTTCATCCAAATCTTCAGGGGATTCGCCCCGGAACTCGTCTTCAATCTCGCTCTCTTCGAGCTCTTCTTCGATATCTTCGTAATCCAGTTCTTCAGTCTGTTCTGGTTCAGGAGACTTTTCATCTTTCTTCCCAAACAGTTTTCCTAAGAATGATTTTTTCTCTTCTTTTTGAGGTTTAGTTTCTGATTCTTCCTTTTTCTCGGAGGGCGTTTTCTTAACCTCAGGCTTCTTTTTTTCATCAGGTGAAGGTGTTGTTTTTTCTTTAGTAACGGGCTTCTTTTCTTTCTTTTTCGGAGTTGGTTTTTTCTCGACCGTCTTAGGTTTGGGAGGTTCTTTCTTCGTGATGGGTTTTTTCACAGGTTTGACAATCTTCTTTTCTTCATGTTTAGCCTGTTCTATCGCTTTAGAATCATCAACCTTCTCTTCCTTGACCTCTTCCTCAGCATCCTTCGAGAACTTCTTAACAGCCTTCTTCAGCTTGTCTTTGAGGAAGCCAAACATTTTACTCAGTCTCCATCTTCTGCAGTTCTTGCAGTCCTTCTTCGAACTCTGATTGTAATTCTGAAGCGGTCGAGTGTAATTCCTGTAATTGGGAATCCAGCATATCCTTGACCTCATCTACTGTTTTGTCAACAACGAGCCCCTGGCCAACATTGACCTTGACCTGTTTAATGGCAGTGCTGACTGCAGGGACGAAAATTCCTCTTGCCAATGGAGCAAGCATCTCTTCACCTGCAGGGACCATGTCCCATTCGTCGAGCGCTCCTTTTAGGTTCTGAATGTCTCGAGCGCTTCCTTCTAAATCTCGAAGTTGGCGTTCAATCTCGTTTAGCCTATGGTTTATCATCTCGGCCTTGAAAAGTTCTTCCTTCATTCCTCATCACCATAACCGAGGCATTCATCAATGTGAACCACTTCTGGGCCTGAGGTCTGTTCGCCTATCACAAATCCATGTGAGTTATTGACAATTGCTGACCTTAGATAGGGTGTTCCCATGTTGGTTGTTGCGGGACTAAGTTCAACTTTTAGGAGTTTCTCAATTCTGTCTATCTCTTCATCAGTTGCGTCCCTGTGGATAATTCCCCATTTTCCGTTCAGAACGATGAACGCTCCGGGGGTTTTTAGTCCGGCGATATCCATCTGCTCAACAGGAACCCCGAGAAGTTCAGAGATTTTCTCGGACTCTTCATTAGTGAAGTCTGTGCTAATTATAGCACCATTATCATTACAGACGATGTTGTTTCCCAAACAGGTCTGTTCTGTATCGAAAACCTTGTATTTAATACCAATTTCGTCCAAGGTGTTTTTTTCGTCTTTGAAAGTGATGCCCGGTATAAGAACAGTTTCGCTGTTTCCGACCATGAAAAGTCCGGGCATGTTTGTTCCTGCTATCCTGACAAAGTGTAGCTCTGGGTTTCCCAGGCTTTCGACAACAGATTCCATGTGTTTGTCAGGCAGGTGCTCACCGAATAACAGCAAGCTATCTGTAGCGTATCCAAATAATCCTATGTTCGGTGAGCCATTGACTCCTGTTCTGTATATGTGCATGTCCAACGCGAAACATAGGGTCTTTAAAAGCTTCTCGGCTAAATTCCGCCCATTGTGTAGGTCATGAAGTTCTTGTCAAGAATCTCAGGGGGTAGTTCAGGAGCAAATCCTTGGATGTAGTGGTTTTTTGATTGAGTCAGTCTCCTATGCTGTTCTTCTATGGCGCAGGCTATCAAGAAGTCTGAGCAGGTTACTGAGCCAGATTCGACATAATTGTCTTCGGCGAAGTTTCCCCAGCCGATTGTTGGGTTACCTTTTCGCCAGTTCTTAATATCGCTCCATGTTGCCACATCTACTATTCTCTGGGGTTTTGTTCCTAATTCGTCTTTAGGGTTAAAACCCCAAACGCAGGCAATGGTGTGTCTATCGGGGGTGTTAAATGCTTCTTTGTACTCGCTGTAAAGTCTTAAAACGTGTCTGAATGCTGACTCTTCAAACAAAGGTCCCTCAAACAGTCCTAAATTTTTCAGTCCTGTAGTGTGTGCGTAGATTCTCGGAAGCGCGGGAATATTTGTTGTAACTTGCGCGTAAATTCCCATGATTTAGGGATTACCATCTGATTTAAGAAGCTTCTTCCTTGAACTTGGTAAAGTCAGGGGGGGTGGTGTCTCTTAGATGTATTGAGATATTGCCAAAGTGCTCTGGTTGTTCCATCTCTACCTTTAGTGCGTTCTCGAGGTGTAACAGTGGTATAAACGCCAAAACCTTGTCTCTTTTATCCTCTGAACGGCACAAGTGGGAGAACTCTAAACTTCCTGGTTTATTGCCTTCTCCTTCGTAATGATTGTGGATGTGGTCATACACTTCCCGGATAATCTGTGTTATGTCTTTGAACGATGCCCTGTCAGGCGGGTCAATCTTGTCCAGAATTCGGGCTTTTCTCTTTGGTGGTCGTTTTTGTTGTGTCTCAAGCGCTTTTTCCAAAGCCTCGACTAAATCGTAAACGGATACTTTTCTTTTTCTAGGTTGAGGGGTTCTTGGAACCAATTTGGGCCTTTCATCTGTAAAGGGCACATTCGGGTCAAACATGTCTAAATCCCCAAATCCTAGGTCCACGGGCTCTTCAGCGGACTGTATCAGATGGTCTAAGGCTGCAAGCTCCTCAGCGTGTAGTTTCTCTGCCTTCATCTTAAGTAATACTGCGCAGGCAACCACAACTTTGCCAGATATCCTAAAATCCATCTGTTTAAGCTTTAGGAGCATGTCCCTGAATTTCTGGCTGATTAGTGAGATGTCGATGTCCCAGGGGTCCATCTGCTCTGTGTCAATAAGTTCGAAAATAATCTGTTTCCAGGAGACATCATCCTGGTGTACAATCAGGTCTAGAATCTGCTTCTGAGTCTGGTCCTGCGCGTTAGTTACTGTCGTCGTCGCCACTGTGGCCCCTGTCGCTACTATACCATCTAGGAATTGCGGCTTTATAAGCATTTTCATTGTATATCGTCAGAAACGGGGGTTTCCGTCGTGTGATTACGGCTCGGCCTTTACTTAAAAATCCTTCGGCTCTCTGTCTTTTGGTTGTGTGAACATTTAAAAATCAAGAATGAATCTCACGTCCTGCGGGCCCGTAGTTTAGTGGCTATAACGTCTCGTTTACACCGAGAAGGTCGTCAGTTCGAGTCTGACCGGGCCCATATCTGCGCATTAAGACGAGCTCGTTTGAGATGTGTCTGACGAGTCCTTATTCTTTATTCTAAATTCCTAACTATTATATCTGTTCTTGAATTTCTTGAAATGGTGGTAAGATGACAAACTTAGGATTCATAGGTTATGGTCGCGTTGGCGAAGCAACAGCAAACATTTTCGCAAGAAACCAAAATATTTTTTGGTACGATAAGTATAGGTCTGGAGGAAAGAGTCTGACGGATGTGGTTAGTGGTTCAGACATTCTGTTTGTTGGTCTTCCTACCCCTGCAGATTTCAATGGACTTTGTATTGACCTTACCATAATGGATGAGAACATGGAGCATATTGCCGAGTCTGCTAAAAAAAAGGATTCTAAATTGGGAGTTGTAATCAAATCCACAGTTGTTCCTGGTACAACTCGAGACTACCAAGAACAATATCCTCACCTAAAAATGGCGATGAGTCCTGAGTTCTTGACTGATGACAACTATATCGATGATGCTTTGAATCCGGACAGGGTTGTTTTCGGCTCAGATGACAAGGAGTTCTTAAAAGAGTTGATGTACCTTTACAGAAATAGATTCCCGGAAGTTCCAATATTCAGGATGAACCCTACGGAGGCTGAGTTTGTCAAGTATGCCGCGAACATTAGTTTGGCAATGAACATCACTATGGGTAATCTGTTCCATGATGTTGCTGGTGCTGTATCTGAACAGGGTCAGGTTGTTAACTGGAACGAAAATGTGATGCCTGCTGTTGTCGCTGATGCCAGGGTTGGGAAACATATGAAGGTATCCTCTGACAGAGGGTTTGGTGGAAAGTGTTTCCCAAAGGATTTGCTCGCGTTTATCGGTTTAATTAACAGATACAACGATGGCAGTTTGGATTATGCGGAGAATCTGTTTAAGTCTATGTGGGATTATAACCTGTCTGTTCGTAAAGTCCACGATTGGGAAGAGATTCCGGGTGCTGTAGCTGGAAAAGCCCACGAACTTTATTCAGGATAAAAAAAGGGCAGAGCAAGAACGATTCAACCCCCAAAAGCGTCGTAGACGCCACGTCACGATCTTGGTGCCCAGACACAAATCTGAACTTGTGACTATATAATATTTGCTGTAATAGTTGCGTTATGCTAAAAACTTTCAATCAAATGCCTATTGAGCCCCAATCAACGATTGGTAAGTTGTGCCTTTCGCGGGTTTCTTCTTTATACTGTTCCATGTATTTATAGTTCAGCAAATGGTTTTTCATCTGTAGGAGTGCCGGTTGACCAAACTCTATGGTGTGTCCTATTCTGTCGTAGCATTGAATCGCCTTAGCGCGTTCAAGTCTTAGAGAATAGGTCAGTTTCGAATGTCTTGCTCCAACTAGGAGTCCTATTCCTGCTCCAAGGGTGCCAAATAACAACGCTTCTGGAATTGAACCGGTAGTGATGATGGGGGATACAGCTCCTGCGCCTGCTAAAACAGCAGTTGATACAATCATGTCTTTTCTCCTGAGTCCTTTGATGTCAGCAACAGTTTCTCCAAGCTGAGAACAGTAGTTTATCAGTCGTTTTATACTGTCAGGTTGTGCAAGTTCACAAGAATAATCATGGGGATTTCTTGTGATTAATGATATCAAATGTCCCATATCGCTAAGGGCAAATGTGGGCATTTCAGGATTATTGGGTGCTTGGTAGATGCCCCAGTTGTGCTCCACGGCAAGATCACATATTATAGGTCTGATTGATTCCTGGTCTTCACGACTTGCCCTGTAAGCATCTACGATTTCATAGGGTGTAACTGCCAGAACATCCACAATCTCTTCATGGGTTTTTCTTGTTAGTAAATTTACATTCTCTTCTAATCCGTTAACCATTTTATCCTCTTGTTATGTTCAGGACTCCTTTGAAAATGCCCTGCTTGAATTGGTTTTTGCACATTATTTAACACTATTGCATGTATTGATTATTATAGTTACATTGGTGTTTGGGATTGGATGTAGGTTCTCATTAGGTGATTCAGAGCGTTATCGCCTGTTCTGATTGCATAGTTCTGCTTTCTGAATTCCTCTATTTCCTCTGCGTTATTAATTGTTGTATTATGCGCTTTCTTTCCAAGAAGATATGATGCTGTTCCTGTGACTCCTCCTGTGGCCAATGTGAGTGAAACGGCCCCTGCTATTGGAAGCCCTATTGTGCTGGCACTAAGTCCGCCTGCCAGGAGTCCTAAAGCTCCTGTTACTCCTGAAATTAAACTGGTTCCTTTCTGGATATATTTTGTTGAGATGTCTATTCCTTTGCTGTTATCGATTATTTTCTTCATGTTTTTCTCATTAACGATGGCATACGCGATGGTGTTGCCTTTGAAGAATTCGGGGTCGTTTTCGATTCTTGCCGTAATAAGGTGGCCTTGTTTTGTGTAAGCTATTGATGGGAAAAATGGAGGTTCGTCTTTAGGAACACAGACGCCCCACGAGGTTGTCTCGAGTTCTTTGGGAACGTGAAAGCCGAAAGGACTGTACTTCCTAGGGTCATTGTAACCCATGTTGAAAAGTGTGTCTCTCAGCTCCTCTGGTGTACACGACACGATAAAATCCTTGATTTCCATGTTGTTGGAATCTGTTCTCGATTTTTATATATTACTACTTAAAAGTGTCATTTTGTCGAAACCTACACTATAAAAAGAGGCTAAACTGCCCAAAAATATGTCTGAAGAGATTAAATTCCGTGAATTCACCCTCGACAGGTTTCAGGTTGAGGCGATTAAATGGATTGACAAACATGTCAGCGTCGTCGTGAGTGCAGCAACAGGAACAGGAAAGACACTGATTGCAGACTATGTAATAGACCGTTCTTTCAAACACGGAAAGAAAGTTTTCTACACGGCTCCAATAAAAGCGTTAAGCAACCAAAAGTTCAGCCAGTTCAAGAAACTGTACGGTAAAGATAATGTTGGAATCCTTACTGGGGACGTGGTCATCAATCCTGAAGCGCCTTTGCTCATCATGACCACAGAGATCTACAGAAACATGCTTCTAAGCAAAGACCAAATCACTGATGACCTCCAAGCCGTAATCTTTGACGAAATTCACTTCCTTGGAGACAGAGAGCGTGGAACAGTCTGGGAGGAGTCAATAATTTTCAGTCCTGACCACGTCAGGTTCTTATGCCTCTCAGCAACAATTCCTAATGCAAGACAGTTCGCTAACTGGATTCAACAAATAAAAAATCATGAAGTAAAGGTTGTCACAGAGGCAACGAGAGCGGTCCCACTAGAGATGGGGTTTTTTGACAACAGGTTCGGTTTCGCAGATTTAGACGAAATATCTGCCAGGCAGAAGAAGGGGAAATATAATACAAGACCAAAAGGAAGAAAGCAGAAAAAAGTGGATTACGACAAACTGACACATATTAATCTAATTCAAAACCTGGCCCAAAAAGAAAGGATTCCCTGTATATACTTCTGTTTCAGTAGGAAATCAACCGAACTAAAAGCTGACGAACTATCATCAACAAACAACTTTGTTCCCAAATCCGAAAGTTCAAGACTGAACCTGCTGATAGACAAAAGACTATCAGAACTGGACCCTGCGATAGCAAGACTTAACACAACAAAACTTCTGGCTAAATGTTTATCTAAAGGTGTGGCGTTCCACCATGCGGGAGTACTCCCTGCGTTGAAAGAGCTAGTTGAGGAAGTATTTGCTGAATCACTGCTCTACGTTCTGTACGCCACAGAGACTTTCGCAGTTGGTATTAATCTGCCTGCAAGAACTGTTTGTTTTGACTCTTTGGAAAAATACGACGGCTTCGAGTTTCGATACCTGAAATCCAAAGAGTACTTCCAGATGGCCGGCCGTGCCGGAAGAAGAGGAATCGACAAAATAGGGTATGTGTACAGCTACTTAGACCCTGAATACTCTGACCTGAACACAATCAGGAGAATCACCTCTTCAGATTCAGAACCTTTGGAAAGCCAGTACAAACTATCCTACAACACAATTCTGAACTTAATCGCGGGACATAACAAGGAAAAACGCGTTGTAATCTTGGGGTCAAGTTTCTACACTTACCAGAAGGCTGGAAAACGCCAAGATAAAATGCTGAAACAGTATGAACAGAGGGTGAAAACCCTTATAGATATGGAATATCTGTCTTCTGATGGTGAAACTCTAACCCTGAAGGGCAGGTTCGCGAGAAATATCTATCAGGAAGAGTTGGTACTTACAGAATTATTCACGAGCGCACTGGTTGATGAGTACACTGATGTTCAGATTCTTCTTTTGGTCGCGTCAATAGAGTTCGAACCAAGATACAATCTAAAATTCAAGAAAGGCAAGACGCCACACGCCAGACAATTAATGGAGCTTTTCAAACCATACCGGGATATTTTCAGGTATTTCAAAAAAACTTCTCTTTACGACCTAGAGCCCTTAATTAACGCGTGGTATTCAGGAAGGGAGTTCACTGACTTGTTAGAGTTAACAACTATGTCTGAAGGAGACATTATCAGATTTTTCAGAAGAATAATTGATGTTTTACAGCAGATTGAACACGCAACAGAGGATGAGGTCCTAAGAAAGAGGGCGAGAGATTGTATTAAGACAATAGACAGGGATGTCGTCGAGGTAAGACTGTAGGCCACTTTCTAGTGAGAGAAAAGGTTTAAAAGGCTCATTCTTAAAGGAAATCCAATGGTGTTGTCAGAGTACGTAAATGTGTGGATTGGATACGCAAACGTGTTTATCGCTCTTTTCATAATGATTTATGCTTACCTGTTCTTGAAGAAAACCAACGAGCACAGGGATAGGAGGCCTTGGGACTTCCTGTTTATAGCGTCTGTAGTGTACCTTGTTTACCAGATTTTTGCTGTGTTGTACCTTGGAGGGATTACCACGCTGTCCACTATAGATTTAACTTTTGTTAGCAGTCTGATGGCGTTTCTCTACTCGGGGTGTGTACTTTTGGCGTTTATCAGCCAGCACGACCTTATTTTGAGAAGTCAAATAATTCTTATCAGTAAAAAAGATCCCAAAAACAAGGTCAGGGAAGAAATCGATATTAAAATTGGTGGCAAGAAGTAATTACTTCTTGAGTCTTCTGCGCTTTTCTTTCTTCATGCGCTTTCTCTGCCACTTCCAGCGCATCTGACCCTTCTTCTTCCAACGACGGGAACTTCTCTTCATCTATCTGGCGAGAACAACAGGCTCTTTTTAAAGGTTTGCCTGGCTTAAGAGGGTGGTGCTGGTGCTCTAGGAACCATCAAATCGATAACTCTCAATGCAAATTCTAGAAGAATCACGAAGGCTAGGTAGGTCAACATGGAATATATCTCGTGAGGTATGGTCTCAAGAAGTGCAATGCTTTTTTCGAACGAAAAAAAGCTGATATCAACCAAATAGATGCCAAGCAATGCGAAGGGAAGCATCTTAGCCAAATCTTTTGACAAATCCTCGCTGTAATATGAACAGACCCTTACTGAGCCCACAAGCGCCATGGCTACTAAAAGAATGTGGTTGACATCATTTGATTTACTAAGGAATGCGATCAGAACTGCCAACACAATGAACCAGAAAAAAACAAGCAAAGGCATCACTATTATGTATGCTACTAGCCAAATAAAAAAATGCATCATCTTGTGCATGACAGGATGTATCATGTAGTTGTACTTTGCCAAGTCAAGTTTTAGTATGTCTTTTTTGGCAACAAACCTATAAAACTTAAAGACAAAAATTGAATAGATAACCATTCCCAAAAGAAACAAGCCTATAGGTCTTATTGCGTCAATAGCCAGCATCATATCTTCAATTGCCATGCTAAGTTCTAATAGATTGTATTTAAAACGATTTTCTATCTGCGCGTTCTTCTATTATTATATTTCTGAGGTCTGCGTGAAGAAGTCTTTTTTCTGCCAAACCTCTGACCTCCCGTTTTTTTCCCAGGATCTCTTGTAGACCCGGGGGTTTGTCTTTTCTGACCTCTAGAATAAGGTTTCTTTCCTCGGGGTCCTCGCACGATTTTTTTTGCAACGCTGTTTTTTGCCTTTTCAGAATGGAACTCGTGTTCCATTACAGGTATGTGTGCACCGATTGATTTCTGAATGGCATTCAGAAGGATTTTATCTTCTGTTGTGCTGAACGAGTATGCGGTTCCGTAAGCCCCTGCGCGTGCAGTTCTTCCTATTCTATGAACATAGTTCTCTGGTTC
>CAZPUM010000016.1:0-14669 GCA_964589765.1 uncultured Methanosarcinales archaeon
GTCTATTAGGACCACTTGTTACAATGTCCAAGTTAGCGCCAGGACTTGTAGTCCCGATTCCGACTTTGCCGTCGTTCTTGAGGGTCATCTTGACAGTGTTTGCGGTTGAGAAACGCAGACTGTTGTCGCTGTTGTTACCGAAAATTCTGTTTGTCCAGGGTGCTGTCTGATCGCCGAAGAGGATTCCTGCTGTTTCTGTATCTAAGCTACGGATGCTTATCCAGGTTGGTCCGTCTGTTTGATTCACTTCGAGTGAGTATGTTGGTTTTGTTGTCCCAACACCAACTCTTCCATTGCTGTTATCAATGAACAAACTGTTAATGCTGACATTCACAGCAGAGTTCGTCAGGCTGATATTTCCAACGCCGGTTTCGTTGGTCCAGCCTGAAGTTCCTGCTGTGGCTCCTGATGGACAGTTGGCACCGTCAGAAGTACATATGTTCTGACTGTTCACAGTTGTTCCCGAGGCAAAAGTCCCAACTCCGCCGTCTGTCAGTCTTGTTATGCCATCGATTACTATCGCGCCGGTTTTTCTAACCTCAAATTGTGGCGCCCCACCCACTGAAAGGTTCATCAGGTTTGATGAGGGTTGGCTTGAAGTGTCTGTTATGTCCAAAGCAATAGCATCGAATTGACTGCCCCCTCCGTTCCATGTCTGTTTTAGATTAATGATTGGGGCGTTGTCAGACATCGTTCCGGATTGTATCAGAATATCGCCGAACTGAGTTACTCTAAATCTATCAACGCCATCCTTCTGAAGCTTGATTAAATCTCCAAGGAACTGTGAAGGTGCGTTAAAACCAAAGTAGGTTCCCCCGCCAGCTGGACTGTTAATTGATTTGTTTCCAACAAGGAAGAAAACCTTTCCTGGCGGAGGTAGTCCGGAAACATTTCCGAATGTTACTGTGTAAGCATTTCCTGTCTGTAACTGTCCTGAGGCAGCATCGTAAATTATGTTCTGGAACCTGCTGATATTGTTAGGCTGGTTCTTGTCGTAGAAAGTTATTGCTGGAGAAGCTCCAGGAACAAATATGGGGTGGCTGAATCTGAAGTTTCCATCCCCTGTATTGTTAGTATCGAACTTCAGTGAAGCAGGAACATTATCATCACGGCCAAGATATACTGTGCCGTTGACGTTAGCACCTGTTGCAGGCATGACGTATAAATCATTGGTGATGTTGACTATATAATCCGTTTCTGTTTTGATTGTTGTGTTTGTCCAGCCACCTGCCGATGATTGGTAGCCACCGCTACCATCATTCTGGTCATTTCGACACTCCCAGGAGTTTCCGTCCCAGTAGCTGTACTGGGTTGCACCACATGTTGATGCGCTTGTGCTGACAGTAACAACAGGGCCGAATGGATTTGTCACGGAAATTCCATTTCCTGCAGAGACTCGAGATATGTTCCCTGTATTATTGCCTGAAACACAGTTTGTTCCGTTGGCCAAACATACACGAACATTCTGTTCGTAGATTGTTCCTGAAACATTCAGGATTCTGTCGTTTGTTGTTGGGTCGCCTACCTGAATAAGTGTTCCTGAAAGATAGTTCAGGTAGAGGTTGCCGTTGCCATCTATGTACATCCTGTTTGATTGTGTTTGAATCGCAGGTCTGCTCGAAACTGACAGGATAGAACTGTTGGCACGGATGTCCAACTGGTTTCCGTAGAGTATTCTTGCGAATCGCAAGTCACTCACGTTTAAGTCTCCGGAAACATTGATGTTGCCCTGGACAATTGAGTCTCCTGAAAGGAGAACGTACAACGAGTCGTGTCCGGGGTCGTTCACAGCGAAAGCTGGCATTAAGAGTGCTACCAAGAGTAGCATCATCGCAATTAACCTCGCGTTGCTGCGGAATTTGACTCGGACTGGCACCGTAACCTTCGTTTGTCGCTCGGTTTCGCCAGTCCTTGGTTTTTCTAATAGATGATGCTTGTCAGAGTGGCGTTTCAGTTTATTGTTGTGGAGGCTCATTCTAAGGACCTCCTGTACGGGATTACATTTCCTAGTAGGTGTAAGTCTCCTGTACTCATGTCTACATATGCAAAGTAGATGCTTCTTGAACTCTTCACAGAGTAGCTTCCTACGGGGGGCTGTAGGTTTACTTCTGCTTCGTATAGTCTGCCGTTTATGTGTAGGTCGCCCGTGCTGGAATCTATCCAGACAAGCGGAATGCTGTTCAGGTCGCGGTCGGCTCCGTTAATTGAGAAGTCGTTTGGAGCCGGTCTTCCTGAACTGTACTCAACCACCTCTCCTTTAATCAACAGGTTACCTATTCTGTTGAACTGGCCCACGACCTCGCGGTCAACTGTCTCCCAGTTGATAACCCTGTCTGGGAAAGCTTCAGCTCCTAACTCCTGGAGGCACTCAACAGGGCGCATATTGGGGTTTGTATTGTCACAGTTCAGTGTGAGGTTGGTGACATTGACTGGAGTGTTTACAGTGAGATTGGTTTGAGTCATGTTTGTAGTGACATTGGTCTCGGTTGTTTCATTGACTTCAGGAGTGGTTGTGTTGTTTGCCTCGGGTATTGTAACTTCAGGCAGGTCAACAGTGATTATCAGAGTGGTCTGTACTAACTCCTCTAGATCGGATGTATAGATTGACAACTCTTCAGTGCCTGATTGAATGGGTGTCAGGGTTAGTCTGTCTTCAGTTACTTCTGTTTCTAAGAGGTCACTGCCTCCAACAGAATAGAACAGTTCATCTTCGTCAAAGAAGTGTCCTGAAAGGTTGATTTCAACAGTTGAGTTTATGGTAATGTTATCGTAGGGTACGAGCAACACGGGTGGTGAGTTGGCTGTAATTGATTCTCCGCGTAGTGTAACATCGATATGTGCGCCTTCTTCTACAATAATTACGGCTGTTCCTGTTGTGCCATTGAGTTCACAGGTCTCCTCGCATATTGACGAGAACTTGGTTTGTCTTGTGTAGTCTCCAATAAGCACAGGTATTCTGTGTGTTGAAAGTTCTCCCGACTGGTTGGCTATGATAAGTAGTTCTACACTCTGTGAAGGTGCTTTGAATGGCATGGTTGTTGGAACTGTGTGAGTTCCGTTATCTATGTAGTAAGTGGCATCAGTCGGTTGGTTCAAAAGTGTGACCGTTTGGTTTACATCGTAGCTAGGAAGTGTTGTCAGAGGTGTACCATCATTCCATGTAAGCGTTGCAACTCTGTATGTTCTGTTTTCTGTGATGAAGTTGATTATTGCGTCTGCTTCTCCTGTCAAAGTTCCAGATGCTAATAATGATGATATTGGTACTTCGATTGTTTCATTATACGCTGTGATATTGTTTTGCTGTATTTCGAATGTGGCCATTCCTGTTATGTCTCCTTGTATTGAGTAAAGTGCTATTCCTGATAGGAGTAAGAACATTGCAGCAACAACCACGGGTAAAGAAACGTGTTTTTTCATTTGGCTCTGAGAATCATTGCGTTTCAGAGTTTCCAATGTGATTCCGTACTCTGCTTGGAGAAGTGCATCTGCTGCTCTCTCTGTTATCTTATTCTCTTTTATCCCTGTTAGGATGGTGCGCAGTTCTTTATCCATTTTGCATCACCCTCTTGTATTTGTCGTAGGAACTCTTCTGGGGTTTAACTCCTATTTTCTTAGCGAAGTTCAGCATTTCCTCTGCATCTCTGAGTTTTTTGTGCGCGTTTGTTTCAAAATCACTTACTGCTGCTTGAGAAATTTTCAGCCGTCTGGCTATCTTTGCCTGGGTCAGCCCTTCGCTTCTGAGCTGTAACACTAGAATCTCTTTCTCAGTAAGTCCCATTTGCTAGCAGTCTTTTTTTTGTTAACAAACTTAAATACTTTTGTATAACAACTTATACAAGTTATTTTACTTATTATATAAAAAAAGATAATTAACATCAAGGTCTAGAAATCCAATCCTTTCACGGCGTAAACGCCCTCATCGAATGGGTGTTTCACTTTCTTCATCTCGGTAACTAAATCAGAGTGTTTCAGAATTTCGTCAGGGGGGTTTCGTCCCGTAAGAACAAGGTGAACCTTTTTGTCACGGGCTTTCTCAATCAGATTGCGGACCTGACTGGAACTGATTAAGCCGAATGATGCTGCCATGTTGATCTCGTCAAGAACGAGTAAGAAAGGATTTTCATTAAGGTATGAAATGGCCTTCATGTAACCCATCTGGGCCGCTTTTATATCTTCCATGTCCTTTTCCTTAACATCTCCAAACTGTAATTGAAGTTTTGCGTTCTCAAGTGTTGTGTTGTTGGTTTTCTCATCTACAAAAATGAAATCCTTGTCACCTGATTTGTAGAACTTCACATCAAAAGGATGAGATGGTACCTTGTCTAGCTTCTCAAAAAATGTTGTTTCTGAAGTCTGCCAGTTTTTCATAAAGAAAATCAAACGAACCTTTTGTCCATGTCCCATAGCTCTAAGCACAGTGCCCAAAGCGGAAGAGGTTTTTCCTTTGGTTTCACCACAAAAGTTGTATATCATGATGAATTACCTTTGTTCAGTATTTGTGCGTCTAAACTACTGTCTCTGTAAACAGTCAAGCCCTTGCATCCAAGGGTCCACGCCAGCATCATTCCGTCTTCAATATCCTTGACGCTGGCATTTGCTGGGAAATTTATTGTTTTACTGATTGCACCATCAACATGCGTCTGCCAAGCCGCCTGGATTTTGATGTGCCACTCGGGTGCAATCTGTTGAGCAGTCACACAGACCCTTTTGATATCATCAGGGAGAGGGTCTGTTTCCAGAATGGTTCCGCGCTTTGCAATATCATGCAGGACCTCTTTAGGAATTTCTAAATCATGCATGAGAGTCTTGAAAGCGCGGTTGATAACAAGCATGCTTCCGCCTTCGGAAAGAGTCCTAGTGTACGCGAATGCGTAGTTTGGTTCGATTCCAGAACTGACGTCAGCAATAATGCTGATACTGCCTGTCGGAGCCAGGCCTAGCAATCCGCTATTACGGATTCTTTTTCCCTCTTGTTCATGTTTGCTTCCGCGCCAGTAAGGATACGTTCCACGTTCCTCTGCCAGCTCAAAGCTGGCTTTTTCTGCAGCGTCCCTTATTGTTTTGCCAAGCTTGTCTGCAAGTTCAACAGCATCATCAGAATTATAGGGTATTCTTAGAAGAAGTAACATGTCTGCGAAGCCCATAACTCCTAATCCTATTCTTCGTGTGCCTCTTGTCATGTACTCAATCTTGTCAAGAGTGTAGTGGTTAACATCAATAACGTCATCAAGGAACTGGATTGAGGTTTTTACAATACGTCGTAGTTTTTCAAAGTCCAGTTCGTATTTGCCGTCTCGCTCTTTCAGACATTTTACTAAGTTAACACTTCCTTCGCAACAGCTCTGATAAGGTAATAGTGGTTGTTCAGCACAAGGGTTTGTCGCTTCGATTTCACCGATGTGGCTACAAGAATTGTGTTCATTTATTCGGTCCAAAAAGATTATGCCAGGGTCTCCGCACCTCCAGGATACTGCCAGAATGCTGTCAAAGACAACCCTTGCTGAAAGAGTCCCTGGTGATTCACCTGTTCTGGGGTTGATTAATTGATACTCCTCATCCCTGTCTAAAGCACGCATGAACTCTTCAGTTATTCCAACGCTTAAATTGAAGTTTGCCATCACTCCGGATTGAAGTTTCAGGTTGATAAAATCAAGAATGCTTGGGTGGTCCACTCTGAGGACGGCCATGTTTGCGCCCTGTCTGTGACCTCCCTGTTTGATTGCTTGCATGGCCGTAGCAAACACTTTCATGAAAGCTATCGGTCCGGCGGCCACATTGTTAACATCATCAACAGGGTCGCCCTTAGGTCGTAATCTTGAGAAACTGAACCCTGTTCCGCCTCCCGCTTGCTGTACAAGAACTGCGTGCTTTACAGCTTCGAATATTTTTTCCAGGTCATCTTCAATAGGAATCACAAAACAACTGCTAAGCTGTTTTCTCTTCTGGCCTGCGTTCATGATTGTTGGACTGCTAGGTACAAACTCGAGGTTTGAAAGCATTCTGTAGAAACTTCTTGCGGCATTCTTAGGTTCGTTGTCATATTTCAGTTCTGCCATGGCAACGCTCTTTGCTACGCGCCAAAAAAGTTGGCTTGGTGTTTCCGAAATCTGTCCGTTCTCGTCCCTTGCCAGATATCGCTGTTCCAGTAATCTTACACTGTTATATGTGAGTTTAAGTTCGTCAATCTGTCCACCTATCAATGCGGCTTTCTGCTCTCGCAGTTTGGCGCGCTCCATCCTGTAAAGAATGTATGCTTTTGCCACGTTCGTGTGCTTAAGCTCGAGCAAAGCGGATTCCACCCTGTCCTGAACATCTTCTACGGAGGGGGTTCCTGTTGGAAAGTCATCATTAAGCTTTTTCACGACGAGGTCTTTTACTTTTTCAGCATCTTTCAGAGTGCCCTCTCCCTTGTCCTCCATAGCGTTCCAGACGGCCTGAACAATCTTGTTCTCATTAAAAAGAACCCTCTTACCAGAGCGCTTGACCAGGTATGTGATTCTATTTTTCGAGGTCGTGACAGCAGTCATAATCGTGAGGAGCGAGGGGGTAATTAAAAAACTACCTTAGGAGCACCCGCTCGTCGTACCACAGTCAAGGCAGACAGTACAGGTTCCGTTTTGTTTGACCTTCATGCTTCCGCAGGTAGAACACTCCTCTCCAGTAAAACCCTGATTCTTGGCCTGGAGTATTGTGTTTCCCTGGTTTGTTAGCACAGTCTGATGCGTTTTTATACGTTCAGTGTCCTGAACATGAACGAGGTCTTGCCTGTCGAGGTACTCGCTTCCAAGTAGTCTGAAAACGTAATCAACAACAGATGTTGCCTGCTTGATTTTTGGGTCACCGACAACCTGTCCCGCAGGCTCGAATTTGGTGAATGTAAACTCTTCGACATACGCCTGTAATGGAACTCCGTGCTTTAAGCCGGTTGATACAGCGTTCGCGAATGCGTTAACTAAACATCTGTAGGATGAGCCTTCTTTGTACATATCAATCTGAACATCGGAAAGAACTCCTTCATGTTCTGAGGCCTTTACGATAACTTTGTGTCCTCCAACATGTGCTTCTTGAACAAACCCAGTTCTTCTTGTTGGATGTGAAACCATCTCCGCCACTGAATAGTGGAGTTCTGCAGGTCCAACGGTTTCGTCAACATCATCTGCTGTTGATAGCTGTAAGAGTTCCGCATCCAAATCGTTGGAAGTTGCGTTTAATGGCTGGCTTAGTTTACAGCCGTCTCGGTACAAAGCGTTTGCTTTGAGCATCAGTGACCAGCTTAGTTTGTACGCCTCGCCGATTTCGTCAATGGTTGCTTCCTTTGGCATATTGATTGTTTTGCTAATAGCTCCTGATAGGAAAGGCTGTACTGATGCCATCATTTTGATGTGTCCCTTCCATGACAATGCGCGAGTTCCTAGTTTCCCGCATTTACTTGCACAGTCGAAAACAGGTAGGTGTTTGTCCTTTAGTCCTGGTGCGCCTTCTACGGTCATGTGACCACAGACGTAAAGGTTTGCTTCTTCTATCTGTTCAGGTGTGAAGCCGAGCTCTTCAAGTATGTTTAGACCAGGGTAGTTGAGTTGTTCTTCACTAAAGCCCAACTGGTTTAGAAGTGTCTCTCCGATTGTGAACTTGTTGAAAACAAAAGCTAATTCGAATGCGCTGGCGAGCCCTGATTCAACATTGGCTATGGCTTTGTCTGTAAACCCTTTCTCTTTCAGAGAATCTTTGTTGATGTGAGGACAGCCTTGGAAAGTTCCGTGTCCTACTGTGTATTTCACAATCTTATCAACCTCTTTCTCGGTGTAACCGAGAGTTTTTAGTGCCTTTGGCACTGACTGGTTGATAATCTTCATGTACCCCCCGCCAGCAAGCTTCTTGAACTTTACAAGTGCGAAGTCGGGCTCGACTCCTGTTGTGTCACAATCCATAACGAGCCCGATAGTTCCTGTCGGAGCAAGGACCGTGACTTGGGCGTTTCTGTATCCATACTCTTCGCCTAGTTCCAGTGCCCTGTCCCAGCACTCTTTTGCTGCTTCGAGCAGTTTTTCGGGGCACTCTTTCTCATCAATACCCACAGGAGATATTGTGAGTCCTTCATACTCATCAGAGTCTGCGTTGTACGCAGCTCTTCTGTGGTTTCTTATGATTCTGAGCATGTTATCCTTGTTCTTTGCGTAGTATTTGAAAGGCCCGTGGTCTTTTGCCATGAGGGCGCTTGTCGCATATGCTTCTCCGCACATCACTGCTGTCAGTGCGCCTGCGATTGCTCTCCCCTTGTCACTGTCGTATGGAATTCCTAAACGCATCAAAACGGTTCCCAGGTTGGCGTATCCCAGTCCCAATGTTCTTGTCTTATAGGATAGGTCTGCAATCTCCTTACTTGGAAATTGTGCCATCAGTACGCTTATTTCCAGCACCATCGTCCAGAGTTTGATTGCGTGCTTGTACCCTTCAATGTCAAATGTGTTGTCGTCATTTAGGAACTTGCCAAGATTGATACTTGCAAGGTTGCACGCGGTGTCATCAAGGTAGAGATACTCGCTACATGGATTACTGGCATTTATTCTTCCGTGGGCGGGGCAGGTGTGCCACTCGTTGATTGTTGTGTCGAATTGCACACCTGGGTCTGCGCAGGCCCATGCTGCTAGCTTGATTTTCTCCCACAGTTTTTTTGCTGGGACTGAACGCATAACTTTGCCGTCAGTCCTCTGGATTAGGTCCCAGTCTGTATAATTTTTCAATGCTTCAAAGAATTTGTTAGGGATTCTTACTGAGTTGTTGCTGTTCTGTCCGCTCACCGTGTAGTAGGCTTCCCCTTCAAAGTGTGTGTCATAGATTTGGAGTGGAACATTGGTGATTCCCATCTGGGCCATTTGCAGAGTTCGGCTGATAACTCCCATTGGGATGTTTAATGTAATCGCCTTTTTCACAGCGGTTCTAAGTTTCTTGTTATTCTCTAAATCTGGGTTTGACTTAGCTGCTTCGATAATTCCTGTTAATCCGTCGTGAACATTCTTGCTTCCTGTTACTAAGTCAGCCACTTTCTGCTCTTCAATCATCTTCCAGTCTATGAACTGTTCAATCTCAGGATGGTCCATGTCCAAGCAGACCATCTTGGCCGCTCTTCTGGTTGTTCCGCCAGATTTGATAGCTCCCGCTGCGCGGTCATTAATCTTCAACCAGCTCATTAGGCCGGATGACTTTCCTCCGCCCGAGAGTGGTTCGCCTTCGCCTCTTAATGAGGAGAAGTTAGTCCCTGTTCCTGCTCCATACTTGAAGATTCTTGCTTCTCTTGTTACTAGGTCGAAGATTCCTCCTGGATTGACCAAATCATCTTTAACTGATTGGATAAAACACGCGTGTGGTGCAGGGCGGGAGTATGCGTCTTCTGACTGCTTCAGTTCTTCTGTAACAGGGTCTGTGTACCAGTGTCCCTGTGCCCCTCCTTTGATATCGTATGCCCAGGCCAGTCCTGTGTTGAACCATTGCGGACTGTTTGGTGCGGCCATTTGATTTACAATCATAAACTTCATTTCGTCATAGAAAATCTGTGCGTCCTCTTTTGAGGCGAAGTATCCATGCTTCTCTCCCCAGTGTCGCCAACATCCGGCCAGTCTGTGGGCAACTTGGATTATGCTGGTTTCAGTTCCTGTAGAACCGTCTGGTTGAGGAACTCCTGTTTTTCTGAAGTACTTCTGGGCGAGAATATCTGTGCTGACTTGTGTCCAGTTATTTGGAACCGTTACCTCTTCGATTTCGTAAAGAACTGTGCCGTCAGGGTTTCTGATTGTTGACGACCTAGTATCCAACTCAACCCCTTTAAGTGGGTTTTTCTCCTCTGTAAAACGTCTCTGTATTTCCACTCCTTGTTCCATAGCCATTCCTCTAATTATTTTCAAACACTACATATAGTGTGTGGTAGAAAGAACCACCGCCACTAGTAGTGGTGGGTGGGGTCTGCCCCTTTAAAAGGTTGTTTAATCTAGAGCATATATGTTTAGAAGTATATACTACGCGGGTTGAAAACATCTCCACCACCATCTGCAAAAGAATTTTCAGGTGGTTCTTAAGGCTGACGGTGGTCGGTCCCTTGTGGATTAAACCTTCTCCACTTTTCTCTGGCGATTTCCTCATCAAAAGTTTCATAGCCTATTCTGTTGGCAGCAAACTCAAGGTGTTTGTAGACTCTTTTGTCTAAAGGGTCTTCTTTGATCGCTTCCTTAAGGAAAATCTCTGTCACGTCTCTAACTGCTTCGTTAAGCTCCAGTGTGTTCAGAACGCTTATGCACAACGATGATATTTCAGGTAGAACTTCTCTTCTGTGGTATGCTTCCATGAAATACTCGAAAGCATCTTCGTGAACTCCTTGAAGCAAGGCAACTGATGCTTTCGAGTACCATCCCACGGGTGATTGCTCGTTGTTTACTGTGTAGTTGTTGGCTTTTCTTTCAAGTTCTCTGATTGTTAGTTGAAGTGGTTCTATGAAAATAACCATTGTTAAGCCGAGTAAGTGTTCTTCTTCTCCTATGATATTATCCACAGATTGGTAGTTCCTGCTCGTGCGTCTCTGTCTGGACTCCCTAGCTCTATTGAAATCTGCCGCTATTACTTCTCCCATGGTTGAGGAATACTTATGGTCTATTTATGATATACGCCAACCTTTATAAGCGCCTGACTGCTCCGTCTTCTCGTGCTAGGCTGGGGCGTTCGTCGTGCCTTGTTACCGCAAACCGGCGTTATGGCGGAGCTGAAGCCTGTACCGAGGCGTAAACCTCAGTCGCGTGAGTCGCAGCTGGACTGCTGATCCCACGTCCGTACTGGTGTACCGTCCGCTGAACTGTGTCAGGCCAGGAATGGAGCAGCACTAAGGTTGGCGATGCGCGTAGTTCGGGTTGCGTGGAGGAGGAAGAGTTGTGTCCCTCATGCTTCTGCGGAGCGTCCAAGTACAGGCACGCACACTTTCTATTTATTTTAAATACTGTATATACCGGTAGGTAGTGCTCACATTCGAGCAATAGGCACATGGATTAACCAAAATGGCAGCTAAGAAAACAGCGAAAAAAGCTACTAAGAAACCGGCAAAGAAGGCAGTAAAGAAAACAGTCAAGAAGGCTGTAAAGACTGCAAAGAAGGCCGTGAAGAAAGCGGTAAAGAAGCCAGCTAAGAAAAAGTAGCATCCTTTATTTGGGCGATGCTGTTGCTCGCTTAAGAGGTCGCCCCATTTAATAAGTTCTCAGCTTTTCGACACGCTTTTCTGTCGGTGGGTGCGTACTAAACAAGGTAGAAAAGTTGCTCCTGCCTAAGGGGTTGGATATGAACAGAGGGGCTGTTGCATTATCTGCCTTAATAGGGTGTACTCTGTTTCCTTTTTCTAGTTTCAGAAGAGCGCTTGCTAAGTGCTCGGGCTCCCCCGTGTACTGACTGCTGGTCTTGTCCGCTTGGTACTCTCTCGTTCTGCTGACAGCAAGCTGAATGATTGTTGCAGCGATTGGCGCAACTATTGCTGCTACGAGCAGACCGATTATGTTGTTATCATCATCACCTCCGCCGAAAATCGAGGTCCACTGCGCTATGAATGCTATTGAGCCAATTGCTCCTGCGATTACCGCAGCCACAGTGCTCACGAGGGTGTCCCTGTTTTTTATGTGAGCAATCTCGTGAGCCGCCACACCCTCCAGTTCCTTTTTATCAAGAAGATCAAGAATGCCTTGAGTGAATGCGACTGCTGAATGCTCAGGGTTCCTTCCTGTTGCGAATGCGTTCGGTCCGCTTTCAGGAATAACATATATTGGTGGTTTTGGAATACCTGCCTTTCTTGAAATTTTAGCAACCATTTTATGAAGTTCAGGATGACTGCTTGGTGTTGTTTTCTGTGCCCTGTATCTTGCGAGCACTATCTTATCTGAGTAGAAATAAGCAGTCACGTTCATTGCCAGCGTTAGCACTATCGCTATCACGAGCCCGATTGTTCCGATGAAACTACCAATAATTATGATGATTGCTGTAAGTAAGGCAAGTAGTATGCCTGTCTTTAATTGGTTCCACATATTACTTGGTGAAAAAATTTGTCTTATAAAATATATCCAAAATTCCAGCTCTCCGATATCTTAGAGAAAACGAAGTCTGTCTTTGTAGCCTAATAGGTTGTGCTTCACTTACTTAGTTTCATTCTAATCAATTCTGAGGGTTGGCGACTTCTAACGAAGAAGACGGTGACGACCCGAAACAGTGCCCGAGGGCTCGAGGTCAAAAAATCTTTGTAGTTATTTTCCTCGCTGGTTGTGGGCTCTATTCTCCAAACCCTCACAAGACTTCACCGGGAAGAGTATATAAATTCGGCTTGTCTACTAATGATATGGAGTTTGAGTTCACAAAGAATAGGATTGTTTTCGACAAGGATTTAAACCCTCTTGATGAGTTTGTCCTTGACTTTGTGAAGATTCTTGATACGTTAAATGTGAGATATGTTCTGATTTCGGGTTATGTCGCAATCCTTTTCGGGAGGAATCGTGCCTCGGAGGATGTTGATATTTTCATTGAGAAAATTGACTTCAGTAAATTCTCTGAGTTATGGAAGAGATTATCGTTGCGTTTTGTATGCATAAATACTGAGGATGCTGAGAAAGCATACAATGAGTATCTGTTGAATAACAGTGCTCTGAGATTCTGTATGGCTGATGAGCCCCTGCCAAATATGGAATTAAAGTTTCCAAAAATTTCCATTGATTCCTGGACAATGGATAATGCGATAGAGGTTGTCATTAATGGAAAACCCCTTTTTGTTTCGCCATTAGAATTACAGATAGCTTTCAAGCTTTTCTTGGGGAGCAACAAGGATATTGAGGACGCCGTATATCTTTTCGAGTTATTCAAAACCCATTTAAACGAACCAGAACTCAACAGAAGGATACAACAGTTTGATGTTGTTGAAATTGCGGAGAGAACAATATGGGACAGTTGAAAATCGACCTGGATGCTCTGAAAAAAAGAAAAGAAGAGAACTTCAAGGACAGGCTTGATTTCATAAGATGGTATGCCAACTGGCAAAAAAGTGTCCCTAACAAGATATGGAGCAAAGCCCAGAAAAAGCTCTTTGCGAAGAAATGACTTGTTTCTAATCAATTCTGAGGGTTGGCGACTTCTAACGAAGAAGACGGTGACGACCCGAAACAGTGCCCGAGGGCTCGAGGTCAGTTTCTTGTGGCTTAATAACTCCCACCAACCCGCCCTTCGCCACCAGGCCACCCTGAGGAGAATCTTGTCCCACAAACCTTTTTAAACGTCTTGTTGGTTCTCAGCACCACTATAGTGGGTATAGTCTAGAGGTTAGGACGGGGGACTGTGGCTCCCCAAACCCGGGTTCGATTCCCGGTACCCACTTTATCGCTCGTCTTTGTGGTAGAAATCTAGTAGCGTAATTATCTCTTTTTCATAGCTGTAGGAAAGTCTGAAAGGATGAATATGGAGTTCCCTTGTACCTTTTCTCATATTCCGCAGGGGGTTTCTAGCTTCAGGGTGTGCCTTGAGTTTTGCTATTTGTTTGAGAACTTTCTCTCGTTTTTTGGCATCCTGTTTACTGAAGATTTTTTTGAACTTCGGAGTGAAGCGCACAACTACCATTTTTTTGCTTCTTCCAAGAAGTCGTCGAAGTCTATCTCGGTATATTTGCCTTTGTCTATTTCTTTCCAGGCTTTTTCCGTTCGTTTAGCAAATTCTATATCTTCCTCGAGGTTCTTACGCAGACCTTTGGTGCTCTTGAGTATGATCTGACCTTTTTCTTCTATTACGAGTAGTTTTTCTCCTTGTTTGAATTTCTTTCTCATGTCCTGAGGAATGACGACTTGTCCTTTTGAGCTCATTTTTGTGATATCAACATTCACATTTTCACCTTGTAAGATTAATCTTACTGAATATATAAACGTTGCTGTTTTTAGTTTTTATGATTACTATGCTATGCCTTTTTAGAAACCAGAGTCCCTGCTTTTGATGAATTTGAAATGCTTTGCACAGCTTCTATGAGTCTGTTTTTATTCGATAAAGTTGAGGTACAATTCTGTTTTTTTTAGCATCACGCCAAAAAAACATTTATAAAGAGATACTTGACTCTAAAAATAACGCGTTGAGCGATTGGGGGTTAGCGCATGAACATTAAATTGATGATTACACTAATTACTACTGTTTTTTTAGTTCTAATGATGTCTGCTGGCGTTTCGGCAGAAACTGACACCGACGGTGATGGTGTGTATGATGTTGATGACAACTGTCCTTTGGTCGCGAACGCCGACCAGGCGGATGTTGATGGCGACGACGTCGGCGATGTGTGCGACACGTACTTTTGCATCTCGACCGGCGAGGAGCTCTGCGGCGACGAGATCGACAACAATTGCGACGGATTTGTTGATGAAGACTGCCCAACGTGCGGCGACGCCCTCTGCAACGGCGAAGAGACGTGCAGCTCCTGCCCAGAGGATTGCGGGGTATGCGATGGTGATACTGATGGTGACGGCATCCTCGATGACGTAGACAACTGCCCCGACGACGCGAATGCTAACCAGACAGATGCTGACGGTGATGGTTATGACGCTGCTTGTGATTGCAACGACAATAATCCTAACTCGTGGAGAATTGACTCCTATTACTATGATGCCGACGGCGACACGTATCACGCT
>CAZPUM010000016.1:14769-18310 GCA_964589765.1 uncultured Methanosarcinales archaeon
TTGACTCCTATTACTATGATGCCGACGGCGACACGTATCACGCTTGGGGTTTGTCGAACATGGATGGTGATGACAAGATAGCTATCTGTTACGGCGCTGAAATCCCGGAGGATTATTCTAATACGACTGAAGGCAGGGACTGCAACGACAATAATTCTGCCTCGTGGAGAATTGACTCCTATTACTATGATGCCGACGGCGACACGTATCACGCTTGGGGTTTGTCCAACATGGATGATCAGGACCAGATAGCTATCTGTTACGGCGCTGAAATCCCTGAGGATTATTCTAGTAAGACTGAAGGCAGAGACTGCGACGACAATAATGAGAGCGTCAATCCCGGCATGGTGGAGATCTGCGCTAATGGCGTCGATGATGATTGCGACGGCGATGTTGATTGCGATGATGCAGACTGCGCTGATGATGCGTTCTGTTCAGCTTGTGTGCCTAGTGAGACAGTTCTCGACGAGATTCCGGAAGGAAGCCTCTCAACATGGAGCTATGTCAATACTTACACATCATATAGCACAAGTGAAGTTGTCTCGTCGTATGATAGTACGACCGCAATTGAATCAGAAGTAACGGGGAATACAGTTTCCTACTGTCCTGCTCGTGGCTTGGAGAAGGTCTATGACGTGTCAGGCTCATCTGCGACTACAGCATTGAAGGCCTACTTTGAATTCACGTCAGACCTTACATACTATAACTTCCCTTTCATCCAAGTCCAACTCCTTGATGAAGATGACGAACTGCTCGCCAATCATTTTTGGTATGGTAAGGACGTTGTGGGTGGTCTATATCAGACCTATATCGCTGCGGATCCGGATTTCTACACGGAATTCCCCGGAGCGGCAGGTTACTACACTATGGATTTGAGTGTCATGGGGGACATTGAATATGCTAAAGTGAAAGTGCTGATACTCAACTATGTTTGTATAGGAACGAACAGCATCACTTTTGACCACCTCGTGTTCTACGACGGTTGTCCGGCAGAAGAACCTGGGCAGGTGATTGTTACTCTGTCAGAGAACAATCCCTCAGAAGTCTACCAGGATGAGGCCTTCGACTTCGCAGTTAACGTGACGTGTGAGGATGGTGTTTGTGGTGATGTGGAGTTGACACTGGATCCTACGCCAACTTCAATTAGGATGCTCATTTATAACCCTAATAGCTATGACTTGAGTGGTTCTGTTTCGTGCAATCTTGGGGGTTATGCTTATGGTGATTTGCCATATGAGTATTTAAGCGAAAATGGTGTTGAGATAACATACTGGTGCGATAGTACTGTTGTTGACGCGAGTGTGCTTGAAAACTTTGATGTCCTATATCTTGGTCGTTCAAGAGGGCATGGTTATGTTAATTCCTCTGACCTTCGGGACTGGGTTGCCGAAGGTGGTGGCGTCATACTAGAGAGCAATGGTGACAACTACGAGCCAGGAACTTACACGTATATTTGGTCGAGTATCTACGATATTTTCGGTTATGAGAACTGTCCTAACATTGAAATGAGTGACAACTCAGGAGGAGGGCCTTTAACTAAGACTGTTGAGCACCCTATTTGGGAGGGAGTTACAAGCAGTGTTGGAGATAACAGAGGTCTTTATGAAAATGAACTCGCTGACTTGTGCATTGGTAGCGGAACTAAGATAGGCTCTTCTGCTACAGGAGAACAAAATCCTATGGTGAACGAGTTTGGTAATGGACGCACATACTCTGGTGTTGAACTTTACTACAATGTTAACGAGGATACACAGCGTTACTTCCTTAATGTTGTGCGCTGGGTCTCTCAAGGTGGTAAAGGTGTCATCCCCATGTTCGATGATTGGACTGTTGAGCCGTTTTACACGACTGACCAAAACCCAACTGATGGTTCTTACGACGACTGCCTTGCCGATATGCAAGAAGGAGACTCTTGTGAAGTGACATGGAGTGTCATCCCGAAGGGCAAGGACCAATCTTTGCACACTTTCTTTGCGCTTGCTAACTGGACGGGCAGTGTGAACGGCTCGGAATCTGAGCACACGCAAATTAGGATTATCGTGCCTACATGCGACGATAGCATCCTGAACGGCGACGAGACGAATGTTGATTGCGGCGGCAGCTGTGGCGGGTATTGGTATGGCGACGCCTGTAACGAAAACCCGAGCACGTGCGGCGACGGCCTCATCACAGGCGCTGAAGAGTGCGATGATGGCAACACGAATGATGGTGACGGTTGTGGT
The DNA here is from genome assembly GCA_964589765.1 of uncultured Methanosarcinales archaeon. Classification (GTDB taxonomy): domain Archaea; phylum Nanobdellota; class Nanobdellia; order Woesearchaeales; family UBA525; genus UBA525. The sequence continues at coordinate 16,992 of CAZPUM010000016.1, forward strand.
AAGTCATGTACTGTCGAAGTTGTCACTTCCAGAGGAGGTGGCAGTGGTGGCGGATGCCCTTACGGTACGCGCTACGAGAACAATCGTTGTGTGAGCACACAGTCAACTACCCCAACCAAAGAAATTGACGACGAGGTCAGTGTTGATTCAAGCAGTGATGACGAAGATGAACAGAAAGACGGTGGCGTAGAACAATTCGTTGCATCGGCTGAACCTGAGGACGTTATTGAACCCGTTGTTGCTGAAGAAACTGAGAATGATAACCTCATAACAGGTCAGGTAACAGGGGATGTGGGTACTGGAACCTCGTTGCTATGGTTACTTGTTCCTCTGGGGTTGATTGTCATTATTGGTGGCGTCTTTCTCTGGAAGAAGAAATAATTTTTTTTCTTTTTTTTAATTAAAATTTTGTGGTTTTAGAAAATAAATATCTTAAAATTGGTATTCGTGAAACCCCTCATTCTATTTGAAGAAACTGAAAGGGACCAAGCTTTGGTGTTTGAGAATAGTAAAATATAGAGCTATTGTTGATGTTATTGTGAAAGGAAAAAGAATTATAGTTCTCAGGATAGGAAAACGAAACAGCACATATTAGTTACATTTCTAATACCTTTATAAACAGGAATTCTTGTGTAAAACTGGGTGATAACATGCAGAAAGTATTGATTGCAATTGCATTATTTGGAGTATTCGCACTAGTTCTAACGGCTATAACTGTTCAGCAGGCCAGCGCGGAAGAGATTGTCAAAGAGCCTATAGTTAAGAAATCTTACGGTGGTTGCGGCGGCGACTGTCCCTACAAAGGCGATTGTGGTGGCGACGGTCTTAGACTACATGACGGAAGTTGTGGTGGCGAATGTGGTCAGAAGAACTGTGGTTGCGGACGCTAATTCTTTTTTTCAATTTATTTTGAAGTCATATACGAGTCTGTTAATTTCTAATCCCGACATTATGGTGGAATACAGGTTTTTAGGGCAGGTCCTGAAGCAGGTTATCCTAATTTAACCCATTTCAATTTTCTTCACACATATTTCTTTTTGTAAATCTTTATGGATTTTATCACATATAGATTTATCCATAAGAGCATAGGCGACTCTTGAATAGCAGACATCTTTTCCTGAATCGCTAGGAAAATCAAATGAATTACATGTCTCAATATCCTTAGTTATATCAACAACTTCACCCACACAAGTGGAAATAAACACGGATTCTAATGAACTACAGAGTGTCGGGTCTTTCTGAATAATGGCTTTACATGTTGTTTGTATCCTTTCGTTTCCAATCTCATCACAAGATCCTTCACTAATCTTATCTGCTTT
>CAZPUM010000016.1:18410-29232 GCA_964589765.1 uncultured Methanosarcinales archaeon
CAGGGGCATATGTTACAAGGTCCGCGTTTGTTGGGCCTTATTGTAGGGTTTGCTAGAGGTCTGTTCACATTATCCACTTCAAGAACGTGAACATTATCAGGGTGGTTACAGATACATAGTTCAGTCATTAAAATCAGCCCACGTTGGGTTTATTAGTCTTTTTTTCTCCTGTATGGCGTTTATTTTTGCGATGTCTTTGCTTTCAAGAGTGAATTCTAAGGAATCGAAATTTTCGTGTAGGTGGTCAAAAGAAGTGGCTTTGGGGATAACAAAAATTCCCTTTTGCATTAGCCACCTTAAAGCAACTTGTGCAGGAGTCATTCCGTATTTCTCAGCAACCTCTTTTAGGAGCTCATGATGTACAATCTCACCCCTTGCCAGAGGACTGTATGCGATAACTTTTATGCTCTGCTCCTGGCAGAAAAGTCTCAAGTCCTCTTGATTCAACAAGGGATGATACTCAACTTGGTTAGCAGAGATTGCCACACCTTCCCTTCCGGCTATCACAAGTGCTTCCTCTAGTTGTCGTATTGTAAAGTTGCTGACACCGACGCTTTTGACTTTTCCTTCATTGATAAGTCTCTTGAAACCCTTCGCTATTTCGGAAAAGTTCTGCTCTTTTTTTGGCCAATGGAGCAACAGAAGGTCTATTGTATCCACGCCCAGTTTTCTAATAGAATTTAATCCTTCTTTGTAGACCTTATCAGCATTAAGTGTATCAGGCCAGATTTTTGTTGTGATAAATACTTCCTCTTGCCCAAATTCACGGAGCGCTTTTCCTATGGCCTCTTCGTTTCCGTACATCTGCGCAGTGTCAATATGCCTGTATCCTATTTCTAGGGCTTTTTTTACAATCTCAGTACACTCTTCACCTTGGATCTGCCACGTGCCGAGTCCAATAGGTGGTGGTGCTATCAACTGAGCGCCCTTCATTCACGTGCCTCTCTTCGCTCCTTTGGTGTCATCTCTTGCCATGCTTCTTGGGCTTTCTTAATATTCTCTTCTCTTGCTTCCTGTTGAGCTTTAGTAGGTTTTTCTTTCTCAGATATGTTAGGTCTAGGTTTCGCTTCGAAAATATCCCCTTTAACGTGTTTAGGTTCTGAACCGAGCTGGTCTAGAACATTCTGAACATCTTCGTCATCAGTTACAAGAGTATCTCCTTCTACGTGAGCATCGTCCTTGTGGATGAGCCACTTTTGTGTGTCCCATGAACCGGATTTTCTGTGACCTGCCACTCTCTGCGTGTGGCCTTCTCTTCCTATGTCTTGTGTTCTGAAGGAAGTAAACTGGTTCTTATCTCTCACTTCGACGTGATAGTAATCTCCTTCTCCGCCCGCTCCAGGCTTTTTCCTGGCTCGTCCAGAAGGTTGTGATCTAGAGCGCTCGGTCTTTGACATATCTTTCCACTTTTCTTGCGCCTTCTTCACATTTTTCTTTGCTGCTTTTCTTTGTTTTTCAGTAATCATAATTCACCCCAGTAATGATGCAACCCATCCTGGCAGCACTCCAAGGAGTGCCATAAGCACCCCTGCGGTGGTGTAAGAGGGCCAGTTGGCAGGGTTCTTGAAATAGGAAATGACTGCCAGGATGAGATTGATTATGAGTGCTAGCACACCGAAGTATGCCATATAAAGAAAGAAAACTAGGCCGGAAAATTTTCCCAGCTCTAGTGTCATGTCAAACAGGCCTATTCCTAAAAACGCCACCAGATAAATGATGCCGTTAGCGTACAAGATGTCTTTGTTTAACTTCATCTTGGCTCACAGGCTGCGCCATTCCAGCACATTCCTTCACCACAGTCACAAGAGTCAGTTATGACTTGAGCACATAGATCTCCGGCATTACACTTGTCAGCGCAGGCGTTACTGAAAGTTCTCCATTCTCCGCCTGTCCTTGTACAAAGTTCCGCTTTGTCAGGTCTCAGTTCGGTTTCAGTCTCTTCAATCGCCTGTTCAACAGTGTTAAGCGCGTTAGCACTTCCTGACCTGAGTTCTGAACTCAGTACATACAAGTTGCTTCTTGTATCAGCCAAGAACTCCTGCATCTCAGCAGAGTATTCCTCTGTAGTCTGTTCGTATTCCTCTGCTAGAGCGTCCACATCGTCAGCAATCTCATCGGATACTTCCTCGGCCAGAATTCTAGACCTTATCATCAGGAGTTCTGTTCTAATTTCTGCAATCATCAACTGCTCCTGAGTCTCCGTGGCGAGTTCCTGGTAACTGTTTTCAACGACAGCACCGATTCTTTCGTCAACAGTGCTAATCTGCATACAGTTAGTTACTGATAGCAGTAGTGCCACAAGCGCTACAACCAAAGCTATTATTGATAGTGGTCGGCTTTTCATCGTTTACCTCCGTTTAATCGCACCAGAAGTACACTGGGTCTGTTGCTGCAGGAACATCCATCCAGATTGCATTTCCGTAGATGTTGTCCTTTGTTTCAAGAGGTACTGGTGACAAAGTACAGGTCATTTGTTCACCAGGGCTCAGTACGCCATCTCCTGTACAGACATCTTCGAATTCAGATGTTCTGTCGTAGAACAGAGTGCCATCTCCTTGTCTGTCTGCATAACTCATGGGCTTGTTTGCCTCGTATCCGTTGATGAACAAACGGGTGTTTGCTCTGTCATCGTAGTTAGTCCAACTTGTTGACTGGGTAAAGTCCCATTCTTTGTCTCCTGTGTTTTCAATGGTCAAAGTTACTGTTCTGGTTTCCTGGTCACAGCTTAGAACTGGGAACTCATCAGAAGGTATCTCATCTTCCATGATTCCTTCATCAGTGAGTTCGTATGTTTTTGCTCCAGGTTTTGTCACCGCGATCATTACTCCATCATCGTTCCATGGCCATTCGTCGCCCGTAAAAACCTCAGTTCCTAGGACGTCGGATGTCCTGAAAAATCGATTGTCAGGCATCTCATACAAGTCTCCTTGGTTCTTGAGGGTGGTTTCATCCGCCAGGACTACAATATCTGCGCCTGCAGGGTTATCGTACACCATGAATCCAGAAGCGAATACAGCGGTTGTTGCGAGTATGGCTGCTGTAAATATTGCCACTATTAGTGCGTTTTTGCGACTAACCATTTACGCTTTCACCTCTTGATTTAATAGAACATTGTAGCCTATTGTGTCTATGGCTTTTCTTGCAATCAACAGGTCGTCTTGCATTAGTCCTCTGTCAACATTAAGTGAGATTATTTTATTCGAATCCCCTTCTCTGTTGACTTCAGTAACTTTCCCGACCTTTTTTCCTCTGGAATCAAAGACTTTCTTGCCAACAATTCCTGTCAAAGGGTCTATGTTCAACATAACGGCACTGTCTGTAATTTTCGAGATGTACTCTTTTCCGAAAAAGTGGTCAACCCCGATTAATCCAGTACTTACCCGGACACCTTCGATTGTGCCGAATTTAGGGTGTAGTTTTACTGTGTCAACTTCTCCTATGTTTTTTCCTGTTCGGCTTAGCACTTTTGTGCCGACCAATTCTTTTGCCGAAAATGCGGTCTTGTTTCTTGTACTTCCTTTTTTTGTTTGTATGGTTTCCATATTTTCCCCTGGTGTTGCGTAGATGTTTTTACAATATATATTTTCTGATATATAGTTGTCGATATCGTATTTTCTGACATATAATGTAGTTCTTAGCAATTATTTGTCAGAACGGCCGCTTTCAACAAAGAATATTGTGAAAAAGCCGCTTTCTATAACTTCTCGTCGTAGGAAATCGAAATCATATCTTAAATCACTGTAGTTCTACCCAAAGGTAATAGTTTTCTATTATGTTTTCTCGTACAGGCATCATAATCTGGAAGTCGTTGGAATTACCATCGAATCCTGAACCACCAGGTTCTGTGATTGAAGTGTACACTGTGGTATTAGCCCCATCCTTGAGTAGAACTTGATAATACTCGGTTGGTGAAGGTCCTAAAGCACTATGAAGGTTTGTACTTGGACAACTGTTTGCTCCAATAACGGAGATTGAACTGTTGAAACTTGGGTGGTTGGTCTGTGAGAAAGTTCTGTTCACAGAATCGGAAAGTCCTGTGCTTCCCAGGAATGAATCTTCTTTGTTAATATCAATTTGGTCTGCACAGGTCAATGTTGTAAAGCTTATATCAGATGACCTGCTAGCGTAAACCTCCCCGCTTTCTCCAAGTTCCCATTCGTAGAAAAGGTCGGAATCTCCTCCGAGAACTACTTGGCCAGATAGATTTCCGAACATTCCGAACCAGACATTTGTAACTCTGACAATGCGGACATCAACTTGTGAGACGTTTCCTCCCTGTCCGGGTACTGTGACTGGAGGAAATGAATCATCTGTTCTTGAACTTCCTATTCTTGTCAAGTTACCTCTGACGGGGCTGTCTGGCGCATTGATATCTATGTGATCATTCGCTGTAAGAGGTTCAAAGTTGAGGGCAGAACAACTCACTGTGTAAGGTGTGACTCCAACAGAATCAATAGTGGTGTTGTACTCATATCTCTGTGTGCCAGTCCTGTAATACATAGTGTAAACTGTTGAATCTATTGTCACATTACAAGTTCCTCCTGTTATTGGCGTTCCGGATGTTATGTTGTTGTACTCGGCATTGATGAATATGGTGTTGTTGATGAAGCGAGTCACATTATCCGAAGTATCTCCTACGGTAAGTTCGGAGTTAGGTGATGCTGAGTAAGAACTGAATCCTGTAACTGAGAATCTTAGGTCTCCGTTGTAGCTTAGGATTGTACAGTCACTACAGAACTCTCCATCTTTTAGAACTATGGGATATTCGAAAGGTAGTCCGTAAATTGTCAGAATAGCCTTTTTGTTTAATTGAGGAATAGAAGATGAATCTATGCTGATTAGATTGTTTCCTATTATGACGTGCTGGTTGATATCTGCGCCCACACTTAGATTAACTGTTTCAGTGAAATTTATTCTTCCAATAGTGGGCTCGTCAATCACAAGGTTTTGGATGTCGGACATGTCCACCTGGCTGAAGTCTGTTGTTTCGCCTTTGTATTCAAAGCTTGGTACTATTGTTACATAGTTTGTTTCGCTAAATCCTAAACTGTTGAATTCGTCAATACATGTGACAAACCAATCATATCTACCTTTGTCCATTTCGAAAATCTCGAACTGTTCTATGGCACCACTTGTCACTCCTGTATCTGTTGCCTGAACAACTCCATTAATCCACAAACTACAGCTTGTTATTGAACTTTCTTCAGTGGCGTTGTAAGTGAACACAGTAAGGTTTCCATCATCTCCGCTATTGTTGATAGGTGAGAGTAAGGTTATGTTTGGAGGCGTTGCTTCGATTTCAAAGGTTGAGACCCCCTCAATGTTTTCGTCTGCAAAGTCGGTCAGTATATTTCCTGTCTGATCTCTCAATGTGGTGTATATTCTATAATCTCCGCTCAAGTTGCTCTTGGTGTTCCATCCCCCTGCTGATGTCCAGATGGATGAAAGGTCTGTGGATTGTCCTGTGGCGAGCAGTCTTTGTGTTGCATTTGCGGTGTCATCCAGTACTGTTGAGACTGTATCCCATACGCCACTGTTGTTATACTGAACATCTATTCTGAGGTAGCCATAGTTATCTCTTGACCCGCCATTAACAATCTCTGAGTCTGCCAATCTCAACTCTTCATCGTTTAGGGCCGTGTCAGGCTCGTTATTCACTAGTAGCCTTACTTTGATATCGTCGAAAGAGGTTGCATCAGAGTAACTCATAAGTCCAACATGACCTCCTGTGCTGTATGTTGGACTACTCAATCCCAAATCATAATCTATGTAATTAACTCCGTCCCTGTACACTTTGACATTATCATCAATTACCTCTATTGTGAAGTTATGCCATATGGTGTCATCAAAGTCAGTGTTATCTGCAACCAGTTGAGCGTAGTTGGAAGCTCCTCCTGCCCATCTTCGTATGGTAAGTTTGTTGCTTGCAGCTCTATCATCGGATATCATTGTGTATTGGTCATAATAACTTCCGCTGAAAGGCTGTCTTCTGAAAGTTATGCCTGCGAACTGGAAGGAATCATGCTTCATTCTAGCCTCTATCTTGTAATCGTCCCAACTGGAATCTCCTTTCCAAACCCTGTGATATGAACTGGCAGTGGCTTGGCTCTGCAAGAATTTGTTGCCTGCGTTTGATTTAACTTGGAAGTCGTTTGTTCCAAACTCAGGGTCATCCACCCAGCCGTTTCCTGGGAAGTTATCTAAACTGTAAGACTCAAAATCATCCCAAACAAGGAAGACCTCTTCCCTATCATTTGGTGGGTTGGTTGCTGAGTCATATCCATAGTATAAGTAGTAGTCGCCGGACTCTCCGGAGCCGGATATATCTTCTTGGGTGGCGAACCAGACCTCTGTCTGTGCTGAGTTACAAGATGTCTCAAGAACCCTGTCCAGTTGCATCCTTTGTGTGCCATTCTTCCACACTATTCTCAAATCATCACAGTTGGATAACATCTTGTTGTTTGAGATTAAGTCAGAGGTATCAACTGTTAGTTTCACAGAGTATCCGTATTTTAATGTGGAGCCATCATTGTTTGTCAAATTAATCTTCTTTCTGTAATCATAGTTCAGGTTCCACCACTCCTGTGCTCCAGTAACCAGAAGCACATCCTCGTCTCCACCATATTTGTTCTTGTTTGTGTCCGTTTGAATCTCAATCTCACTGAACAGACCAACCTTGACAATGTTGTTGGAAACATCCGTATCTCCTGTTGAGTCGTTTGCCCATACAACAACTGTGTAGTTGCCTCTCTGCCAGGTATCGTTGAACTGTACTGAGTACTCGACTCCGGGACTCATAATTACATGTGTTGTCGAGCCATCGGGCAGTGTGACATTCGCAATAACTGTATCGATACTGTTCGGAGAGGTTATCTCGGCGTAGATTGTGAAGTTCTCTCCGAAGCCAATATCTTCCAGGTCAGTGTAATGGTTAACAACTGTTATTACTGGGGGTGATGTTGTGTTAACTGTTGCCTGGAATCCTGCGTTGGAGGTTACATTGTAGAATGCTGAATCATTCGAGCTTATGTTACAGGTTAGAGTCTCGTTTCCTAAGGTGATATCAGTGTATGAGTAACTGCTCCATCCTGAGCTATTTGTCAGTTTAAACATAAGTAGTCCTGTCTCGTTGCTGTAGAACCCAACTGTGTAATTCTCAATGCCCAGGCTCGTGTTTATATCGATAACTCTACAGGCTATTGTTGTTGTCTCTGATAGGAATATTGAACTGTTGCTGAGGTATCCTGATTCAAGTTTTGCCAGTCCATTAACAGTCCAATGTAGTTCTGTTGATTGCGAAATCTCTCCTTCTGTGTCGTTAGCAATGATGACTGCTGAATAATTTCCAATCTCGGTTGCCTTGTAATTGTATGAATAGGTGCTTGAAATGTTTTCCATCTGTTCAATCAAAGGATTCCCGTTAGGAAGAGTGATGTTAATCCAAACACTTGACAAACTGGTTTCGGATGTGATATTCACTGTTATTTTGATAGTTTCGTTTCTGTAAACAAACTCTGAGGATGTGTTCTCATTCTTTATCACAGGTCCTAATGTTTCTTCGTCTGTAAACTCTACGATTGGAGGGGTATTTACTAGTTTCACTAGAATATCATCCCACAATCCGTCCTTGTATGCACTAATGCCATAGTAGCCTGTTGTGTAGGTGTTGTCGTTAGCGTAGAGTGTTCCGTGTACATTCATTGAACTGTCGTAAACTGTTGCATTGATGTCGCCGTTCTTTGACCAGACTGTTTTGATATAGTACCAAGTATCATCAAAGACTGTGTTTGCTGTTGATGTGGCTAATGGTGAACTACTTTGATAATTTAATCGAATCTGCATGTCTGCTAATCCTGAACTTTCTGAACGCCAGTCAAGTATTACTTGATATCCGTTTTTTTCGGATGCCTGCATACCAAATTCAAGTCCGGGGAGGTCTGCGTTGTCTCCTGAATATCCTGAGTATACCCAGCCCTCAATACTCATTCCAGGCGGGAGATTCTCAGGTTTTACAGCTCTTCTGTACTGTCCCTGTCCATCTCCTCCTAGTCCGTAGTTTCCGTTCTTTGCAAAGCTAGGGCTGGTTGTAGGGTTAAGCGCTCCGTTTGTGAACTCGCTAGTCTGGTCTTCGAAATCCTCCCAAAGATAGTAGATGTTACTCTTGTTGGTTGGTGGACTGCCTGCAGAGTCATATCCGTAGTAGATATAATACTTGAAGCTGGTGTTATCAATATCTTCTAATAACTTGAATGAGATGTTTGTCTGTTCGCTATTGAATGCGCTTGTGTTAATTCGGTCAATCTCTGTATTGAGGGTTCCATTCCAGAAAACTATTCGGATATCATCTCCATTTGTCAAAGATTTGTTTTCTGAAACAAGCCCTGAAGTGTTCATGCTGATTGTCATGGTGTATCCTGTAGAGAGATTTTCGTTAGGTGTGATGTTTAGATTTTGTCGGTATCTGTAGCTGTTATTCCACCATTCACCTTCTCCTTGTCCGCCAGTACCCTTAATTCCTTGAACTCTGAAGAACTTTCCATCTTCTGTGATTGAAACTTTAGGGTCATTAACGTGTAGGGTGTACTCCTTTGTTATGGAAGGTAGTTCTCCGCAACCAGCTCGTATCTGGTCAAGACTGGTTGCGTTTTCACAGATTCTCACTTTGTCCTGATGTTTATTGCGTGGAACGAAAAGAGTCTTGTTTTCCACTTCGGTGTTGTTGATATGGATGAAAGACTTTGTCTTTGTTAAGTCTATTCCTGATATGAATGAATTTATCTCTGTATCTTGTTTCATGTCAAAGGTTGAGATAGTTCTGCCTGAATTTTTCACGGCTCCTTTAACAGAGTCCGTTTTTTTGCTTGAGAAAATCAGTAATTCTGAATTTCCGAACTGTTTTATGGAATCAAGTTCGTAATCATTGCTGATGCCTGTAATTATAGGAGGACTATCTGTCGAGCTGTGAAGCACAGCAAACATAGTGACCACAACTCCAAGCAGTATGGCACTCAGAAGGATGAAGTGTTTCATTTGAACCTCACCCCCTTCAAGTTCCTCGCCCTGATGTGATGTAGTCCTATGCTGTCGAGAAAGTTGTGGATGTGAATCCTTGTGGCACGAGGGTGGAGAGATGTGCCTTTGACTAGCTCTTCGATAGAATTATCTGTTGTTAGTAGTTTCTTAACGACAGCTCTGATTTCAGGGGATATTTGAGGAAGGTTCTCCTGTATTTTTCGTATATCTGTTTCTGTTGGTTTTGTTTTAGGAGGTCTTACATATCCAAATCTTTTCTTTTTCTTTTCTGGCGAGAGTTTTTTTGACTCAACAACAGATTTCCTGATTTCACGTGCAGAGATTTTGTGTGGCTTCAGGAGTTGTCTGGCCCTCTCCTCACTCATGTGAGGTCTTTGCTCAGAGAAGAAAATGTACTGTTTTTGATGTTGCTCGGTGTATTTTTTGATTTTTTTAGAGAGTTCTATGCTTACTGTTAATTTTCTGCTGTGTTTGCCGTCAATTCTGAGGGTCTGGTCTGTTAATGCATCCTGTTTCAGCGTAACCGCTTCACTGATTCTGGCACCCGTCTCTATCAGAATGGAGAGAAGGAGTGAGGTGCGCTCATCTTTAAGGCTATTTAGAACTCTGTGTGCTTGTTTCAGCAATTCCTTTGGCGGTTCTGCGGTACCGCCCTTTCTATGTCCAACCACCTGTTTTTTTGGCAAAAACCGTACGCGTTTCGGCTAATGCCACACATCTCTCCAAAAAGTATATTTTCCAAAATCCTTTTAAAAGTTTTCTATTATTTGTTGTCGGGTATGGTTTCAAAAAAGAGTTAACAATTTATGCCAGATAATATGTTCAGAAAGTTCTAAATTGTTATGTTTCCCTTGAAGTATAAAAAATCAAGGCTTAATGGGAAGCGAGAATGCAAACGTGGAACCGGTTCCTTCAGTGCTTTCTGCAAACATCTTCCCGCCAAGTTGTTCAACAACACCCATACATAAGGAAAGACCTATTCCTGCACCCTCAGGAGCGTAAACTCCTTCAACCTGACTGAAAGGGTCAAAAATTATTTCCAAATCCTTTTTTGAAATTCCAAGGCCACTATCTTTTACTGAGAAAATAATTGAGTTACCTTTCTCTTCAATTTTCAGAAGGACAAGACCTTTCAAAGGGGATACTTTAATCGCGTTACTGAGTATATGTTTCAGAATCTGCTTCAATCGCTGTTCGTCAGTATAGATCATATGCTCTTTATTCATGTCGAGCTTGATTTCTATATGTTTCTCGGACTTGTAATTTCTTAATTCTTCAAGGACATCCCTGACAACCTTCCTGACAATCACATCTTTTTTCTGAAGTTTCAAAGTCTTGGAACCAATCCGCGATAAATCGAGCATATTCAAGATAGTGTCATCCAGTCTTTCGGTGTTGCGAAGGATTGTCTTTAAAGCTATCTCTTGTTTAGGATTGATCTGTCCGTATGTACCCTTAATCAGAAGCTGAAGATTTGCCTTTATTGGGGTCATAGGGGTTCTGACATCTTGGGATGTGAGAGCTATCAAGTTCTCTTTCTGTTTACTCACCAGTTTTAGTTCGCGAAGCTCTTTTTGCTCGGCCGTTCCTACATACTGGTTCAGGAAGTATACGGCTACGACCGAGATAATTCCTGCAAGAACTATGATGATTATGTTTGTGATGGTGACTGGTGCAAAATAAAAAGGCAATGCTACTATAATTAGAAAGACCAAGGCAGGTGTCAGGTACTTTTTTATTCGCATCATTTTATATCGGTAATTTTCTCGACTCTGTCAACAAACATGCT
>CAZPUM010000017.1:0-28167 GCA_964589765.1 uncultured Methanosarcinales archaeon
ACCAACGGCCCCCCCACCACAGTTCCAGCCACAGGCCACAACACAACCCTCTTCTCCCGTAAATAACGGAGGGATACCTCAACCCGAAGTTTCGATAGAGAAAATATTCTACATGGGAAACAAATAGCCCTCCTTTTTTCCTTATATTCTTAAATTCCGCCCAGATTCCATCATTCATGCTTGATATTGAGAAAAATTATGGTTTGTTAGAAAAGACCGCCATAAAGGTGGCTAAAAAGTTTCCAAACCTTGAGTTTCAGGATTCTGTCCAGGATATACTGTTAAGAATTTTTGAGCAGAGAAAAAAATACAGGGATATTGGAAAATCCCCTGCAGCATGGGCCTACACTGTTGGAATGAACTATCTAAGAACAAAAGCAAGACTGACCAATAGCAGACCAAACAACCTAGTTATTAATGAAGAATTAGACACTGAGGACGATTCGCCCGGTCCTGAAGAGCTTGCTTACCAAACACAAATACGAGAGAATTTAGAGCTTATTATCACGACCATACCTAACAAGAATTACTCAAGAATATTGAAACTTCACTCCATAAACGGGATGTCTTACAATGATATAGCCAAGGCGGAAGAATTACCAGTCGGAACTGTTATGAGTAGACTTCACAGAGCCAGAAAATTCCTAGCAGAACACCATTCCCGACAGAAACCTTTTTAAGAGACTGCCTTTTCGCGTATCTTACAAATACTTATAATAATTGGAGGGAAAATTAAATGGCAAAAGCAAAGCCCCACTTGAACCTCGTGTTCATCGGTCACGTAGACCACGGAAAGAGTACTACTGTTGGTAGGCTCATGTACGATGGCGGTGCTATCGACGAGCAGACAATGAGGAAACTTAAAGAAAAAGCAACTGAGCTCGGAAAGGCCGGGTTCGAGTTCGCGTACACCATGGACTCGCTCAAAGAGGAGCAGGAACGTGGAGTAACCATCGACCTTGCACACAAGAGATTCGATACGACCAAGTTTGAGTGCACCATTATTGATGCACCTGGACACAAGGACTTCGTTAAGAATATGATTACTGGTGCAAGCCAGGCTGACGCAGCTGTTCTAGTTGTTGCAGCCAACGACGGTGTCAACGCACAGACAAAAGAGCACGTATTCCTAAGCAAGGTTCTTGGAGTACAGCAGCTTATCATCGCTATCAACAAGATGGATATCAGCGGTGTCGACTATTCTGAAGCGAAATGGAAATCCGTTAAGGAAGAGGTCACAAAACTTCTGCAGAGCATTGGCTACAAGGTTGACAAAATTCAGTTCTTGGCGATTGCAAGTCTGCCAGGAGACAACGTCGTTAAGAAGACGGACAAGATGCCTTGGTACGAAGGACCAACACTTCTCGAATCAATCGACAAGCTTGATGAGCCTGAAAAGCCAGTGGAACTTCCACTTAGAATGCCACTTCAGGACGTCTACAACATCACCGGTATCGGTGTTGTTCCAGTAGGTCGTGTTGAGACTGGAATCCTAAAGGTAGGCGACAAGATTGTTGCTGTTCCAGGACGTGAAGGAAAACAGATTCCAGGCGAGTGTAAATCCATCGAGATGCACCACGAGCAGATTCAGCAGGCTGAACCAGGGGACAACTGTGGTATCAGCGTGCGTGGATTCGGAAAGAAGGATATTACCCGTGGAGACGTTTTGGGTCATCCAAGTAGCGTTCCAACTGTTGCCAAGAGTTTCAAGGCACAGATGGTCGTTCTAAACCACCCAAGTGTTATCACAGTTGGTTACACACCTGTGTTCCACATCCACACAGCTCAGGTGGCCTGTAGAATCGAGGCAATCGAGAAGAAGCTGAACCCAGCAACTGGTGAAGTTCTAGAGGAGAACCCTGACTTCATCAAGAATGGTGACGCTGCAATCGTTAAGATTGTTCCAACACAGCCACTTTGCATCGAGACCAAAGCAGAGATTCCACAGCTATGTCAGTTCGCTATCCGAGACTCCGGAAGCACCGTCGCAGCTGGAATGTGCATTGAGATCGAGAAGAAGGACGTATAAGTCCTTTCTACTTTCTTTTTTTCAAAATCTTTTTATTCTGAAAATTTATTTGTAGCTCATTAAGGGGGGTATTTACATGAAGAAAGATGTAGTTGAAAAGATAGCAGCATTAATTACAGCTGCTTTTGGCCTTATTGCAGCACTTGCCTGGAACGATGCCATTAAAGCCTTATTTGTAGGACCTTGTGGAACAGAAGGTGCGGGAGCACTTTGTATGCTGTCCGATGGAGGACCATGGGTATACGCAATCATCGTCACGATAATTGCAGTACTTGTTACTCTTTGGATTGCAAATCTTGCACAAAGAGCAAATAAGTAGATTTATTCTCTATTTTTCTTATTTTTATAAAACATAAGGTTTTTAAATGAACTAGAAATTCTCGCAGTATTCCATGATGACTTGAGCATCATCGTGAAAGGGACGAAAAATGCAAAAAGCAAGAATCAAGCTGGCATCCACGGATATCAACAAGATAAACGAGGTATGTGACTTTATTCGTGAGATTGCAGATAAGACCGGTGTTGTTATGAAAGGTCCCGTCCCACTACCGCGTAAAACCCTTAAGGTCACTACGCGACGTTCTCCATGTGGTGAAGGAAAAGCTTCCTGGGAGCGCTATGAAATGCGAATCCACAAGCGTTTGATTGACCTCGGTCTTGACGAGCGCGCCCTAAGATTGGTTATGAGAGTTCCAATCCCTGAAGGCCTCAACATTGAGATTGAGATGTTGTAAAACCTCTGAATCTACAGTTTATTTTGGAATAAACATTTGATACAGCACTAACCTATTCTTCTATACTCAACCACTTTATGTTCATGAGAGATTCTATAATATACCCTGTACCCTGCCCAACTTAATCAGAACCGGTATCGTAATCCCAGATACCATGCTTTTCTACCATCTTGCTCGTGAGAGGCTTTGAAAGTGAGTGTTTGAGTTGCATATGAAACATCATGTCACCTACATCAATAACAAGAGAGTTTGGCTTCTCACCAAACTAACCCTACCATACACAATATCATCACAGAGGAAAAGCTGTTCTTTACCATCTGAAGCGGTCATTTCATGTATTTCATCTCAATAATGTTATGCCCGCAAAATTTTTTTGGAGAATAATCTGGCCAAATAGAAGACTGAAAATAATCATTAACGCCCAGAGTCGGATTTGAACCAACAACTCCGTGAGGAACTGGTTTTCAAGACCAGCGCAATACCAGGTTATGCGATCTGGGCATAGCACAGTCGCATTTCAACAGGAAATGTTGTATATGCGATCTGGGCATTGGACGAAGAACAAAGGGTCGGTTTTTAAAGGTTGAGGCTTGCCTGTAATGTTTTCACACTGGCAGCCTTCAAAAACTCAGCAAAGAACCTGCTCGGTCTTTCTAACTTTGAAGTAAGTTCAGGATGTGCCTGCGTCGCCATGAAAAATGGGTGGTCTGGACGTTCGAGAATCTGCATGATTCTTCCATCAGGGGTTGACCCCGAAAAAACCAGACCTTGTTTCTCAAGCGTCTCAATATAATCAGGATTTACTTCATAACGGTGTCTGAACCTTAAGCGAATCATATCACCAAACATATCGTAAGCCTTAGTTCCTGGTTTTACCTTGATGTCATGACCACCAAGACGCATTGTGGCTCCTTTTTCAGTAACATTTCTCTGTTCAGGAAGAAGGTCTATGACCGCGTGTTCAGTTTCAGGATTAATTTCTGAGCTGTTAGCATCAAGCATACCAAGACTTCTAGCATGTTCAATAACAGCGAGTTGTAGGCCGTAACAAAGACCAAGGAAAGGTAGGTTGTTCTCGCGACAATATCTAACCACAGCTATTTTTCCTTCAGTTCCGCGAGAACCAAATCCGCCTGGAACAATAACCCCGTCAATGTTTTCCAGGCGGTTTTTAACAAGATTATCTGACCTTTCAAGGTCAGTGGTTTCAATCCATTTCAGGTTGACCGCAAGACAGTGATTTGCTGCGGCATGGTGAATAGCCTCTATCACACTTGCGTATGAATCTTCGAGACTCGTGTATTTGCCACAGATAGCAATATTCACGTCCCTACTTGGCATTTGAGTTAAGAGTGACTTCCAACCTTCAAGTGCGGGATTAACAGGTATACCAAGAGTTTCTCTGACTGAATCAGTCATACCTTCTTCATCAAATAACAGAGGAATTTTGTAAACGCTGTCAATATCTATTCCTGTAAAAACCTCTTTTTCTTCGACGCCACAAAAAGTGGCAATTTTTCTTTTGATTTTTGTTTCAATCGGTTGTTCACACCTACCGATAATAATATCCGGCTGAATTCCTCTAGCCCTCAACTGCGAGACTGACTGCTGTGTTGGTTTGCTTTTCTGCTCACCCACCATACTCAGTAATGGAATATATGTTAGGTGAACATACATCACATTCTTTCTACCTACAACAGTAGGCAGTTGTCTCATCGCCTCAATATATAACTCATTCTCCATGTCACCAACAGTGCCACCAACCTCAATCAGCATAACATCAGCATGTTCAGCGTCAGCAAGCTCGACCATTCTTTCAACGATGTAGTTAGTTACATGAGGAATCATCTGTACTGTTTGACCAAGAAAATCTCCTCTGCGTTCTTTCTCCATAATGGCCTTGAACACCTTGCCCATAGTCAGGTTCCAGTCCCATTTACACTGAACATTGAGAAATCGCTCATAATGTCCAAAATCCATGTCTACTTCACCACCATCATCAAGAACAAACACTTCACCATGTTCAATAGGATTCATTGTACCAGGGTCGACGTTTAGGTATCCATCCAGTTTAATTGGGACAACTTTGTAGTTATGTGAAAGTAGCTTCCCTATGCTTGCAGCAGCTATTCCTTTGCCCAGACCTGAGAGAACGCCACCTGTTACAACGATGAACTTTGTGTTTTTAGTCAGTGGCACGATAAAGAACGGTAAAATCCCTTTTAAAGTATTTTTGGTCTTGACTATATGAAATGAATTACTGCCTTGCGTAGACCATATTAGTATTATTAATCCAATCAATAGGAATTTTTGCCTGTGCTAACATTTCCAGTGAGTCCTTTTCTGCGTGATAGTGCCATTCAGCGACGATTCTGACTATGCCTGCGTTGATTGACATTTTCGTACAGTCAAGGCAAGGAGTCATAGTACAATAGATGGTAGAACCTAACACAGAAACTCCTTCACGTGCTGCCTGTATAAGCGCGTTCTGTTCAGCATGGGTAGTTCTTACGCAGTGATGTTTGGGGTTGCCATCCTTGTCATATACCGTCTTGAAAAGATGTCCAACTTCATCACAATGAGGAAGACCTGCCGGAGCACCAACATACCCCGTTGTAAGAATTCTTTTGTCTCTGACAATTAAAGCCCCCGATTTTCCTCGGTCACACGTTGCTCTTTTGGATACAGCATGCATTATGTCAATAAAGTACTCATCCCAGTCAGGTCTAGACATGCCCTAAGAATTTATACCAAGTATAATACCTTATCGCTACGCCCAGGGCCGGATTTGAACCGACGACTCCGTTAGGAACAAGATTTCCAATCTTGCGCAATACCAGGCTATGCGACCTGGGCTTATTAAATAGGAACAAGGCACATATTAACAGAAACTGTTCTATATGCGACCCTGGTTATATTCGAGGAAAATCTGTCGTTTTTAAACGTTTGCGAAATGTTATATAGCGACGTAAACCCCCGAAGGACATGACACTCGATAGATTAGTAGGGAACAGTAAGGTTGTAGCAGTTATTTGCAACCAGTGGGGAGACACAGGAAAAGGAAAGTTTTCAGATTACTTTGCCAGCAGTTGGGCAGATGTTATAGCCCGTGGAACAGGTGGAAACAATGCAGGCCACACTGTATGTCTGAACGGTAACAAAAGAATTTTCCATCTTCTTCCATCAGGCATAACTGAGGATGGTAACGGCAAGATTAACATTATGGGCCAGGGCATGGTAATAGATTTAGAATCCCTATCTAAAGAGATGGATGATGTTGTTGAACTCGGTGGCTCTTATGACAACCTGATGATTAGCGAGGATGCACATCTTATACTTCCTTATCATGTTGAAAGAGATAAGAAAAAAAACCAGAGCCAGAAAGATGGGGGGATTGGCAGTACTGGTCGAGGAATTGGCCCTTGCTACGCAGACAAAACACGAAGAACCGGTGTGAAGATGAGAGATCTTCTCGACCAGAAAAGGCTTTTTGATGCAATTGATAAAATGGCTCGAGAGTACGACTCAGAAATCTCTCCTAGCCAGGTTGTTTCTGATTTGAAACCTTATATCGATAGAATACAGAACCACATAAGAGATACATTCAGCGAAATTCACAGACTAATTGCCAGCGGTCATAAAATTCTTCTTGAAGGCGCACAAGGGCTTTTGTTGAGTATAGAGCACGGAACTTACCCCTACGTTACATCTTCTGATTGTTCAATAAATGGGACTGCTAACGGAGTAGGCATTTCTGCTCAAGCGGTTGACAAGTGCTTTGGTATCGTAAAATACCCCTTCATGACCCGTGTTGGAGGAGGACCTTTCCCCACTGAACTTGGAGGCAGAATCTCTGAGGAGTATTGCGGAGAAGAGCACACCATGATTGAGGAGCTTGACCGTAATTGTATCCATCATGAAAATGGAGAGTACGACCCTGATTGTGATGAGATAAAACAACTAATGAACTCTCATTTGCCTTTCAATAAGGGAGTAGGAATAAGGCTTGCGGCAGGAGAGTATGGAGCCACTACTGGCAGACCTAGAAGAATTGGGTGGACCGATGCCGTTGCTGCCAGGTACGCTGTCAGAATTAACGGGCCCCATATGATCTTAACAAAAGCTGATGCCATTTCAGGTATTGATAGTTTCAAAATAGCTTCTTCATACAGTGGAAGAGGAAACGGAACTGATTTCCCAAGAGATGCTAACATCCTTAGAAAAGTAAACCCGAATTTTACCGAGTTTGATGGTTATGGCCCCATACGAGACTGCCGAGATTATGAAGAACTCCCCGAATCCTTAAAGTTCTCTATCAAGTATCTTGAGATGTTCACTGAAGGCAATGTTGTTGCTGTTTCAGTAGGCCCAGACCGTGAAGAGACCATTGTGAGATAATCACTCAGAAACGTCCAAGATCTCCGATAGAGACTTCTGTTTTCCTGGTTCTATAGGAGGAGCAGTGGAACAAGACTGGTTATTTTCACTTTGTTTTAGGTGTTCACGAATATGAGAAACAGTAAATAAAGCCGCACCAATAGATACTTCATGAAAAAATAGCGGGATATTTGGAAGTGCAGAAACCCCAACTTTCGCTGCAGTAACATACCAAGGGTCAGTTACAGGATTGCCATTAAAAACTCCAAAATATACTAATGAAGTAAGAACTGATGGAGGTAGTGCCAAAGAACCGTACAGATTCATTCTTTCTCTTTTTGTGTAACCCATACTTTCCATTTGTGTTTAAATTCCCATATTGTGTGACTACCACACAGTAGTTAAATATTTTTCGCATCTCTAATACCCATAAACATACAAAAACTTTATATATGTGTAAATCAGTATACTTTTTACCACACCAACCGCCGTGAGTGTCGATAGACTCGATTTCTCTCGGTAAATTGCGACAAAGGGGTAAAAATGTACGACAACCTGAGCTACCGACAGGAAAACCTTGAAGCCTTACTAAACGGCAACATACCCGAACATCTTGTTCCAAAGATGATGGAGTACTACGGGCATCTAAGAAGACACGAGGATCTTGAAAAAGAGAGGATGGCCATTCGAGAAAGAACCGTTGTTAGAAAAGAACTAATTCAAGGTGCGTACAATGCGGCTAAACATTACGCAGCTCTTACATTCGACCCTGAAAAAGAACGTGGCGACGAAACAAGGTGCGGAGGTTTACTGATTCTACTAGGAGACTGGGACGAACCAGGAATGTCATCCGCATTCATATCCTCCGATGGAGGCAGACTGCCTGCACAGATAGAGTACGAATCTGAAACGGCACCCGGAACAGAACTTTCTGATATTCTTGAACAATACTCAAGAGACCCCCACAGAAACGAACATGACTTGGCAATCTTCCTACACTACAACGACTCGAACGTCAAAGCAAAGAATGTTCACGTTGAAGGTGTCAGAGGTACCATGCTAAGCCCTGAACCAAACGGTTTTACAGGAGGAAGTAGGTTCCGCGCTGCAAGATACTTCTCCCAGCACAATCCTGACGCAGTAAGTGTAATGGTATCAGCAGGAGAAGCTGCCGTCTACGTTATTCAGAATGGTCGCGTAAAAATTATGTACGACATAGAGAAATCAGAAGAAAACAATTATGAAGAACTAGAGGTTCTTAATTACAACTGATTACCATGCTCTTTTTATATCGAGTTCAGCACGAACCTGATGGTATAAAGTGTTCTCATACATCCTGTTGAATTTATCAAATTGGTCTCCTTCCAACACAAGGGGCACATTTCTCTTCGCAATCTTTCTTGTTCGCCCCTCAGATCTTACAACAAATTCTAAATCACCATCCGCATCATCATCCCTTAGAACAGTCATCTCAACCCTACCAGGAAGGTTTTTTACCAGTTCGACAGCTATAGAACGCTCACCAGGTTTGGCAATATAGATAGCATCAGCATCATCATAACCTGCAGGTTGTTTGATGTCAAATTTCAAGTGTTTTGATTCCCTATGATTGTATCTGTGTCTGTAATATTGTAAGTCAAACCAAAAATTATTCCTCCAATCCCAGTACCCCCACCCATAAGGACTGTAAATTCTGTGGTGATAAACATCAACCCTTGGCCTTCTTATGGTTGGATTGGTGGGATTGTTCACCCTAGGAGGCACTACCTCACGCCTAGTAGGTCTTCTTGTCAAGGGCTGAGAACTTGGTTTCGCAGGGGGCTTTGGCTGTACTCTTTGAACAGTACTGCTTCGAACCCTTGGCTTTTCAGGCCGTTTAGGTTCATCTCCAAAAACTGCTGGAGCTGCCAGCATCATGCCCGAAACAAGTAGACCAGTGAGTAGTTTGCGCTTCATATTAACATAAATATTTCAAACTATAAAGAACTTCGTGACTACTACGAGGTTAATGTGGGTGGAGGGATTTGAACCCCCGACTTCCAGATTATGAGTCTGGCGCTCCGACCAGGCTGAACTACACCCACGTCCTCTCCTGGAACAGACAGACCCTTTAAAAAAGTGCCGTCAAAGATATTGAGATATTTTCTTCTGCATTTCAGAAAGTTCTTCAGATTTAGCAGGACTTGTCTTTGTCCAGGAAAAAGCCCCATCCCCCTTGTTCCTGGGAATTAAATGGAAATGTGTGTGAAACACAGCTTGACCCGCTGCTTCACCGTTGTTGATAAAAAAATTGAACCCTTCAGAACCTGTTGCGGTAACAATAGCCTGACCAATCTTCTGTGAAAACTCTAAAAGTTCATTACCAAGATATTCAGGAAAATCAAGAAAATTTGTGTTGTGTTTTTTAGGTATCACCAAAGTGTGCCCCTGTTTTAACGGGTTAACATCTAGAAATGCCAACAAGTTATCAGTCTCGCCTAATTTTGTACAGGGTATTTCTCCCTTCACAATTTTACAGAAGATACATTCATCCATCATTAAACACCTCGTTCTTTCCCTTATTAAATTCTACGAGTTTTTTGTAAAGCTTTCCATCAGGCGCCCAGTCCTTAGCAGTCTCTCTGTCGGTTTTCCATTCTGTAGGCGAGATTCCAACAGAAACAAGTGTTTCTAATACGCTCTCTTTTGTTTCCGCATCAGCATAAACTAAAAGCACTGGATCAAGTTTAAAAAAAGGGTCGATATCAGGACTGTTTTTGTTAGAGTATTTCGCAAGATAAAGAACACCTTGTTCAGTAAGAGAGTCAACCACCTGAACAGCTCTAAGAATATCATCCATCGGAGCCTCATAAATCCATTTACCCCTTGAAGCACGGTCTAAAGCATCATATTTCTTACCATACACATATGTCCAGAATGCAAACTCCCTTATCATTATGGACGTGCCGGGATTTGAACCCGGAGTCTCCGCCTTGCGAAGGCGGCGTCATACCGGATTAGACCACACGCCCAAATTGAAACATAGGTTTCAATGGACGCAGGGGGATTTGAACCCCCAGCCTCACGGCTGCCAGCCGTGCGCTCTACCGTTGAGCTATGCGCCCTCACGTCGTGGTGAATACGAAGCCATTTTAAATCTATTGTATACGTGTTACACGATGAACAATAGGGTTGTCAAACTTGGGCTTTTCGCAGCTCTTGCCGCTTTTGGCGGTTTCATGTACATGCCCTTTGTCAGTCCTCTGATAAAATCAGTACTCGAAGGCGGAGTAACCTATGGAATCCCCGTTGATATATGGCTAGGAATTTTTGCTGCAATAGGACCTTTAAGTTTGATTCTAGGAACCCATTTTATCGGTTCTCTCTCTGACGAAGTTGGAAGAAAAAAAGTTGCTTACGCAGGTTTGTCAATAACCTTTATTGGAATCCTGTTATATCTTACAACAAATAACCCACTTGTATTCCTACTGGCAAGAGCTTGTGATTTACTGGGGTACTCAACCGTTCTCATGGTAACTCTTGCCAAAGCGAACGACCTAACTAAACAGAATGAGAGGGGAAAACAACAAGGAGTTTTTCTCAGCTTGTCCTTTCTTGGAAGTGTATTCGGGCCTCTGGCAGGAGCTTACTTGGCAACAAACGCTTTCCCGAAGGCACCGTTTGTAGCATCAATTTTTGTTGTTCTTATATTGTTTTCATACTTGCTTAGTACAAAAAAAGAAAAGTTCAAACCAGAACACTCTTCAAGTTTTAGCATATATCATAACTGGAAAAAATTTCTCGGGTTCAGACAACTAAAAGGAATGGCGGTGCTCGGAATGACTATGCACGCACACGCACCCCTTCTGATTTTTTTCCTCCCCGTATATATTTTACAACTTTTCCCAGGACGATATGATTTTGTAGGTTACTCAATGGTAGCACTTGGAGTTCTAAAACCATTCCAATGGATTATTGGTAACTATGTAGACAGGTTTGGAAAGGCAAAACTGACAATAGTCGGGTGTCTTATTGTAGGTTTATCCTTACTACTAATTCCTTTAGCACACACAATATGGCAATTACTCTTAGTGCTTGTTTTATTCAGCGGAGGTGGCGCAGTGTGGAATATCGGTGCCTGGACGATAATGAGCACAATCGGTGAAGCAAATCATATTGAGGGCCACATTATCGGGAGTTACACAAGTATTTCTAAAGTTGGTGATTTAATAGCATCTCTCTCTTTTGGTTTAATAGCTTTCAAAGATGCTTATGCAGACCTTTTCTCGATTGGTGGATATATCGTATTAGTAGGAATACTCCTCTCTCTTTTCTTCCTTAGAGATATTACTTCTCTTAAGAGAACAGACCACTGACAGGCGCTTATTTTATATACCCTCCCTCGTCGCCATGAGTATGGAGCTAAAGGTAAGGGTGGAAGCACACGCCCTGCTCAATGCAGTAAGGTATGGCCGAGCAATTACAGGGAAGGTAATCCCGAAAATTCTTGGCGAATTCCCTGAAGCAAAGCAGAAAATGAAAGAGACCATGCCTCTTGTTGACGAGATTGTCAAAAAAGTTAACCTGATGGGTGATTCCGAAAGAATTTCTCGGTTACAAAAGATAGCTCCAGACCTACTTGAAAAACCTGAAAAAAAGAAGCGAGAACTTCCTGAACTAGAACATGCCATCCAAGGAAAGGTTGTTACAAGACTTCCTCCCGAACCGAGTAAATACAACCATCTTGGACACGCCCTGACCTTTATCATTAACGCAATATACGCCAGAAGATATGAAGGAAAACTTGTCCTCAGATTTGAAGACGCTAACCCTGATAAAGTTAATCAGGAATTTGTTGATGAGATGTTGAAGGATATCACAGAGTACCTGGGAATTCAACCAGACGAAACAAGATTTGTTTCGGATGACATGGAACAGCTTATTCAGTATGCTGAACAACTTGTAAAACAAGGAGATGCTTTCATGTGTTTTTGTACACGCGAATCAATAAGTGAAAACAGAAGATTACACAAGGAGTGTGCTTGTAGAAATTCCTCGAAAGAAAACAACATGGAAGAGTGGCATAACTTTGTCAATGGCAAATATATGAACGGCGAGGCAACTCTAAGGTTCAAGGGAGATATGAACAGCAAAAACTCTGTTTTGCTCGACCCTGTTCTTTGGCGCGCAGTTAACACACCTCACTTCAAAAAAGGAGGCGCATACAAAATCTGGCCACTTTACGATTTCTATTCTGGAATAGAAGAACATTTGTGCGGGGTTACTCATGTTATAAGAAGCAACGAATTTGACCTTCGCGTAGAGTTACAGAATCTGATTCAAGAAAAACTCAGTCTTACAAAACCAAAAAATTTTCACTATGGAAGGTTCAACATAACGGGCGCTACAACGAAAGGTCGCGAAATACGAGAAGGTATAGAAAAGGGAGAGTTTATCGGTTGGGATGACCCCAGACTTGTAACTCTCAGAGCATTGAAGCGACGAGGAATCAGGAGGGATGCTTACTGGAAACTTGTTGAAGAGTTGGGTCTGAGTCCTTACCCAGTTAAGCTTGACTTCTCTATGCTTGCGGCAAAAAACAGAGAGATTATCGACCCTATTGCCCACAGATACAGTTTTATTGAAGAACCGATACGATTACATATTTCTGGTGTAGAAAAACATCTTGTTACACAGCATTTACACCCTGACAAAAAAGATGGGGGCAGACAACTAATCTCTGAAGGCGAGTACTGGATTAGAGCCAGTGACGCTAAGATGTTCAAAGAAAGCGGGAAAATCAGACTTAAAGATGACCTTACCTTTGAACAAAGAGATGGCAAACACATATTTTTGTCAAGAGAGCCAGGTGCCAAATTTATCATTAACTGGCTTCCTGCAGAGAACAATCTGCCATGTAAAATCAGGATGCCTGACGGAACTCTAAAAGAGGGGCTTGGAGAAAAAGGAATTCAGGACCTGAAAGTGGACGATATTGTTCAGTTTGAACGATTTGGTTTTTGTAGGTTGGACCGCGTAACAAAAGAGGGGGTGTTTGAATTCTGGTTCACCCACGATTAGACAAATTTTGGCTTTAGAGAGGTTATAAACCCCTTTTAAGAGGCATTCCATCAAAAAGTTTATATATTCCTTACTCAGATGCTTTACTAAAACAATATGTGAGGTGTTTTACACATGTCTTTAGTAGTAAAATCGAAGATTAAGGACCTGACCGGCGAGTTCAACGTCGCAGGAGATTTCGCGGACGCTCTAAACGCAAAGCTTGAGGAGCTTGTTCGTGACGCTATGAGAAGGGCTGAAGGTAACGGCCGAAGAACAATCATGGCGAAGGACTTGTAAGTCCTTAATTCTTTTTTTCAATAAATCTTATCTCGAGCAACTCGCTTTTTAGTTGCTCAAGTTTTTCATATCTCTTGTCATCATCATATGCCAGAATCTCTTTTTTCTCAATTTTTTCAAGAGCATCACGATAATGTCTGTCCATTTTTCGCAGGCCATAATGTATCTTTGAGTGAATCGAAAGCTTCAGAAACGCCTGCTGAATAGGTGAAATTATCATAGTCCTTTAGGAGGAGGAGGCGGAATCTCATCTGTGGGAATAGGCTCATCCTCTTTTTTCTCTGCCTGCGGAGGTTGAGGCATATCAGGCGATGCAACTCCAGGCGATGCAACTCCAGGCACAGGTTCCGCTCCAGGAACACCAGGCATACCTGGATGAGGCAACGGCTGGTCAACAATCGGTCGGAACTGTGGTTGAGCAGACGACTCGAAAGGGTTAGGGTCCTCGCCTTCACTAGGCGCCTCAAAATGAAACTCTGGTTGCTGAACTGCTGGCGCGGGCGGTTGAGAAGGAAAAACCTTCTGTTCCTGATGCTCTTTGAGCATCTCGTCCTTCGCAGTCTTTATGAACTCCTCAAATGTGGGAAGAACCTCTTTCTGTTCTTTTTCGAACTTTTTCACAAGTTCGGCAACAGCAACAATTCCATGGGCGATTTTTGCGTTTTCGGAACGGATTTTCCTCAGTTGTTCCTGATAAGATTCATCATTGAAAGTCTTAACCATCTCATCGTTTGCCGACTGAAAAATTCCTATTAATTTCTCTATATTATCGTTAAGTTTGTTCATCGAGTCAAGAAGACCTATGCTCGCCTGTGTGTCCCCCAAAGGGTTCCTCTTAAGCTTCTCGACCTCATGCCTGAGATACTCTAGTTCATCACTCTGAACAATCTCATAGTTTTCGTCCTTCAAACGCCCACCTCTCAAACAAAAACTGAGTTCTGAGTATATAAGTATTTCGTCGAGACCACTGTAAAAAAAACAAATCCGAAGCGCTTATATTCAACAAGTATTGAACACATCGCATGGGGTTGGTGATTACCATTGGTGGAACACCCGGCAGTGGCAAGTCTACAATGGGACGAATGCTAGCCACAAGGTTAAACGTTCCGTTTTTTTCTGCTGGCGACCTTTTCAGGCAGTATGCCACTGATAGAGGCATGACTGTTGATGAGTTCTGGCTTGCTGTTAAGAAAGATCCCGGACTCTGGGATAGAGAGATAGACCCCTACCAGGCATCCCTTCCTGAGAAATACAGCAGTTTCGTAATAGATTCCCGACTAGGGTTCCACTTCATCAAGGGTGCTATTAAACTGTTTTTTCAAACCGATCTACGCGTAGCAGCTGAAAGAATATACAGGAACCAGAGAACAGAGGAAAGATGGAACTCTATAGATGATGGTGTTGCTGAACTTCAAAAAAGAATTTCTCATGAGAGAGAACAGTACAAGAAACTATACAACATAGACCATCACGACAGAAAACAGTACGATTTTGTTCTAGACACGACCGGAATGAACCCTATGGAACAACTTACTGCTGTTATCAATTATCTCCGAAAACAAGGTTATGATATTCCTAAATGATTTGACCAAAACTATATAAAGAACCGGTCTGTCCTTTCTTTTAGTTCTCAGACGGAAACAAACGACAAGCTAGACCGGAGGAGAATGAGGAATTGAGATGGCAGTACAAAAAGGCGATTTTGTCAAACTAAACTACACAGGCAAACTACAAGATGGCACAGTCTTTGACACAACTGACAAAAAGGTTGCTGAAGAGAATAATCTTCAGGGCACTAAAGAGATGGCCCCAGTAACTATCTGTGTCGGAGAGTCCATGCTCGTGAAAGGGTTGGACAGAGAATTGGAGGGGAAGGAAGGTAAGTTTTCTGTGACCGTCCAACCCGAGGAGGCTTTCGGAAAGAAAGACGCTAAACTACTCCGAATAATCCCCACCCCACAGCTTCAGAAACAGGGAATCAGACCTTATGTTGGTCTGGAGTTGAATATAGACGGACACTACGGTGTCGTTAGACGTTCAGGAGGGGGCAGAACAACTGTTGATTTCAACCATCCTCTGAGCAGTCAAACAGTGACCTACGACGTGGAAATACTCGAAAAAGTCGAGGACAAGAAAGCGCAGATTGAGTGCATACTAGGAATGGCAGGTCTCCCATACGAAACCATTAAAGTGGAGAGCGACAAAACAGATATCAAACTTAAACAAATGTTACCACAACCAATACTGGACCAGCTTCAGAACAGGATTGTGGAACTTACAAAAATCAAAACAGTCTCTTTTGAAGCAGGAGAACAAAAACAATAAAATTGAAGAGTGAGGCGGAGTATAATGATGGACAGCATTATCAACCAGGTACGAGAACAGGAGCACGATGCTCCGCAAAGAAAGGGTAATGCACTTGACGAGGAGCTAGAGGCTCTCATCAAACAGCAGAAGGCCAAGATTAAGGTTGTCGGATGCGGTGGTGGAGGCAACAACACAATAAACAGGATAGCAGAGGTCGGAATAGAAGGAGCCCAGACAATCGCGATTAACACAGACGCTCAAGACCTTCTTTACACGACAGCAGACGTCAAAATCCTAATCGGAAAAGACCTGACACGAGGTCTTGGAGCAGGAGCAATCCCTAAGATCGGTGAAGACTCCGCAAAGGAATCTGAACACGAGATTAAGCATGCCTTAGCAGACTCAGATATGGTTTTCATCACTTGTGGGCTTGGCGGAGGCACAGGTACAGGAAGTGCACCCATAGTTGCAGAACTTGCAAAAAAACAAGGCGCACTAACTATTGGAGTGGTTACAATACCTTTCACAATGGAAGGAAACAGAAGATATGATAACGCAATACACGGACTCAAGAGACTCGAGCAATCTGTTGATACACTAATCGTTATACCTAACGATAAACTGCTCGAGATAGCCCCAGACCTGCCTATGCACACAGCTTTCAAGGTTGCAGATGAGATTTTAACAAATAGCGTCAAAGGAATTGCAGAACTTGTTACAAAAACAGGTCTGGTAAACCTTGACTTCGCAGATATCAGAACAGTCATGGGCAACGGAGGCGTTGCCTTAATTGGTGTCGGAGAGTCCGACAGCGAAAACCGTTCTGTTGAAGCCGTTGAGAAAGCGATAAGCAACCCTTTACTCGATGTTGATATCTCAGGAGCCACAGGAGCACTGATTAATGTTGCTGGAGGCAACGACATGACTCTTGAGGAGGCTCGAAGTGTTGTAGAGACCATCAGTGTCAAACTGGATGAGGACGCCAGAATTATATGGGGCGCCCAGATTTCTGATGACCTTGAGGGAACAATCAGAGCCATGTTAATTGTTACAGGCGTTAAGAGCAAGCAGATTGTTGGACGCTCAACAGAAGAGATTGGAGAATCACAAAAAAGCAAACAGATAGAGGACGAACTAGGAATAGACTTCGTGAACTGAGGTGAGAAAATGCATCAAGAGAGCTTTAAAACAAAGGCCAAACGGTTTATCGGACAGTGTATCCGCGTCCTTAAAATCACAAGAAAACCAGACAGACAGGAGTTCGTAATGTTAGTAAGGGTTAGTGCTATCGGAATCGCATTCGTAGGCACCATAGGATTCTTACTTTTCATGGCATGGAACGCAATATTCTAGAGGGATTCAAATGACTGAACAAGAAAAGAAAGAGACACCTGAGGAACAACCTCAACCCGAAACAACAGAACAGACTGCTGAATCCCCAGCAGAGCCTGAAGCAACAGAGACACAAACAGAGACTCCCACAGAAGAAAAAACTAGAGAGCCCCCTGAAACCAAACAAGAACCAAAAGAGGATTCTCCTGATGAAGATGAGTACTCAGCGCTTCTTAAAGAATCAGAAACAAAAATCAGGGATGAACCAGATACTGTTGGACCTGCTGCCTCCACAGATGAGGAAGAGAAACCAAAAGAAGAGAAACCAAAAGAGGAGGAGGTTGAACAGGACACTCACATTTTCGCGCTCAGAACAACCGCAAACAGAGAGGACCAGGTCCTTGCATTTGTTTCCGCTAACGCGGCAAGAAAGAAACTCCCAGTTTACTCAGTTATCGGCCCTCATGGAATGAGAGGATACATATTCGTAGAAGCTGCAGACAGACAATCTGCCGAGCAGGCAGCCACGGGCGTACCTTACGCAAAGGGACTGCTTCCTTCCGAAGTAGATTACAAAGAGATTGAACACATGCTCGAACAGGTCAAGAAAGAGATCAATATCCAAAAGAATGACATTGTCGAGATAATCTCAGGACCGTTCAAGCGCGAGCAGGCTAAGATATCTCGCGTCGACAAAACCAAAGAAGAGGTTGTTGTTGAACTGCTAGAAGCCGCTGTTCCAATCCCTATCACACTGAAAACAGATGACGTCAAGGTCATCAGAAGGGAGGACGAGTGATTGTTTTTTTAACCATTACTTTTAAAAACAGACTGTAATTCTCCGAGATAACATGGCAACCGAAACCGTCGAAGCGTTGATTAATGGAGGCAAAGCATCTGCAGCTCCGCCTCTTGGCCCCGCACTGGGACCTCTCGGAGTTAATATCGGAGAGGTTATTGCGGAAATCAACAAGAAGACAGCCGATTTTGCAGGGATGCAAGTCCCCGTTAAAGTCGAGGTTGACACTCAGTCTAAGAAATTTAGCATATCTGTTGGTACCCCCCCTGCAAGCTCCCTCATCAAAGGAGAGGCAAAGCTCGCAAAGGGAAGCGGACGTGCGGGAGCAGAGATGGTTGCTGACCTGGCAATCGAGCAGATTATCAAGGTTTCCAAGATGAAAGATGATGACCTGAAAGGACGAACGCCCAAGGCAAGAGTCAAAGAGGTCATAGGAACCTGCGTTAGCATGGGAATACTCGTAGAGGGAATGACTCCAAAAGAGGCCCTTAAGGCAGTCGATGAGGGCAAATGGGCTTCAGAGATTGAGTCTGGTAAGACTGAGCTTTCTGCTGAAGAGCAGAAAAAACTTGAGGAAGAGAGAAAGTCTATGCAGGCAGAATTAGAGAAGAAACACGCAGCCATTATGGGCAAAGCCCAGTCGATTCTGGATGCTGCTAAGACGGCCGGCAAGGATGCAACCACCATCCGTAAGGAATTAGAGACTGCTGGAATCCCTGACGACCTCATAGAGCGTATGGCTCCTAAGAAAAGCAGTTCAAGCGATTCTAAGTAACTCTTTTATACTGATTTGTTTCTGAGCACTCATGCCTAAGAAAGCTAAGAAGAGTTTAAAGAAAAAATCCTCTAAGACAGAGGATTCGATTCTAAAAGAGATTCTCGCTAACGAAAAGAAGATTCTTGGAAAAGAAGAAGAGCAGTTAAGAGAAGAAAAAAAGGTAGAGTTTGAAGAGGAAGAGCAACTCGCAGAACTGAAAGACCTAGAGAAAGACCTAAAGAAAGATATCAAGCAGTCAGCACTTGGAAAAATCACTTTCAGAGACTTTACGAAATCACTCATAGGAGCTCTTTTCGGAATTCTGGGCCATTTCGCATACCATCTTGGTCCAGAGATTGCGGAACACATCAGCATGCCCCGCGCATCATTGCTTTATTTGGCATCATTTTTGGTTGCAGTAATGTTTGTGTACTTTGCAGGGTTCAGAAAGGTGGACAAAAAGTACATTATGTGGCTACCTGTAAGAGTTATTGTAATCTACGTTACATCTTTAGCAGTCATTGTAGCAGTTCTTTTCCTGTTCGGAGACCTACACTTCGGCGTACATTGGGAAGAGGCTTTCAAAACAGTAAGCGCTATAAGCCTGCTCGCGGTTCTTGGCGCATCAGCAGCAGACTTGATAGGTAAAGAAGAATGAACACACGACAAAAAGCCAAAAAAACTCTAGAGAGCATAAAGAACATATTCTCACAAAATGTCAAACTCAGGGAACAGTTCAACACATTTATCGACACAAATAGAACTGAGGAGGCTCACGAGGTGGCCCAAAAAATTATTCACACGTATGAAGTACTTGAAAAACACGAAAAACTCTTAATCAATCTTGAAGAGAGAGAAGGGCTTAAAGAGTTTGAGACCGCACAAAAGTCACAACTATTTGATTTAGAGCTTCTAGAACGCGCAGTCAAATACCTAGCAGGCCATCCTGATGAAGAGGCAAAGGTGGAGAAAGAGGTTGAGCCAAAGGAGCGCGATTTCCTATACTCAGTCCGAGAAGAACTAAAAAAGCTTTGACCAATACCTTTTTAAATAAACTACAGATTCTGCAGAGCAGAGGGTCCGTGTAAACGGCTACCCATCCGAGAGGAAAACCCAATGAGATTTGATGTACACCCATTTTCGCTCAACCGAGAGTTGGCCAGGGAGCTTAAAGAGAAAAAACTAGTCATAGCTCCAGACTGGGCACCATTCGTAAAGAGCGGTTCTCACAGAGAGCGAGTGCCACAAGACCCGGACTGGTTCTACCATAGAGCCGCAGCAGTGCTAAGAGCTGTAGCTGTCAAAGGTCCAATAGGCACGAGCAAGCTACAGGTCCGTTTTGGAGGACGTAAGAACAGAGGCGTTAAGCCTGACAGGTTCAAGGTGGCAAGCTCAAACATCCTAAGAAAATGCCTACAACAGCTTGAGAAAGCAGGTCTTGTGGGACAAGTTGAGCACGCAGGACACAAGGGAAGGGCCCTTACTAAAAAAGGAAACGACTTTATCAATGATGCAATAAAGCGAGCCAAAGAGGTGAAAGCATGAGCAGAAGCCTTCACAAAAGCAAAAAGCTCAGGCTCGCCAAACTTGGCAGACAAACCAAGTGGGCACCATTCTGGACCGTTCTTAAAAAGTACGGAATCGGAAAGAGAGTCCACCCATCGAGGCACACCAGCGTTAAGCGCAGTTGGCGCAGGAACAAGAGTAAGTTGTGATTAAAATGGTCGAAGAGAGAACATATACAGTACCGCTTAGACGCGGGTTTTGGAAGACCCCAAGGTACAAGCGTACAAACAAGGCCGTAAAGACACTCAGAGAGTTCCTTTCAAAGCATATGAAGACCGTGCCTAAAGATGTCAAGCTCGGACAGCACCTAAACCACTTTTTATGGGAGAATGGAATCAGAAACCCCCCCGCAAAGGTCCAGGTGGATGTTAAGAAGGACTCAGAAGGGATTGTACGGGCCGAACTTCATGGGATGAAGTATTCAGCTATTGAGGCTCCAAAAGAGCGACAGGAAGCACCTCAGGGACTAAAAGAGAAGGTTCAGGCAATGGTCGGCGGTAAAGAGGATGACAAACCTGAAGAGTCAGAGGAAGCTCCCGAGCCCAAGGAAAAAGCAGAATCACCCAAATCTGAGGAAAAGAAGGCTTAAAACATTATTTTTTCATTTTTCTTAACAACTTTTATATAGTTACAAGCCTGAAACCCAATAATAGTAACGGGGTGTACATAGTGAGCATCGAATTAGGGGGTAACATAACATTAGTAGGATTCTCTGAAAAAGAGTTCACTGAGCTTATAGTGGTTAAGAAAATGGTAGGACAGTATGCCCGTAAACTGTCAGATTCTGTTGGTTTAGACACTCTGAAGGTAACTCACAAAGGTGTGGGGAACAGCAAGTCAGAAGTCAACATACTAGCAATCATAGAAGGTAAAGAGTATAATTCTAGCGTTACAGACCCCAACATTTACGTGGCCATAGATACTGCAATGAAAAAAATTGTTAGTCAGGCAAAGTGAGAAAAACCTTATATACTTACTAGATAACGCCATAATCATAAAATGGGAGGGATAGCTTGTGTTCGAGAGAAAGCGAGAAGAAGAAGCTGTTGTACTAGACTTCTTACAGAACGGCTATCCTTCAGATAACCGCCCGATGCACCTGAAAACAGCGATTGTTCAGGGCATCGGAACAAACAGGTTTACACTTCTGGAGCTGGTTCCCAAGAAGGATATTGCTCTTCAGCCACTGAAAAGCGTATACATAGGCCAGGATAAGCGTGATGAGATTCATCATGTGAACGGCAGAATCCCTTACGAAAGGCTTACTGAGACTGCCAAATCTGAGCTCCCGCACATAATCAAGCAGATTGTAAAAGAACGAAAAGAAGAGTTTGTAGAGTTTTACAACAAGGCACAACCCCTCAGTATCAGGACCCACAGTTTAGAGCTACTTCCTGGCATTGGAAAAAAGCATATGAACCAGATACTTGAGGCAAGACGAGATGATGATTTCAAAAGTTTTGACGACATCAAGAACAGGGTTCCCCTGATTTCAGACCCTGAAAAACTGGTTATAAACAGAATCCTGAACGAGATTATGGGAAAAGAAAAACACTTCCTTTTCACACCTCCCCCTCCAAGCGAGGAGGAAGACCGTGGAAGAAGAAGACCTCCCAGAAGGTTCTAGTTTACAGGCAAGTCACCAAATTCTAATTCATCATAGGCTCTCTGTTCAGGATATTCGTCGCCTACAGGTCCGGGAATCACAGTTTCAACTTTTATGCCCGTAGGATAAAATTTTTGGTGAACCCGATTATCACCATCCCTGTACCACTGAGCTACTCCACACATCTCAAGGATATCTTTGATTGGTTCAGTAGCCAGAGTTTCAGAAGGCACACCTTCTCTCTTGATAGAATCGTAAAAATCAAGAAACCCAAAATATAGGTCCATAGAGGAGAAAACTTTTACTCTATCTTTTCCAAATCTACCGTCGTAAGACCTCTCTCCAGTCACACAGTCTTCTATCAGTCTCTGCAGAGGGGATTCCTCAACGAGCCCCTCATCTGTTTTTAAAACGACAATATCCGGTTTTTTAGAGAAAAAACGTTCTCTGCTGAAATCATAAACCAAACCTACTGAACCTAAAGCCCCCATATCAATGACTGTGTAGTTGTCATCCTTACCTGCCAGTACACACTTGTTTCCCATACTTTTAGGATTTCCTAGAACTATAAAAAAACCCACCAATACCTTTTTAAATGAAATCCAGATTCTGCAGAATAAGCAGGAGATGTGGCGATTAGCTTCGCTGAATCCTGGGAAGAAAAAACAAAGGAGGCAAAAAAGATGGGATATCTAAAATATGTTAAACAGGCCTTCCGAAAGCCCTCTAAAGAGGCTAAGGAGGTTCAGAATCAAAGAGTTATCGGCTTCAGAAAGGAGCCTGTCACAATTAGGATCGAGCGCCCAACAAGACTTGACAAAGCAAGAGCGCTCGGATACAAACCAAAGCGCGGCGTTATTATTGTCAGGCAACGCCTGGTAAGAGGAGGACACACTCGTCCTGACATTTCTGGCGGTAGAAGGCCTAGTAGAAGTCACACAAGGCTTACTCTTGGAAAGAACTACCAGCAAATGGCAGAGGAGCGCGTTGCCAAGAAGTTCAAGAACTGCGAGGTACTGGGCAGTTATCATGTTGCGAAAGACGGAAAGAACTACTGGTTTGAGATTGTTTTGATCGACAGGACCGCACCAGAGGTTCTGGCTGACAAAAACCTTCAGGGAATAGCTCTTCAAAAGGGAAGAAGCTATCGAGGAGTAACCTCCGCAGGACGAAAGGGCAGAGGTCTTAGAAAGAAAGGCATAGGTACTGAAAAGCTAAGACCAAGCAAGCGCGCCAACGACAGGCGCCACTAATTTTTTTCTTTATGATTTTAATCTGTAGAATATCTTAACTGAGAATTTAAACTACACATGAGATATAAGCTTACAAAAACTCTTTAACAGCCGAAACAATCTTTTTCGCGTTCTCGTTTGAGATTGTCATGTGATAACTGCCAAGAACCATCTTAACCTGTTTGTCACTCTGAGGAAGAATGTCTACAACCTTTTGTGCATGAAGCTCCTTGAATCGAGGAATGTCAAGTTCCAACAGTTTCTTGTAAAGTTCTTTTGCTTTTTTAGGCTTAAGAGTTGCGAGTTCTTGTGCGTACTCCAAAGTTTTTCCAGCACGGAAGTTAAGCTCTTCGTCCTCAGCAAGCTCTTTGTTTATCGATTCAAGCGCCTCTTTGACCTCTGGAATCGACATCGGACTTTTTTCTAGAATCTCCGGCTTCGACATTTACTCAACCCTCTTTAGGTGTACTGGATGCACCACAACTCTTTTCTCTTTGTTCTGGTCTCTTATCTTAACTTCGTAACACTTACCAATCTTTCTAAGAACCGTTCCGGTTTTTCCATGAAACCTTCTGAAGTACATGCCTTTCTGGTGTGCGGGTTCAGCAACCATAGCAACTTTTTCACCCTCCTCGAACCCTTGAAGGAATCTGCGAAGGCTAATTTTGCCTCTTAGGCTTTGCTTCTTTGAGAAGATGCCTCTCGTCTTTCGGCGCGAACCGCCTATTCTCTGCACCATATCCTCGTGGAGCAACCACCTCTTTATAAAGATATTTGTTAGAACCAGATGCCTGCCATGGACAAAATTACAACCAAAATAAGACCAACAAGACCTAGAACAGCGACTAAAAGAACACTCCATATATTGATTATCAAGTCAGGCATAGCAAAAGCCTGAACCGCGTAGAGAGCAAAATACCCTATTATACTGTTAACAGCAAGAGCGATAGCGTGTTTAATACCCCACAGAACCAGGCCAACGCCCGCTACAACCAAGACACAAATCAGCAATATCCAAAAGTATTCAAACATAAATAAAAAAGACAATACATACTATTTAATTGTTCTGGCAGGAAGTGGCCTTACAACCAAGGGTTCACCATATCTGACATGTTCCCATAGTGACTTGACCACTGAGTCTAAAAGTGGCTGAAGATTGAGAACATCAGCAGCATTGTAATCTATAAGGTCTTTAAGTGACTCTTCATTGCCGAGGACATATGAGTGCCAAAGAAATATCGCATCTGTACCGTCTGCATCCCTTATCGCAGAAGCTCTTGAAATCATAAGATTTCTCTCTATCGCTTTAAGACCTCCTTTCAGACCTGCCTGCGCACATATGTGTCTAACATCCAGATGAGGCACTTCAGGCAAAACTCCTGGAAAGTTTCTCTGAATTATAGGAAGGTCAAAAGAGCTTCCGTTAAATGTAATCAAACAGGTAGCCCCTTGAAGAGCTCGCCTTAGTGTGCGGGTATCAAGGTTCACCCCTTTGACAAACGCTTGATAGAAATCTCCATCAGAGATCCCAACCACAGTTATTTCATTAGCATATTCAGTGGTTTCTATATCAATAAACCTCGGCTCATCCATAACCTCTTTGTAGGTTCTCCATGAAAACCTGTTTCCGAACAGTCTCGATAAAACCCTCAAACCGTCAGGGGAATCAACCCTTCTTCTGATTTCGCGAATCCTGTTTTTCCAAAAAATCAACCTCTCTTTGCTAACTCCCGGAACTGAATTAGCGTCAAGGAGATGATCCCAAGTGTGTATCCCTTCCTGCCATAGCTTTTGTTCCGTTTTTTCAAGGACTCCAGGCAGGAATATAAAACTCTCTTCAAGCATAATCAGGATAGATGGGAAACCATTCATAAACGCTTTCCGAAGATGTCCAGTGGTTCGGATACTTTCGGAAATGGTTCGGATATTTCATAGCAAGCCTATTCAAAAGTCTCGAACAGATTCTGTGAATGCGAGAGCTTTACTTGACAATGGCCCGCCGACTTGTCACGGCATTGGCCGTCGGCGGTGCAGCTCATCTCGCGTACGGGCCTATCGAGCCGCTCCTGGACCCCATCCTGCATCCTAACCCCCTTTCAGAGGTTCAGGAGCAGCTCGTACCCTACTCACCGTTGGAAGAGATACTGGAGGAATTTGATAATGGCACTACCCCCGCTGGAACAGGTACTATTAAGATACCAAAGAGATGGAACGGCAGACGAGAGTAAAACTGCCAGAAAAGCTCGTAAGAGGCTTGAAAGAAAAAGAGTTTCAGGCAAAAGAAGAAAGGGTCTTTTTCGAGCAAGTGTCTTGGCTGGCGCAATACTTTTTCTAAACAGCATGTTAAGTTACTACCCTCCCAAATATACGAATCCTCCTCCTGTGACACAACAGTATTCCGACGCAAACATTTATAAACAGTCTGAAACTCGCGTCCAGTATGGAAGGAATCATTCACAACTACAAGAGAGGTCGTCACAGTCAGACACCGAACCAGATGATAATTATTGTTGATGGTGTTGACTCAATAGAGAAGGCTGAGAAACTTGTAGGTAAGAAAGTGACTTACAGCACAGGAAATAAGGAGATTTCTGGCGAAGTTAGGAGCGCCCATGGCAATAAGGGAGCCCTACGAGTTCTATTTGAGACTGGCATGCCTGGACAGGCGGTTGGTCAGGTTGTGAACATCAATTAATGTTCAGTCAGACCGCCTATCATTAGCAAGATACCTTCTAACGTGATAACACTCATGTAGAGTATCAAGTTATCAAGGAACCCAAAGCTCATTCCTAGTACTCCAAAGTTGTGTAGAATTGGAAGCAGACCAATTATGAACAGCACAAGCCCCGCTACAATCAGAATTATGTGAAGGCTATGCGCAGGAGGCTCTATAAACCCATCCATTACAATGTAAAGCCCAAATATTGCTATAACCCAAATCGCTATGCTAAAGGGCAGATTCGCGATGAAACCTGGAAGGGTCCAACCAAGAATCCCAAACTTAACAAGCAACGGAATAAGCCCGAATGCCAATAGGATTAATCCCACGAAAAAACTGACAGTGTCCCTTGGTCTTGTGAATACGACTCCTTTTTTGTTGAATACCATGATTTTCACCTCTAAGCTAATGAGTGCTCCTCTTTGCTCATAAAGATTCTGGCCTGACCAGTCTCCTGTTTAATGTACTCGTTAAGATCGTTTTTTAGTGTTTCCAGTATTTTGTTGTTCTCTTCCATCCAGCCTAGTGGGTAGCCCTTTACCCTTCTTAGCTCCTGAACCTTTTCGTGCATCTGCTCGATATGATGCTGGAAGTCATACAGTAACTGAATTATGTCCTGAAGCTCTTTGCTATGCCTCGATAGTTCGCCCTCCCATGTTGTGTGAAGGGTTTTCAGCCTTTCATCCATGACATGTGCAGGAACACTCTTTCCTGCACGCTCATCATTAATCAAAGATTTTTCAATCTTAGTGAAACCATTGACCGCCTTTCTTACTTGTACGGCCTGATAGTAAATGTCCTTAATGATGCTGGCCTCGTCAAGAATTTGTTTTGCAGAAAAGTTTCTGCTCTCAAACCCTGCCATACTCTGGAAGTACCCCTCGTACTGTTTCTTGAGAGTCTCTTTAAATTCGTGAACGCGTTTTTTGAGCTCGTCTTTTCTCTGCTCGTTAGGGTTCTGTTCTATTGAAACAACAAGGTCGTCAAA
The DNA here is from genome assembly GCA_964589765.1 of uncultured Methanosarcinales archaeon. Lineage (GTDB taxonomy): Archaea > Nanobdellota > Nanobdellia > Woesearchaeales > UBA525 > UBA525. The sequence continues at coordinate 26,786 of CAZPUM010000017.1, forward strand.
CTCCTGTAGAGAACGTCTCATCAATGTTTTGTAGTCCGCAACAATATTGGAAATATCATGAAACTCTTTGCGCATCACAGTCAGGTAGTTTTTGAAAGCTTTTCTTATTATTTGATGCTTTCCTGTTTCAAACGCTTTTTCAACATCCTGAGTGACTTTTCTGACTTTATTAGAATCCCCCACAAGATGTCTGGCGTCTCTTCTTTCCTGCCTTGCAACTCCCCTGTCTGACTTTAGCAGACCTCTGTGCTCCTCAAACCACTCATGGATTATTTTCATTTAGGACCTCTTATCGCGAACACTTTTTTAATTTCTTCTGCACTAGTCACTGCTTCATTAAAGATTTTTTCCACAGCCTGGAATTTAGCAAGCGATTCATTAATATGACCACTTCTTGCCTTGTCTACAAGCACAACCGCATTTTCGACCAAGTTTTTGTGATGAGCTATAGCCTTTGTTTTGATAGGGCCTATGATTTTATTCAAATAAGGGTCTGCCTGACAGTCATTATTGAACTGCTTCTTAACCTTTTCACACTCTTCCTTGAGGTCGCCGTCCTCTAGAGCGACAGTTACAAACCTGACCGCGCTTCTGAAGTATTCATAAAGAAGGTATGCTTCAACCACAGCTATAGCAGGATTTAGTTTCTGCTCATAATATTCCTGAACAGTCGTTTTGAATCGTTTTGATTTACTAAAGTACTCTTCAAACTTGGCCTTAAGTTCTTCGAGACCTTTTGTATCAGTATTTCCACCGTGTTTATCTTTTGCCTCAATCTGTCTGAAGAGTTCATGAACAGTGTGGTTAACAGGCATATCCTGCACCTTTCTGTCAAGGTCAGGGTGTGATTTTAGAACCTCAGGGTAGCTTTCGCGAACAACTTTAACGAACTTTTGATGTTCGTCAACAAAGTTCTTGACATTCTTCTCCAAGGAAGCTATTCTTTTCTTCATTCCTTGTTTCTTCTGATTATTTTTTATTCCAGATAATTGTGTACGTTCAGCATTCAAAATAATCATGGACTCCTTAATTATAGCTGCGAGAACAAGATGTACCTCAACAACTGCGTTTAGACATCGCCCGAAAGTTTCCTCTTCCTTTTTCTCTAAGAATTTCTCGATTATGCCAATTCTTTCTTCAAAGAATCTCTCAATGCCTTCAGCCTCAGGTTTGCCCTGAACCTTCAGAGGCATTATACAGTTTTTGTTGTATTTTTTCAGGAGGTTTCTGTAGGACTCAATCTGTTTCCAGAGTTTTTCGTCCTCCCATATCGCGGACGACTCAGGGTCTTCGCCCTCTTTCTCAGCTACAACAACCAGGGAATCCTCCACACCCGCAAGTGACTCCGCATCCGCTGCTAGCAAAAGCACCTCATCTCCAGC
>CAZPUM010000018.1:0-5055 GCA_964589765.1 uncultured Methanosarcinales archaeon
GTGAGCTTAGAGAATATCTCAACCTGTTTGTTAGCATAGTTTTCTGGTTTATCAAAGTATTTTGTAAAAGATATTTCTTGAGCTATCTCGGAAATTGAGGACTGCTCAACTTCTATAGTTTCAGTCACATTCTTTAATTCGAACTTTTCATCGGGGAAGGGCACAAAAATAACTGCCAAAATTACACCTAACATCAGGGTAAGGGCAATAATCAAAATCCATAAGTGAAGGTTGATATGAAGATGGTGTGGTTTTTTCTCTTTCTTGTGATGTTTATGTGAAGTGGTAGTTTTTTTGTGCTTCTTTCTTTTCTCACGTCTAATATCTCTTCCATCAGATTCTTCATCATCAAAAATCTCTTTATCGACCTTGTAGTACTCAGGAGTTAACCCTTCCTCTTCAGCTTCTTTTAGCAAAAGGGCAGCCTCCTTCATTCTTTCAGAAGTTCGCTTTTGCCTTTCTTTTCTGGCTAATTCAAAGGGTATGCAGTCGTGGTCCTCTGGTAACCTGTGCTTAACACAAAACCTTCCTTTACAATGACTACACACAAAAGGCAGGGCACCATAATTTTCATCACAAAAATCACATATGGGCTTTGTCATGTCATCAGAACTCATTTCTCATTTAAAAATAATCTCGTCTATTTTCTACTTCTAAGATTACTTAGTGACCTCCATTTGCCTTTTGAGTCTTGTTATTGCCAGAAATTAACCAAGCAGAAATACTCCATTGGGGGAAGGGTTGCTTTAAAGGACATGCTGGATAAAAACCTATTGAAACAGGAACGTGGCGCCTATCAGGGCCAATAACAACACAACAAATGCCAGAACTAGGTAAATTTGTGCTTTCATGCGAAGGTTCGTCTTTCCTCTCTTCATACCATATCACATGTTAACTATATTAAAAGGGCTTCGGTAAAACTCGAAATATTTCTGGACATAGGGTCGCAGAGCTTTTATCGTCGATAATTTTTTCAAATTGTATGGAAGTCAGATTAACTGAAAGGGTCATGTTCTTTATAGATGCCAGAAATATTCTGGGAGGTGAGGACTTTCTAAAAGATTCAAATATTATGTTCAAATTTGACTATGAGAAGTTCTTAACTTATCTGAACAAGTATTATATCGTCAGAAGAGGTTATTATTACGACGGGGCTGAACATGAGAAACAAAGATCGGAAGCGAAAAAGAGATTTTTCAATTTTCTTAGGAAGTTGGGTATTACTCTAAGACTTAAGGAGATTGACTTTAAAAAATTCAATCACAGTCAGAAAGGGGTAGATATTTTTCTTACTGCCGATATGATTAGTCTTGCTTATGAGGATGCCTATGACATCGCAATAATTCTTAGTGGTGATGGGGATTATATGGCTCTTGTTGACCTTGTTAAATCCAAGGGGAAGAAAGTGTGGGTGGTTTCGTTTAGGTCTTGTCTTAATCCAAAGCTAAAAGATTGTGCTGATAGAGTCATACTTATCGATGATATGAACGATATTTTCAACAAATATTCGAGTAAATAAACATAACATATAAAAAACACTGCGCTCTTCTTGGAGTATCATATCGGGTAGGAAACTTCGGAGTCGTTCCGGCAAGGTTTTCTATCCATATTTCTTAATCATTTTGAAGGACAGAAAGGCCGGAACCACGCACTACTAATGCGAGCACCTACGGTAACTCTGGGATACGTGGAATCTTTACCCGTTGTTTCTATGGTGTTTTGTATTAAATATAAAGTTTTTCACCGTTTGCCCTTTGGCCACTGGACATAGGGTCGCAGAGCTTTTATCGTCTATAAGACTTCAACAATCATGATTTCGAACCACAACAAAACTTTTAAATATTTAAACGTATCGCACGTAATAAACGGGTTTAACAAGATGGTCAGTATTACGTTATCGGTACCTCCTGAAGTGAAGAAACACATGGAAGGGTTTCCAGAGATTAATTGGAGTGAAGTTGCGAGATCTGCAATCAAGAAGAAGCTTGTAATGCTTGAGAGGTTCAAAGCTTTTTCAAAAGACAGTACCTTCACTGAAGAGGATGCTTTACAGTTTGGTTCAGAAGTTAGTCGTAAAGCAACAAAGCGTCACAAAAGATGAGACTGGTTGTGGATGCCAACATCTTGTTCTCTGCTTTGATTAAAGATGGTTTTACAGCCAAACTTTTCTTTAAAGATAATTTGTATCTCTACACGCCAGAGTTCATTATTGAAGAGTTCGAAAAATACGAGCATCTCATACTAAAAAAGACGAAACGTTCACCTGAGGAATTCAAAGATATTATGGTGATGTTCAGAGAAATTGTAACTGTTGTGCCAGAGGATGAATATTCAAAATTTATGGAGTGCGCAGAAGGGATTTCCCCTGATGAAAAAGATTTTGCATACTTCGCACTGGCAATTAGACTTAAATGCCCGATATGGTCAAACGACAAAGCTCTCAAAAACCAAAACTCCGTAAAAGTGTTTTCAACTGTTGAAGTAAAAGGAATGGTTTAATTTCCGGCACTAGCCAGATAATCACCGGACTTGCTGTCACAGGGCTTTTATCGTCGAGAAAGAGTCTCCAAATATGTCCGAAACAAATATAACTCTAAACGCAATCAGGGAACTCATGGAAGATGAGCTAACTAAGGAAGATATTGAAGCTCTAGAAGAGATGGAGGAGGAAATGAAGTCGGGCAAAGCTAAGAGGCTTGCCTGATGAAACTCTATATCTCTAACAGGGCTGAAAGAAATCTTGATAGGTGGCCTTTTCTAAAATCAATCGTGTTGTCGTTGGTAAATACACCAATTCCTAGAAACTCAACTCATATGGGGAGATACAAAGGGTATCCTGTTTTCAAAATACGAAAAGGTGATTTCAGAATCCTTTATAGATTGGTTGAAGATGAGATAAGAGTGTTTAAAATTGACAAAAGAGGCAGGGTTTACAAACGTTAAACCTTCTCACAAATGAACATTAAGTCAATAGAATGCTCCCAGGAGTCAACAACATTCAGTTGAGTTTCAATAATCCTGCGTAACTCATCAGCTTTTGGTGATTTTTTCAAGAATGATAATAATATTCTCCCGCCTGGCTTACAAACGCGAAGCATCTCCTGACAACCGACTTCAGCATCATCAAAGTTCTGTAAAGCAGTAAGTGACAAAACAACATCGAAAGTCCCAGGCTCAAAAGGAATCTTCTCAGCAACACCCTGCTTTATCCGGGAACGTGCCTGGTCAGAAGCCTTCGCAATCAGGCCAGGAGAGGGATCCAGACCATACCAGTCACAACTGAGCTGAGAAAAAGACCTGCCTGTTCCGCAACCGACATCCAGTAGCTTCAAATCAGGACTAATATTGACGCGGGACAGAAACTGTTGCAATTTCACGTCTTGTTCTTCACCATGAAGCTCGTCATACCCCTCTGATATGGAACTGTAATAATCGTCCATAAACGCAACTAAGATTCCCGACTTTATTAATAAACCTGTGCTGCTTATAAATCGCTAGAGATTCCCAACAGAATGAAACCCGTAATTTACTTGGTTGAGGACGACCCAGCGTTCAGGAGTGTCATGGAAATCATTCTAAGAAACGACTATGATGTGGCCTCCTTTGAAAAACCTGAAGATGCTTTGAGAAGCATGGCTGATGAGGTTCCTGATGCGATTGTTTCAGACACTGTGATGCCAAGGATGAATGGGCCTGGATTCTGTAATTTTGTAAAGTCTCATCATCCAAACGTGGGCATAGTGGGGATGTCTTCAGACGAATCCAAAGAACGATTGTGGGAAGGGGTTGCGGACAGGTTTGTTTACAAGTTCCATTATGCTAATATTCCGAAAGTTGTCGAACAGGTTCTTGAACTTTACAGGGAGATAGCCTCAAGGCAGTAAGTTCTATATGGGCCCACCCGGATTTGAACCGGGGACCTCCGCCATGTCGAGGCGGCGTTATAGCCACTAAACCATGGGCCCGTAAGCATCGAAAATCCTAATTTCTTTATAAAGATTAGTCATCAGTATCTTTCTTCAACAAAACTTCTATGAACTTGGCGAAGGCAGGTCTTGTCACAAGAACTCCTGCGGTTACACCAACAAGTGTTGTGATTGCGAATCCACGCAACAAACCAGCACCTGCGAAGAACAGGGGTAACATAGCCGCAGCAAGTGTGAAGTAGGCTGCGAAGATAATAAAGAACGCAGATTTAATCCTTTCACGCCAGGAACGTTTGGAATCTCCTCGTTCTTTCTTTAAAGTCTCATCAATAAGTACAATCTGGTCGTCAACACCAGAACCAATGGCTATGATGATAGCTGCAATGGCTGCCAGGTCCAGGTTCCAACCAACTGCTGCGGCAAAGCCCAGAATAATCACAACCTCTGACATCATCGTAACAACAACAGGAATTGAAACCAGAGGCTTCCTGTAACGAACAACGATAACAATCGCAACAGCAACGATGGACAAAACCGCCAAAAGCAGTGCGTTTGAAATAAACTCTTTACCAAGTACAGGACTGATTCCATCAGACTTTACAATCTCAAGCTTAACTGGCAGACTGCCTGTAATCAGGATTGTCTGTAGCTGTTTCATGTTCTGGATTGTATCTTCCTGAGCGCCCTGCTGAGTTGGACCGAAACCACTTCCAGAAATCTGAATGTTAGTGACTGCGCGTCCACGCAGAGAACTATCAATCTGTAGTTCGTCAACCTTTTCGTCGTCTAGGTACAGCTCTAAGGGGTGCTCTAAATAACCCCCTCCTGTATCTGTAACAATCTTTAAATCTGCAGTTACATCTGCCTGTCTCTGGGCGGCCTCAGGGCTAAGACTGATTGCGAAACTGAAGCGACAGGCAAATCCGCCTGAACCATCAGGACCACATCCTGTGTTTCTATCGATGCCTGAACAATCGGCGGTTCTACACACATAAGTGATATCACTCCCACCGATGAAAACCGTCTGGTTGGCAACCTTTGCCTCGAACTTTCCTTGATTAGACAAAAGTTGCTGGACTTCGTCTTTTTCAGCGCCGTGGTCAGGGCCCGGTCGGCAGCGTAATGGAAG
>CAZPUM010000018.1:5065-27023 GCA_964589765.1 uncultured Methanosarcinales archaeon
GCAATCTCAACAATAATAAAATCGTTACCTGACAAATCACGTGCGTCTCGAACGATAATATCGGACAAGCCATAAACGTTCAAACGCTCACGAATATTGCTCATGATGAGTTCTAGGTCTTCAGTGCTAACCTTCTCTTCAGGCTGAAGAATAACTCGCGTACCTCCAGATAGGTCCAGGCCAAGTCTCAAGTTGTTTGAAGGTGCTTCGTAAACGGAGATTCCAATCTCTTGTGTTCCTAAAACTGTTGTTGTGTTTGTCTGGTTATCAAACTCTGTAATCGGTTTTGTAGTAAGAGTGTAAGTTTGCTCGTCAGTTGTGATTCTTAAGGACCTGTTGGCAGGATAATCCTCAATCATCGCGTAGTATGATGCCACATCAGTTACGCGCGCACCATTGACCTCTAGAATACGTTCACGACTTGTGGGGCTACTCTTAGGTTCAGGAGACTGAACACCTGCGTCGAAAGCAGCAGAATCTTTTGTAACGGAACGGATTGCCACACCATCAGTGTCTAGTTGTGGATTAATCGCGACTAGTGAGAGTACTAATAAGACTATAAGAACCCAGATGCGCCAGTGACCAAATAGTTTCTTTAACTTACTCATTTACCCGCCCTCTTCTCAAGGTACCACCTGAGAATTCCAACGTTCTGAATCCATGTGAAAAAGATGTCTGCGAACAGACCTATGAAGATGATTGTCATAATCTCTCTAATAATTTCGGACTGGCTGAAAATTAAAGCAACGCCTGCAGCAATCATGGTTGTGATTTCCATTGTCATTCCTGTTTTCACTGTATCAACACATCGTTCGTAAACAGTTCCGCCAGACCTTTTCAGAACACGAGTACTGAGAAGAATATCTGTGTCAACGGAATAACCTATCAGCATAAGGAATGCTGCGATTCCCGCTGTAGAAAGACGCATTCCCATAATATCAATAACAGCTAGTGTGAACAAGGTTGTGCTTATGGCTGCCAGGATAACTGCCGCACTTGGTATGCTAAAGCGTGTGTACATCACTATCAACACTATTCCTAAAACTATGGCCATTCCTGTAACAATTAATGAACCTGTGGCGTTCCATATGAACACCGACTCGAGCAAGGTAAGAACAACAACAATTGCTTTCTGTGTCTTTGTCTCGCCAAAGTAAAGGAAAACCACCAGGCCCATGAATGTAAGGGCTATCAAGACCGCTTTGAAGACCTGCTGGAAAAAGCTCTGACCTAAACTGGGGCCAATAACCTCTGTGCTGGCAACATCCCTGATGTTTGGGCGGGTCTCTTCAAGCATCAGAAAGATACTCTTTTCAAGCTCATCGAGTCCCTCTCCGCTTGCGGTGCTTGCTTCAACAGTTACTCCTGTCTGTGTGCCTAGCTCACTTATCTCGCGGACGGAGAAATCCGCCTCGGGGAACCGGGACTTTAAATCCGCTGCCAGAAAGTCAACATTGATTGAATCCCCTTCTGTGGGGATGGTCATGGTGATTCCACCCGAAAGGCTTACTCCTTTGTGAACAAAATCGCCTGTAGTATAATATGTGTGTCCAATTACAAGAACTGAGAAAATAAGCAGTAGTGTTGTGATAATAAACAACTCTTTGTACCTGTCGTGATAGATTCTGTCCAATCCTTTGCGTTTGGACTTATTCTCCTGTTCAACGGTTGGAGCCAAGTATATCTTCTTTCGAAGCTTGCTCTTTCTTCTTGCCCTAAGTTGGCGTTTCTGCTTCTCTGACACCATCCTGTTGGGAGGCAAAGGCCTAACTTTAAAAAGATATCGTGAGAAAACCTTTTTATCCTGATACCCCTCGACGATACATTATGAAGCTTCCAAAGAGTCTTAAACTGCCTAAGCCGGGCTTCTTCACAAAGTTCTTGAAAATCCTGAACATTAACAGGATAAGTCGTTTAGGGATGCACTACAGGGCAATTAAACCACACTTGGCACCAAAATCCGACAAAGAGATAGTTGAGACTGAGTACTTTACAAAAAGATTCGACTCTTACTATTCTAAAGCAATCACCCTTGTAAATTTTAGAGGCTTCTTTTACGCCCTATTGTATGCCAGCTTGATTGTGAACGTGATTATGCTTATTCCCTGGCTGGCATGGATAGTTCCATACATTAGATTAACAGGAAGCTTGGTCAGTACATCAATTATAGTTTTCATAATTTTCATAGTAACCGTAAGAATAAATCTGTACTTGGAACTGCTCAACGAGTGCCTGACTCACTTGGTTGTTGTGTATCATAACAATCCCAAAAGGGATTCCAAAAAGATGCTTGATGACGTGAGTAAAACTATCTAAAACACTGAATGATTTTCTCTCTGATGGCAGGGGTGATTTTATATGCTTCAGAGTCATGCCTCATCAGTTCTGAAATGGTTTGTTCTGCGATGTTACTTGGTGTAAAATCCTTGTGGGAAAAATTAAGTATGTACTCGGGCGGCATAGTGTTCAGCCAAAAAATTGCTGAACCTATTGAGTTGAGAACTTCGCGTTCGTGTGCTTGTGATTCAATGGCCCAGCTGGTAAAGTCTATGCTTTCTACACTATCAAATCCACACACGGCTCCGCCTGCTAAAAATCTTTGATAGTTCCATCCCATTTTTTTTGTTTTTATTCTTCTTCCTGTGTTGCCGTCAGGAGTGATACTAAGCCTTTTTTGTGCAAGACACCCGTACAGTCTTGCCATTGCTGGAAGAGTTCTCATGTTGTAATCGCAGTGAAGCTCGGTGGGGTCAAAGGTCAATGTGTCAGAGTACTTGTAGCTGAAGTCTACTCTACTATAATCGTCTGCAATGCTGTTGTAGTGATCTATTTTGTCAATTTCCAATTCTTCTTTGCCTTCAACAAACTTTCTTAGTATTTTATGTTCGTTTACATTTGCAATTGCATAAATGACAGGGGACAATTCACAAACAACCATTTCGAGGCATTCTTGTGCGGTTATCGTGCGTCCATCTTCAAGCATTACCTTTGCGTTTCTTCCATGTCTTTCCAAGGTTCTATCTGAACGTATTTGCTTGAAGAATGGGTTATCTACTCTGTAGAGTCCGTAAATATCATTGCCTCCGAATTGAAAAGAATATTCTGAGGGTACAAGCACTTTAGTTTTGATAAAATCTCGTCCCAATACTATTGCTGATGCTAGTAAAACTGCTGCCTGAGTCTGTTCGACGGATGGGATGTAATCTCCTTGGATTTCCACTCTTTCATCGTGTTGGTTTCCTCTGTCTGTCGACCAGGAAATTCTCTGGGTGTTTGGTGTTAGCATAAACAGGCCTAGAGGTATTGCGGAAAGAGAAAGTGCTTCTTCACTCGGAAGGTGTTTGACGGGGTGGCTTGATACATTAACATGTGTGCTGTAACCTGCAAGCCTTACATCAGAACCTTCCATGAACTCTGCGAACTCATCACGGGCTGCTTTCAAAGTCTCTCCAAAATCGTTTACAAAACCTTTTCGGATTCTAACGGGTGGGGTACAGATCTCTGCTTCGCCTGAATCCTCGTAGATTGAACTTCCAACTCTGGTTCTTATTGCTGTTCTGGATTTTTTGAAATGCTTTCGGGTGTATTTCTTCAACTGTTTTCTAAAAATATATCCAAAAAGAACTGATTCCTCACAAAACTCTTCGTTTTTTTCAGCTTCTGTGTCCTCTTTTTTTACATAGGTTTGAAACTCCTGTTCCACTCCGCAGTATACAGGTCTCATTTATCGTCACCTGGAAAACTTTGCATCGCGGAGAAAACTTGTTCTGGAAGAGCTCTGCATATAATTTTTTCGAAACCATGTTCCCATTCCAGTCCCTCTGATCGTATCTTTTCATATACATATCTATCTGAGGGGGTCATGGCCTCATGCTGGTAGTAAGGGCTCATCATATTGTAAATTTGGCTGACCGGAAGATACTCTAACCAGGGAAGTAGTTTTTCAGTCAGTTTAAGAACATCTCTCTCATTATCCAATTTTGACATTAGGTACGCCAGATAATCCAAGTTTTCTACGTGTCTAATTGTAAAGAACTGTTCACTGCCATTCTGTCTGCTTTCAAAACTTATCTCGTTCCAGTTCATGTCTATAAGACTAATCTGTTTGCCGGTTGTTTTGTGGGGGTTAACTCCCAGTCTACCCTTCACTAGATTTCCATAAAATTGTGCCAGGAGGGGTAATTCTCCGAATTTATGCTTGAGGTCCGAAGTAGATAGCGTCAGTTCTTCTGGGAATTCATCTATTGGGAACCCTTCTTCATCTATTTTCTCTCCTACCTTTTGATAAAACTCGGTTTTGTCGATTTCAAGTTCAGTATTTCCCTTGACAAATCCGTCCAGTGTTACTCTGTCGTTTCGGGGGAACATATTAATTCCTTTTCTGACTTCGTATAAAACCCTCTCAAGACATTCTTGTGCAGTTATTATTTCGCCAGTAACAAGAGGAACCTCGGTATTTCTACCTGAACTTGATTTAAGTATGCTAAAGAAGGGGTTCTCTTCAGTTCTCCAAATTCCAAAGTGGTCGAAATCTGGGCTGTATTCTTCAGAATCGTTAAATTCGGAATACGCTTCGATATCAACTTTTGTTTTAATATTTGTGAAGCGTGCCGTCAGTGCTGTAAGAATTATTGCTGCTGATTTAAGTTGGTCTATTGAGTGAATATAATCTCCTTGTATTTCAGCCCTGTCTGAATGGTTATCATGGCTTCGTAGTGTGGACCAAGTGTACCTCCTTGTGTTAGGGGTCATTAGAAACATACCTAGTGGGACAGCGGTTTCTTGTATGGCCCTTTTGCTCTGTAAATTTCTAATGATGTGACTGGAAATGTTAAGGTGTGTGCTGTATCCGAAAAGCCGTATATCGTTGCCTTTGAGGTACTCTGCAAGTTCGTTACGGGAGGCTTTAATCACGGTTTCAAGATCATTTGTGAATCTGCTCACGTCTATCCTCACAGGGGGGGTGCATATCTCAGCAGTTTCGCAATCACAGTAGAACCCTGAACCAGTTTTTGTGCGTCGAGCCGTATCGGATTTTCTGTAATATTTTGAGTTGTGTTCAGGGTCGTCTACATGGCCCATGACTGTATCAAAGTCTATACTGCGCCAATATTTTTCTCCTAATAAATCTAAAAAGTGGTGGTGAACTGGGCGCAACGTACAATACTCCTGCTCAATCCCGAAGTATACTGGTCTCACCATGGTATGATTCGCCTCGCTAATATTTCTTGATATATTCTTGAATTCATTGCAAGTTGTAATTCAAACAAATCCAGCATGTTTAGTTCGGCGACCTCGCTTCCGACTTTGTTGCACATCACTGCAAGAACATAACGGCCATCAACAACGCCTACTTCGTGACTGTCAAGACCTGTTTTTTCATCTGAGATGAATCCTGTCTTGGAACCAAGAGCTCTTTTTCCGGCTGATTTGCTGAAAGATGAGAAATAACAACTTTCCAGATGGTGCTTCATTTTTTTACAACTTTCAGGTCTTGCTGCTTGTTCGTTATAGATTGCTGACAACAATGTTACCATGTCATTAGGTGTTGTCAGGTTGCTCCCTTCGGGGTTCCATGAACTTCTTTTTCTGGGCTCGATGTAGCCCAGCAGGTGCGCGAAGGTAGTTTTGTTCGCGCCAAGGCTCTCGCAGACACTGTCGATGTAATCGAGACTCATGTAGTCTGCGAGCATGTTAGTGGCTTCATTATCTGAGTGTTTTATCATCAGACCAACAAGCTCTCCTATAGAAAGTTCCATTTCATCAGGATACTTGAATAGAACATCTTCCTCACCAAATTGATACTCTTTGTGTTGTACTGGGATGATGTGTGTTTCTGACCACTCTCCGCTGTCTATGAGTCTGTATGTGGCTATCATGACGGGCACTTTGATGATGCTTGCCGCCCAGCCCGGTCTATCGCCATTTACATTGAAACTGTTCCCTGTTTTAATGTCGTGATAACTGACTCCTATTAGTCCTCCGTATAGGTGGGATTCAAACTTTTCAATTAAATCTCCAATCTGTGACGACTCAGGCATGGTGACAGGATTTTATTTTTATTTATAAAAGAACTGTATTTTTGTTTTTAAACGCTTAAAAATCCGGTAAGGTACGATAATTTTACGGGTTTCAGTACATGAAAATCTTATTTTTAAATATGACTCGGGTAGGGTGGACTGGTTACAGATAACAAAAGATGCAAACAAGGTTATGCGTCTAGAGTTAGGTGTCTATCCAAGATACTCCAAACTAAGAGTTTACGCGCCCAAATCATGGAAAAAAAACATGTTCTTTCGAGGTATCTACACTGTTGAAACCCTGACTGCGCATGTCAACACAAGACATTACAACTGGATAAGCACAATCTTTCACGAGTATCACGGCCACGGAACATACTATGAACAGTCTAGCCACGGCAGGTTTGCGTTTCACCTGAAAGATTGTAATATTTTCAGGGAAGAGTCAGAAGGGTTTGCTCTCTGGATTGACAAATACCTGTGCGAAAAACTAAACTTGACAATCTGGAACCGAAAAAAACGGCCAATATCAGATATACACAAGAATGGTCTGGAAAGAATTGAAAACATCATCGCAAAACAAGGCGTTCATGGAATGATTAGAACATTAGGGTTTCTGCAAAACTAATATAAAGCCAGCCGAGTGAATTCAAGTATGGAAGGGGTGAGCTTGGCCATGATAGGAATGTCTGTCATGGGCAGTAATTTTGCTAAGAATTTCGCAGAGAAAGGGCATCATATTGCGATGTTTAACAGAACTGATGAAGTGACCAGGCACGTTTACGATAATTCCAAGAACGAACCCTTCATAGACAAACTACATCCTGTGTATGGTGAGCTTGATGAACTCGTTAATCTTGTAGGAAAACAGGGAATCTATTTTGTAATGATTAAGGCAGGGAAACCGACAGATTCGGCTCTTAAAGATTTAATCCCGAAGTTGGAACCTGGAGCTATAGTGATAGACTGTGCCAATTCTGATTATAACGACACACAAAGACGTGCGCAAGAAATCCCTGAAGGAATACACTTTTTTGGAATGGGAGTCTCGGGCGGAGAAGAGGGCGCTAGACACGGCCCGAGTCTGATGCCCGGTGGAACCAACAAAGATATCTATGAACAGCGACTAAAATCTCTACTTGAAAGCGTTTCTGCGAAAGCACCGCAAGACAACAAACCATGTGTTACATGGTGCGGTCTAAACGGAGGGGGACACTTTGTTAAGATGGTCCACAACGGTATTGAATACGCAGATATTCAGTTAATATGCGAGGCTTACGATTTAATGCACCGCGTTCTTGGTATGGGAAACGATGAGATAGCAGATATTTTTTCGAACTGGAACAGAGGTCGTTTGGACAGTTACCTTGTAGAAATCACTTCAGAAGTGTTGAGACAAAGGTCTGATGATGGACTACATCTTATCGACAAAATTCTGGATGTTGCACAGATGAAAGGCACAGGTACATGGACGGTTATGTCTAGCTTACACTTGGAAAGTGGAGTTGTTCCAATTCCGTCTATCTACGGGGCTGTAAGCACGAGAGCAATCAGCACAAATAAAGATATGCGTGAAAAACTTCAAGGGATTCTGGCTATAAATCTAAACAAAAACGACCTATCGGTTAGTGATACTGTGAACAAGATTGAAGCCGCGCTTTTTGCTGCAAAAATATCATCTTATGCTCAAGGTCTTAATCTGATCAAGGTGGCCGATGAAGAGTTGGGTTTTGGAGGTATTGATTTGGCAAAAGTTGCTGAGATTTGGCGTGCAGGTTGTATTATTCGGGCAAGATTCTTGGCTGACATATCGCAATCTTACAGAGAGCATCCGAACATGACAAATCTTCTAGAAGCTCCGGCATTTGTACGGGATATCAAAGGCACGATTGGAAATTTGAGCTCTGTCTGTGCTTTGGCAACAAATGCGAGACTACCCTTCATGGTGTTTGACATGTCAAGGGCGTATATCCTACAAGCAAGTTCACCACATCTGCCCTTGAACTTAACTCAAGGTCTGAGGGATTATTTCGGAGCCCACACTTACAAGCGCTGGGACAGAGAAGGGACATATCATACTAACTGGTCTGGTGACAGAAGCGAGAGACGAATAGATTAAGGCTTCCTTGCCTTCTTTTTAGACTTGGTTTTCTTCTTAACAGGCTTCCTTGCTTTCTTGGCGGTCCTAGAATTTTTTGTCGTGGCCTTTTTCTTCGCAGTTTTTTTCTTGACAACTTTCTTCGAAGCCTTTCTCTTAGTCTTACGTGGTTTCGTAGTGGCTTTCTTTACAACACTTGAACTTGGCTTGAACTCTTTTGGCTTCTCTTTTTTCTTCCTGACAAGAACGTGCTTAACAGCCGCAACTATATCCTTAGCACGCAGACCATACTTGTCAAGTAAAGCATCTGCTGTTCCGCTCTCGCCGAATGTATCTTTGACTCCTACCATCTCAATCGGAACAGGCATGTGTTTAGCAACAGCTTCAGCAACAGCGCTACCTAGGCCACCAGTAACCTGGTGCTCTTCAGCAGTAACTATCGCACCAGTCTCGTGCGCAGCGTGAATTACTGCGTGTTCATCTAGTGGTTTGATTGTGTGCATGTTCAAAACCGCAACATCAATCCTGCTCTTCTTCAACTCTTCGGCAGCGATTAAAGCCTCGCGAACCATTATTCCACAAGCGATAATCGTTGCGTGTTTTCCATTTCGCAAAGGCAAAGCCTTGCCAATTTCGAAAGGAGCGTCAACAGTAGTGACCTGCGGGAACTTCGCACGCCCCCCGCGCAGATAGAAAGGTCCTGGTGTGTGTGCCGCAGCGATAGTAGCGCGGGCCATCTCGTTAGAGTCACAAGGAACAATCACAGTCATGTTTGGCAACACGCGAGTAATCGCTATGTCTTCAAGTGCCTGGTGTGTTGCCCCATCTTCACCAACAGTGATGCCTGCGTGTCCTCCGTACAACTTCACGTTGTGCTTGCTGTAGCAAACGCTGACACGCAGTTGGTCCCAGTTACGACCTGGAGCAAACACAGCAAAGCTTCCTGCGAAAGCAACTTTTCCAGTGACAGCAAGACCTGCTGCAACGCCCATCATGTTCTGTTCCTGAATTCCGCACTCGACAAACCTTTCGGGGAATTCATCACGGAACTTAACCATTCTATCACTGTCTGTTAAATCAGCGCATAATGCCCAGACGTGCGGGTTTGTTTTTCCTAAGTATAAGAGTCCCTCACCGAATCCATCACGGGTGGCTTTCTTAACATCGTTGTTTATAGGCATGACGTATTTCATCTTAGCCACCCCCTTGACATGATTCGTTTACGTTCTTCATCAAGCTCCTCAAATGCCTTTCTGGCAAGCTCTTCTGTTGGAGGTTTACCGTGCCATTCATACTTATTTTCGAATTCAGAGTAGCCTTTTCCTGGAATAGTCATTGCGATAATAACAGATGGTTTTCCTTTGTATTTGTCAGCCTTAACAAGCGCTTTTTTGATGGCTTTCAAATCGTGACCATCTATAATCTGAACGTTAAAGTTAAAGGCTTTAAACTTGTCAGCCAATGGCTCAAGGTCCATTACGATGTTAGTATAATTATCAATCTGAATGTTGTTTCTATCAACAATAATGGTCAGGTTGTCAAGTTTGTAATGGCCTGCGAACATGAATCCTTCCCATGCCTGGCCTTCATCAAGTTCTCCATCACCGGTTAAGCAGAAAACTCTGTTGTGCATGTGTGTTCTTTTCAGTGCTAGTGCTGCCCCGCACGCCTGTGAGATCCCCTGTCCTAAAGGACCTCCTGAGTTTTCAACTCCTGGTATGGTTGTGTTGTGGGGGTGTCCTTGAAGTAAACTGTTAATCTTTCTGAACCCCCATAGATAATCGCGCGTGAAGAATCCTTTGCTGGCAAGAGTGGAGTACCATACAGGACAGATGTGCCCATTGCTCAAGAAGATGTAATCCCTCTTTGGGCTTTTAGGATTATGAGGGTCAACATGCGCGTGGTTATGGTACAGAACAGTGAAAATCTCTGCCATACCTAGGCTTCCTGCGGTGTGTCCGCTTTTAGCTTCAGTAAGCATCCTGATGATATCTTTTCTGATGTCGTTCGCGATTAACGCAAGTTCTTTGTTGTTCATAACTCACCTCACTGCGGTCTCCGCTACCGCTTGCATCTCCTTTAGGGCCTCTTTAGGATTATCAGAATTCATCACGTAAGAACCAGTATTAGCTCTGTGTGCGCCAGCCGATATGACTTCTCCCACAGTTTCAGGTGTCATTCCTCCATCTACCTGTATAACCAAATCAGGGTTGGTGTTCATTTTCACAAGTTCTTTGATACGTTTTGGGGTGTTCCTTAGATAAGGGGCACCGTTCTTTCCTGGGTGAACCCCAAGAAACAAAACGCCGTGGACAAATTTCAGGTAAGGAACGATTTTTCTTACTTCCGTTTCAGGATTGATTGCTAGAAAGAACTCAACACCTTCGCGGTCCATGAACTCACGTAGCAATTCAATATCTTCAGGCCAGATTGTTTCGAAATGAAGAATCATTCTTTTGAAACCCTTGTCCTTAAGGTAAGGAACATATCTTAAGGGTTCTTTGACCATTAAGTGTGCCTCAAAAATCTTGTCCTTGTACTGTTTTAATGAAGGCACATCCTGGTCGTCAGGACTCTTTGTTTCAACAAACCTTCCGTCCATAAAATCTACCTGAATCTCGTCTGTGATTGGAAGAATTTTCTTAAAACGTTCTTCAAACTGCTTTATGTTAAAAGCCAAAACCGTGGGGATAATTTTTGGTTTCATTTTCTTTGTTGCCTTGGGTCAAAACCAAGGCGTGAGTGTTTTCGGAGAAAACTGGGCGAGCGCCGAATAATTTTCCGGCGGTGTCCGGTAAATCCCCGTAACATGTTTATTTGTCTAACTTCTTAATTCTTCTCTTGTGTCTTGCGACACCGCTGAAAGGGGTTTTCAGGAATAGTTTTGCAAATCGAATAGCATCTTTTTGTGGAACGCCCCTGCCTCTGAGCGTAACAACGTTCGCATCGTTGTCATGACGTGCCATCTTAGCACTATATGTGTCATAGACCATTGCTGCTCTTATCCCTTTGTGTCTATTTGCGCGAATGTTCATTCCAGTTCCTGAACCGCAGACTAAAACTCCTTTAGCATCCTTGATGTTGTTGACATCATTTGCAACAAGGTCCGCATAGTCTGGGTAATCCACAGATTTTTTGTCTGTGAAAGGTCCCACATCAACTACAGTGTGGCCCTCAACAGCCAACGCTTTCTTAACAGCCTCTTTGGTTTTGTAACCCGCATGATCGCTTCCAATAATAACAGTCATTTTCGCCTCGCAAGTATTCTTTTTGTCTCAGTTTTGTAAGCCTCAACGTTAGGTTGGTCAAATGGATTCAATCCAAAATATGCGCCTAGATACATAATCTCCATCATTTGAAGTTGCATAAGTGCCCCTATTGCGAACTCTTTGGAATCAGGAAGTTCAACAACACAGAAAGGTCTGTTCTGTTTTTTCAAAACAGCGATAACTCCCTTTACAACAGAGTCCATTATTGTAGTAAACTTCTTTCCTTGGATGTTTGGAACAAGTGTGCTGTACATAGGTTTTTTGGGTATTTTGATATCCTTGTTCCAATTCTTTACTGTGTAGATTGTGTGGAACTTGTCGTGTGGTCCGCCAAAATAAAGCTGTGCCATACTGTGCAGATCAGTTGTGCCCAAACTCACAGTGGGGGTTATTCCCATCCAAACCTGTTGTTTGTGTTCCGCATCCCATTCCTTTCCGATAGACTCTCCCATCAATTGGCGGTACCATTTACCCAGGTTTTCAAAGTCTAGTTTGAAATAGAAATTGTCCGCAATGTTTTTCCCGTCATTACGGGAATCTGCCAGCATGGCTGCGCGAATAATTGCGGGATTGTCAGTCTCTCTCAGACACTGTGCGCGCATGTGCGCGGCACCCTCGAGAAGTTCTCGAATATTTACTCCTGCGAGAGCCAAAGGGAACAGCCCAACAGTTGAGAATACACTGAACCTTCCACCAACCTTTTTTGGCATGGGTAAGGCATCATACTGATTGTCGTACGCAAAATTCCAAAGTTTGCTGTCATAATCGGTTGTGAAAACAACATGGTTTCGTGGGTCCTTGCCCATCCTTCTAAGGTACTCGATTATGTACTCCCCGATTGAGATAGTCTCTGTTGTTCCGCCTGATTTACTGACTATGTTAACAACAACGTGTCTTCTTTTATTGATTGTTGAGCGGACCAAACCAATAATGTTTGAGATACTGTCAGGGTCAACAGTGTCAGCATAAACAATCTGAGGTTTTTTTCCAGGGTTAAGGTTGTGAAGTTTGCCAAGAACCGCTTCTTGTACTGCCCAGGTACCAAGGTTGCTTCCGCCTATGCCAACAACAACTACAAGAACAGCCTTCTTGTGTTTGTTGGCAAGTCTTTTTGCTAGTTTTAGGTTGTCTTCATCGACTGGAAGATTTATGCTCGCCCTTGCGTCAGAATAAACCATCTTTGAGGCGGCCTTCATCTTGCCTACCTCGTGGTTAAGTCTCTTTTCGTACTGCTTTAACCTTGCAGGAGTTAATCCGCTGTATGTCCAGTCGATGCTTGGAAAATTCATTTGTGGTGTTGCTCCATCTGAACCCTGTATTTGTTGTAGTCCTTCATGAAAGTGTCGAGGCCCTGGTCGGTAAATGGGTGCTTGAACATCTTGGCGAAAACGTCAGGCATCATTGTAACCATGTCTGCTCCGGCAAGTGCTGACTCCTTAACAACAATAGGGTCGTGGACACTGGCAACAAGGATTCTTGTTTTGTAGCCAAAGTTGTCATAGATGGTTCTGATTTCGTGAATCAGGTCTATTCCGTTCTGTCCAGCACGGTCTAATCGGCCGACAAAAGGACTGACACACCATGCTCCTGCTTTAGCAGCAAGGAGCGCCTGATTTGCTGAGAAACAGAGTGTTACGTTACACTTGATTTTTTTCGCAGCAAGTTTCTGGACAGCGATAAGGCCGTCCTCAGTAAGTGGAATTTTGATAATGACGTGCGGGCCCCATTTGGCGTATGCCAATCCTTCCTTGACCATGCCCTGCCAGTCAAGGCTGTGGACCTCTGCTGAGACAGTAAACTCTTTTTTTGTTTTACCGACAATATTCTCAATCTGTTTAATCAGTGTCCTGAAATCCTTCCCTTCTTTGGCAATCCAAGTAGGGTTTGTTGTGATTCCATCTACAAGGCCAGACTCCATGGCCTCTTTAATTGCATCAACATTACCGGTATCTATGTACAACTTCATCTTCTCACCTTTCCCCAAGTGGTCTCCCACCCTTGTAAAACCCTGATAAGTTACCTTATAAATCTTTGCCAATTTCTCGACGCTACTATTTTCGATGTGAATCAAGACTAAATATTTAAAGAGGTTTTTCTGATAATACCTCAGGTGATACTATGAATTTGTGCGTTAAATGTACAAAACTGTGTGGGATTCTTATTCTGCTCGTCGGTGTCGGCTACGCTCTTGTTGACTGGGGCTTCTGGAACTTCTGGAATCTACAGTGGTATTCAATTGCGTATTTGATTCTTGGACTTGCAATGCTGGGCTGGGCTGTATGTGTAGACTGTCAAGATGGCTGTTGCCCGACTCCTGCTCCCAAGAAAACACGCAGAAAAAAGAAATAATTCTATTTTTTTCTTATTTGTTTAGACAGACATGTATTGTTAGGTCAGGCAACTGATTAAGAATTTTTGCAGGACATTCTCTTTTGTTAACACTAGGGTCCAAGAAGTTGATGTAAGCTTTCTGTTTTTCGCCAACAAAGAAAAGATGAGCATGTTTGGCAGTTAGAATGAAAGGTGCTGATGCCGTGATTCTTTCAGGGGGAGGTTTTGGTGCGTCAGGAGTTATGATGTACCCTTTTTCTGTTTCGTTCAGATTTTTTTTGCCTGGGAATAACGATGCTATGTGTCCATCTTCTCCTGCGGACAGAATAACAACATCAAACTCTCTTTTTCTATTAAGTTTGTCCATGTGTCTTAGTATTTTGTTAGCATCCTGCTTCGCTTCATCAACTGAAGTTGCCTTCAGGGGGTGCCAGAAAATCTGGACCATTTTACCGCGAAGTTTTGTTAATGCTGGCTCGGCTAATTGATAGTTTTTCTCAGAAGGGATTCTCTCGTCGAGCCAGAACACATCAGTACGGCCTGGCAGGTCCTTTCCCAAAGGAACGATTTTTTCCAGCAAGGCTGGAATTGTCCTGCCACCAACAATGCCGAGAAAGCAAGAACCTTTGCTGTCAAGAAATAATTTCATCTGTTTCACAATCTTCTCGGCAGCCTCCTGATAAAGTTCGTCAGGGGAAGATGATTCTTTTGTGACCATTGCCATATTAACTATCAGGTATTGTCTTATTTATTGCTTGTCAATCCCCTGTAGTACAGGAAGTCCTCAAAATCAGCAACAAGAAAATCGAACGATTCCTCCCATGAACCTCTGGAGTCTATCACAGCCCATCTCTCGGGTTCTTTCTGGATAAGTTCTTTGAATCCGCCATAAACTTTTGTGTGGAAATCAAGACTTTCCGCATCGATTCTTCCTTCGGATTTAGTGATGCCTGACTCGATATTTCTCGCACTCGCTCGGCGCAGACCTAGTTCAGGTTCAATATCGAAGAAATAGCTTCTTGATGGGGTGATTCCCACTAGGGTGTTGTGAATCATGTGGTAGAGCTCTACGACATCAGGCCTTCTATCGTATCTTCCAACAACCTGGTAAGCCCATGTGGAGTCCTTGAACCTGTCACATAGAACAATCGCGCCTCTTTCAATAGCAGGTTTGACAATATATTCAGCATGCTGAATTCTTCCTGCGACAAAAAGCGGAAGTTCTGCGTTCGGATGACAACCCATATCCTTGTTCAGTAAGAGATTGCGAATTCCTTCTCCGAATAATGTGCCTCCGGGTTCTCTTGTGGCCAATACATCAAGGCCGTATTTTTTTTCCAAATGTTTTGCAAGAGCGACCAACTTGGATGTCTTCCCGCTACCTTCTCCTCCTTCGAATGTTACAAAAAGTCCCTTATTCATAGTCCATGCCTCCGTCAATACCTGCTGCTAAGTTCTTCCCTGCTATCCTTGATTGTTCTGTTGCTCTTGAAATTTTGTTATCGGGGTCAGAATAGTTAACGAACCGTAATGCGTTTTCAGCCCATGGTTCTTCATCCAGAACCTGGGTGGCCATCTCCATCGCCATTCTTCTATAACTCGGGTGTCCTGCGGGTTGTGTTCTTAACTCTGTCAGATGTTCGACTTCCCTAAGGTTCATTCCCATGTACCACCTGATTCTGTGGTTGAATAGAGTAGCATATTGGGATAACGGTTTGCCAAGCTCACTGTTTAGTTCATGATTCAATCCGCGCATACTTGCTTCGACATCAAGAACCGCATTTTCCATTCCTACTTCAGTAACTTCGGGTGGAAGAATGAAACCTAGGTCGACACCGAAAGGTTGTCTCTGCTGTGTTAACATTCTGTGCCTTTGTAAGTCACGGTACTCGGCAAAGCAACCGACCAAATCAAACGTGTAAGGGTAACCTGCTTCAAGACCTCTTCCAGGACGGTCGCGTCGTGATTCTCTGTAATCTGTGTAGTCATCAACGACGCGTCTCTTTGTTTCGTAAGAGAGTTGGGTCATTTTTCTCATAATCTGTGTCAAAGAAAGGTTTGTGTAAGGGAATAGACACGCTGCGACTGTTTCGTCGAGCCTGTCTCCCCTATAAACAAGTTCAACAAAATCATCGGTTGGTTTGATATCATTGAATAGAATTCGTGCCCATCTGGTTATGCTGGCATCAACTTTAGGTCTCCGTGAATCGACACGATGTCTCTTGACAAAGGTGGGAATTTCAGTATCGAGTGCTTCAGCCAACTGCATTCCTTTTTCATGTCCCTCTTGCAGAGGAATGCTATTCAAGTGCGTGATTAGATTTGTGTAGAATCGTCCGTTTCCGTAAAGTCCAACATGTGTCAGTGTTGAAGCAGGAAGGACACACCTTCCTACATCCAAAGCAGCACACCTTACGGCAAAGTTATAAGAAATATTGAAAGCCTTCTCCTCATCGGTTGTTGAAAGGTCTTTCTCGTGAAGTACCTGAATATCATCACCTTTTCCTATTGTGATTGTGTGTTTCTCTCTCGGGTAAATTCCCTTGAAAAGTGCTTTTAGTTTGGGGATTAACTCTGCGTAAGTCTCGAATGCGTGGTCCATGATTTGCGTATAGATTGTCTGAAGTTTAGGGTCGAGCTTAACCTCTGAGGGTGTGAAATATCGCCAACCTCCAGAAGGGTCCTTCTGGTCGTACATAACATACCTTGTCGACTGCTCGATAGGACTTCCGCCTATGCGTTTGTCCTCTACCTCTTTTGTGATGAGGTTTGTTACATTCTCAAGCCCTACATGTGCCCCTTCAAGCTCTCCGACAGATTCGTCTCCGTAAGCGTTCAGAACACGGTCCATTAGCGCAGAGCCTTTTTCCTGACTTGGGTTTCCGTTCTCGTCCAGGAACTCGTTAATCATAGTCAGGCGCAAACCAGTCTTTGCGCGAGAGTACCTCGCCATTATTCCTCCTGTCAGCTCAGAAGGCAGGTTTCGGATGACAAATGTGTCATCAGTGAGACTGCTGACAAACCTTGAAGCCGCTTCCTGTAAGTGTTCGGGGACGTCACCAATAGAATCATATTTAACCACCATAACCACCTTCCAATTCGACAGTTAACTGCTTAATAACTACTCCTGTGTTTGAAAATATATTCGGTAGATGGTGAAACTATTTCAGAACCGCACCATCAACTCTCTCAAGAACGTACTTGTCTTTACAAAGCGCTTTCAGAAGGTCGTCAGGTTTTGTAAATTCACGCTTTTCACGTGCATAAATCCTTCCTTCTTTTTCAAAAGTTTCAGAGTGTTCTTCTTTAAAACTGGATACATGTTCTGACATTTCCAAAGGAGGGCCTTTCTTGATATCCTCTTTGTCCAACTCTTTTTTGTCCATCGCAAACAAAAGAACCGCTCTGTCATCTTTGTACTCCCAATCGCTAGCGTGAACTAAAAAACCGTGTTCTTGTAGTTCTCTTAGCATGAACTGAAAGGCCTTGTAACATTTTGCGCCAGCAACGTCAGGCTTTCCGGTCTGGGCGTCTAATTCAACAACGAACAAGTCTGTTTCTGAATGTAGTTTTTTGAAACTGTCAATATCCAAAGGCTTAACGACGAAGAACTCGTCCTGTTTCTCTTCAGGAACTGACAGGTATTCATCAGCAACCTCTCGGAAAGTATCAAATGCCTCCTTCTTTAAAGCAGCAGATGCGTTTCTTTCCGGCTGAACAGGGTCAACCATCACTAAGGGTGATTGCAACTTTGACTCGTTTAGTGCTTTCATAGCATCTTTATGATGGCCTTCAGGGTCAAGAACAACTCGGTCTTCCCATCCAGATACTGCGTCCAATGTTTTCTGGAAAGTTCCGTAGTGAATAACGAGGAGTTCCACCATGTAACCAGAGAACCCTCCTATGTAACTCTCAGCGCCATAGATTCTCTGGGCCTTGCAAAACTGCTTAAGCAACCTGACTTCGTCAGCCATATCAGGATTCTCCTGAATTTTAGCAGTTACATGCTCCACGTGCAAAGGACTCATGTCAGTAACGTTCTCTGCTTCAGCAGATGATTTCACGTGGAGCACAGGTATGAATTCAAAAAAGAATTCATCAATTTCAACGTGGAAATAGTCACGGCTTCCGTGAACTCTGACCACGTTGTCAAAAACAGATTGAAGTGATTCCTCAAGAATGTCTGAGATTGAACTGTGTTCAACATTTTCTGGGTTGAACCTGACAAAGACATCATAGTCGTGGTCACCTTTCAGGTATGTTCCTTTGGCGGTGCTTCCGCCAAGCATGACTTTGGCGTTAGGAATTACATTCTGAACATTATCAACAGTCTCATAAACCTTATCAGGTAATTTTTCAGGAGGTTTTATCCTCTCCAAAACCTTTTTTTCAGCGCGGTTCATCCAAGATAATCCATTGTGTGTTTGTCTTTGTTCTCCATCAGGTTCTTGCTCTGGTCTAGCAAGGTCTTCAGTTTTTTCTCAAACTGTTCTGCCTGTTTCATCAAGGGTTCAGGGTCTACTTCAAGATTCAAGTATTTGTCCAAGAACTTGACAACCTCTGCAGCTGCCTTGCTGTTGGGCATATCCATCTGTGTTCCCGCAAAAATACAGCTTGCGTTTGCCTCGCTTAGCAACAGGGCTCCGCCAACACCAGTAATAACGGACTCTTCGAGATGGCTTGCTCCAATGTCCATCAGCTTATTGTTTCCGAAGGCGTACAACTTTGTATCTTCCTCATTCAGTGTGTTGGCGCCATCAATACAGAGTACTTCTTTTGCATTCAAATCCTTTGCAAGTTTCTCGATAATTTCAGCAAGTCTCCACTCGTTACCTCGCAGGTTTAAGATGGTGTACAAAATCAGAGTGTTGTGCTCCCGACTGTAATGAACGCTCATCGGGTGTATCAACTTTCCTTTGTGGATTGCAACAGTCGGGGGGAGTTCATCGTATGTGAACTCTCCTATCTGTTCGGTCTTCATGTGTTCGATGAGAAACTCCGTCACTATAGGTCCGACAAGGCCAATACCTGGGAACCCAACAATGATGGTCGGAGATTTCGGTTTTTTTGAGAGTGTAATGTCCATACACTACTCGGCATCTGACCGGTATAAAAGCGTTATGTTAGTCAGCACAGTGTGGCTGGGGGGTTAATAACAAACATTAAGAAACAGTCAACGAATTCCAAAATAATGGTTCATATTCGTGACCCGATTCATGGTGATATTCATTTCCAAGGTGTTCTTGAAGAACTGATCAAGACTGAAGAATTCCAGCGTTTGGCAGACGTGAAACAACTCGGACTAACAGACAAGGTTTATCCAGGGGCAAGTCATACAAGGTTCAGCCACTCTATGGGGGTCTGTTTTATGGCTGGCGAATTGGCAAAGAAACTGAAAGTGCCAGAAAGAGATGTTTTGTTAATACAGATAGCAGCGTTGCTCCACGATGTTGGCCATTATGATTTCAGCCACGCCCTCGAACGCATAGCTCCAGTTCTTCACGAGGATAACAGTTTTAGAATAATCAGGGGTGAAGCGGTTCTTCCGCATAGAAAATCGGGTGAAATATCAAAAATTCTGAGAACGAACAAAATAGACCCTGAGGATATTGTTGGTCTGTTATTAGGCACGGAAAAGTTCCCTAAGTTCTACCATAGTATTCTCTCAGGACAAATCATAGATATGGACAGGATGGATTACCTGAAGAGGGACACTTATTACACTGGGGCTGTTATCGGCGAGATTGATGTTCAAAGGTTAATCCATGTTCTAATCGTTCACAAAGAGACAGGTCAGATGGCGATTCTTGAAAAAGGGTTGGCTAGCCTCGAACAGTTTCTGATGGCCAGGCTTCATATGTATCGCCAGGTCTACATGCATAAAGACTCTTTAATTGGCGAGCTAATGCTGGAAAAGGCTGTGAAAATCAGCAGAGAAAAAGCGATGCCTCTGTTGTATGGTGATGGACACCTGCTCGCAAAACTTGTTGAAGAAGGAAAGCCAATGACAAAGCACCTTGTAAGTCTTGTCCGAGCAGGTAAACGCGCATTCTACAAACCCGCCCTGGGGGTTACTCAGAGGGACGAGTATGCTGGTGCGGTTTTAGAGCTGTACGAGCAAGAAAAGAGTAATCCTGGCTCTGCAGAAAAATTCTTGTTAAATGAAACAGGGTTACAGGAAGGAGAGATAATAGTACAGTTCTTGGGTGCGAAAAAACCTGAAGAGCCACAGCCTTTCCCTGTTTTGCTCAGAAGTGGAGAATGGGTGGACTTGTTTGAAATCAGTCCTCTCTGTAAGGCTGTTTTTGAGGAGAAAACAACAGATTTCATGTTTGGTACTTACTGTGCTGAAGATAATGTAGAAAGTGTAAAAGTAGCAACTGAAAAGTTACTAAAACTATAACCTTTTTATAGCGTCGGAAAATCCCTCGACCATATGAGTGGGTTAGATGTGCTTAACGGCTACTACGCAGACATGAACCCTCCTGCTGAATTGGGAGAGGTTGTTAAGAGTCTTATTGACCAAGAAGAGATTGGAAACTGGCACGAGCGTGAAGTGAAGTGCCTTCTAAAAGTGGCCAAAAACCTCGCACACACTCATTGGGGTATTTTTTCTGTGAAAGAGATGGAGAGTATCCATGACAGGGTAACGGGTTTCGCAGATGATATGGGTCCAGGGGGGTTCTCAGGACACTTGTATGGGGATGTTTCCCATTTCGCGATGTTCCTTGAGAAAAGAACGCGTGAAGCTGGTTGGTGGCTTGAAACAGGAAGGGATGTACATGAAGCGGTCACAAGAACCGTGGCACAGGACCCCTTGTATGCGATGGGGGCTGCGCACAGATTTGCGGGTTGGTCTCTAAAGAGGAGTAGGTTTGTTCAAGATGTTCTTTCTTACCAATCTATGGCTGCGGTGAGAGGATACATCAGTGAGATAATGCCCGTGCTTGAAATAGCGCCTGTTACTGTAGAACTTGTAAGGGCCAAGAAGATATCGCTCAGCAAGTCTCCAGGACTTCTCGCAGAGCTTCAGACTGCTATGAACGGAGCAATCTATATAAACAGACGATGAGCCCACGCAGTTATGAGCAAGATTCATACTAAACTGAAGCGTAAGCTTGGTATCAGGAGTACTTCCCGAAAACACAGGTTCTGGTTCACAACCAAGGCCAAGAAAAAAGGTCCTAAAAGTTTTTCAACTAAGGAAAAAGCAGAGGCTTGGGCAAAGGAGAACGAGCTTGATACGAAAAAGCTTGTTCTACATGAGACCCCTTCAGGAAAGCTCCAGTGGCGCGACCCTGTAAGGAAGTAATTTTTTAAACAGGTGAACTGTCCGCAAACCCATGAGGGTAGTACTCGACACTAACATGCTGTTAGTACCCGGACAGTTTAAAGTGGATATCTTTTCAGAGATAGACAGGTTGATGGATGAGTCCTATGAACTAATCGTTCTTGAAGGTACTTTGAAAGAGCTGGAGAAAATAGCACAAACAGGTTCTGGTGCTGACAAAATGTCTGCAAAGCTTGGTAAGATGTTGCTTGAACACAACATGAAAAGAGACTTTGCAGCAGCGGGAAGTAATTGCAAAGCTTTAAAAGTGATTTCCAGTTCCTCAGACGAGTACGTCGATGACGCAATCGTATCCATTGCCGAGGACGACACGCTTGTGGCAACCAATGATGGTGAGCTGAAGCGACGTCTTCTTGAACGTGGAACAAGGGTCATCTTCCTGAAACAAAATCAATATTTGGAATTAGCGTAGGTGAAAAAAGATGTTTTACAAGGTCATAGTCAAGGACCACATCCGCGTCAGTCCTAGTGAGTTCTCTAAGGAACTCAAACAGGCTATCGCGACTGAGGTGAGAAACAAGTACACTGGTTACATCAGCAAGGAGCTCGGTATTGTCGTAGATGTTATCGATGTCAACGAGGTAGGAGAGGGAGTGATTATCCCAGGAGATGGTGCTCCTTACTATGAGGCAAAATTCACACTTATGGTCTTTGAACCTGAGATGCATGAAGTTCTTCTTGGCAAGGTCAAGGACATTGCTGATTTCGGTGCCTTCCTCACAATGGGTCCTATTGATGGTATGGTACACATTGGCCAGACTATGAATGACTATGTGTCTTACAGCAAAGAGAAACTCCTGACGGGAAGAGACTCTGGCCGTACAATAAAGATGGGTGACAAGTGCATCGCAAAGATTGTTGCAGTGTCATACAAAGACCCTAACAATCC
>CAZPUM010000019.1:0-25163 GCA_964589765.1 uncultured Methanosarcinales archaeon
GGCCTAGCATGGAAGCCTGTCGCGCTTCCGACCCGGGTTCAAATCCCGGCCAGGGCGTAGCAGCGGGGGAAAGAACCACGCAGCACCGGGTCCGTAGCTTAACCTGGTAGAGCATCCGGCTTTTAACCGGACGGTCGAGGGTTCAAATCCCTCCGGACCCATACAAGGGGGAAACAAAAAGATGGCAACGAAATCATCCGACAAAACTTCTGAGTTTGACATCTCTTCTCATATCTTAGTATCTAAGCATGAGAAGATTTCAGCAAAAGAGCGTGAAAAAGTGTTCAAAGAGTTTAATGCAACTCCAGGACAGCTTCCACGCATTCTGATTACAGACCCTGCTATTCAGGCACTGGGTCCGGAAGAGGGAGACCTCATCAAAATCACAAGAGAGTCAAGGACAGCAGGACAGACGACCTTCTACAGGATCGTAGTTACGGAGTGAAATATGAAGCAACTAAACGTAAACAGCCAAGTTCTAATAAGGACATACTTCGACGAGAACTCAATAGTTCAGGCAGACATCGAGAGCTTCAACCACTTCATCGATGAAGAGCTCCAGTCAATCGTTAACGAGAACAAAATTGTTGAGCCTACTATCATCCCTGCCAATGTTGAAGAGTTTAAAGTACAGCTAGATAAAATCTGGGTGGAGAAACCAAAGATTACAGAAGCAGACGGAAGTGAGAGAAATATTTTTCCCATGGAGGCCAGACTGAGAAAGCTCAGTTACGCAGCACCTATATTCATGGAAGTCAGTGCGCACATCAATGGAGTACAGCGCGAGAACTTCAAAACACAGATTGGAAGCCTTCCAATTATGCTGAAAAGCAAGAACTGCCACCTAAACGAACTCAGCAAAGAGGAACTGATCAAAAACGGAGAAGACCCTGACGACCCAGGAGGTTATTTCATCATTAACGGAACTGAGAAGGTCATAATCGACATGGAAGACCTGGCAGCAAACAGGTTTATGGTAGAAAAACAAACAACAGGACCAAGTGCCTGGACAGGAAAACTGTTCAGTGAAAGAGGGTCATACAGAATACCACACCAGATTGAAAAGCTCAAGGACGGAATATTCTATCTTACATTCACACGTGTCAAGCGCGTACCATTGATAGCTGTTATCAAAGCACTGGGAATGACAAAGGATGAGGAGATTATGAAAGCTGTCGGAATCATCGACAGTTCTGAACTAATCATCAACCTTTATGAGTTTGTGGACTTGAAAAATTCTGAGGACTCAATCGATTTCTTGAGTAAGAAAATAGGCATTTCGCAGACGCGGGAAATCAGACTTGAAAGAATGACTGAAATCGTCGACAAGTACCTTCTCCCACACGTAGGCGACTCTGAAGATGCAAGAATGGCCAAAGCTTACTCACTCTGCAAATACCTCAGAAGATTCCTACAGGTAAGTAACGGAGTTATAACTGAAGATGAAAAGGACCACTACATGAATAAACGTCTAAAGATGTCAGGAGACCTTCTTGCAGACCTTTTCAGAGTGAACCTCAAAGTTTTGATTGGAGACATGCTCTACAACTTCCAAAGAATCGTAAAGCGTGGAAAGTTCCCAAGCATCAAAGTCATAATTAGAGAAAAACTATTGACGCAGAAAATCTATAGTAGCATGGCAACAGGTAACTGGGTCGGCGGTAGAACAGGAGTTTGCCAGCGTATCGAACGCTTGAACTTCCTACAGACACTCAGCCACCTACAGCGTGTTGTCAGTCCACTAAGCAGTAGTCAGGAGAACTTCGAGGCAAGAAGCCTGCACAGCACCCACATGGGAAGACTGTGCCCGAGCGAAACACCTGAAGGAAGCAACATCGGACTTCGCAAGAACCTTGCGATGCTCGCACGAGCCAGCCAGCCAGTCGACGAGCAGGAAGTTGTCAAGGAGCTGAGAAGACTCGGCTTGAACCTTGCGAAGAATATCTAGGTGAAAAAATGGTTAGCAAAAACAAAGTTTTTGGAACCCCAAAAATCCCCGGAGGTGATTTTTGATGGTATGCGACGTATTTATCGATTACAAATTCCTTGGAACTGTGGATAACGGCAGAGAGTTTGTCCAAACAGTAATCTCAGAAAGAAGACAAGGAACAGTTCCCTCTGGCGTTAATGTTCTTTACGATGAGCAGTCCGACTGTGTCTATGTTGAGATTGCAAAAGGACGTGGGATAAGACCCTTAATTGTTGTTCAGAACGGCAAACCCATGGTTACTGACGAACATATCAAAAAGATCAAGGCAGGAGAACTTAAGTGGTCAGATTTAATCAAAGAAGGGGTTGTAGAATTCCTTGATGCTTCAGAAGAAGAGATGGCTCTTGTGGCTATAGAAGAGGCAGACCTGACTCCTGAACACACCCACCAAGAGATTAGCAGTCTAGATATTGTAGGACTAACAACCGGCCTTGTTCCATTCGGAAACTTCAACCACGGAGTCCGTTTAACTCAGGGAAGCAAAAACCAAAAACAGGCTGTTGGATTCTACGCTGCAAACTATTTCCAGCGAATGGATATGGATACAAACATTCTACACTATCCACAGAGACCAATCGTTACAACACTTCTTTACGACGTACTGGATTACGATAAGCACCCAAGCGGCATGAACATGACAGTCGCAGTTATGTCCTACAAAGGATACAACATGGAAGACGCTATCGTGTTTAATGAGGGAAGCATAGAAAGAGGTCTTGCAAGAAGCACATACTACAGACCAATCGAAGCAGAGGAGCTACGCTATTCAGGAGGCCTTATGGATGAAATCGGGATTCCTGACAAAGATTGTAGAGGGTTCAGAAGCGACCACGATTATAGACTCATTGAAGAGGACGGACTGGTAGGTCCTGAAGCGCAAGTTGCTGAAGGGGATGTTGTTATCGGAAAAACAAGTCCGCCAAGATTCCTTTCAGGAGTTGACGAGTACAATCTAGTAACAAACTACAGAAGAGAGTCTTCACTGTCATTGAAACACGGCGAGTCCGGAACTGTTGACATGGTTATGTTCACAGAGAACGAAGAAGGAAACAAACTTGTCCAAGTCAGACTTCGCGACAACAGAATTCCTGAGATTGGAGACAAATTCACAAGCCGTCATGGACAAAAGGGAGTTATCTCAACGGTTGTCCCTGCTGCAGACATGCCATTTACCGCAAACGGAATCGTCCCGGATCTTCTCTTCAGCCCACACGGTATTCCAAGCCGTATGACTGTAAGTCACCTAATTGAATTGATTGGCGGAAAAGTGGGAAGCATGTCGGGAAGACAGATAGATGGGACAATGTTTAACTCTGAAAATGAGCGCGACCTTCGAGAGGAACTCGCACTGTACGGATTCCGTGAAGACGGAACAGAAACAATGTACAATGGCGAGACAGGAGAGAGAATGCACGTAAAGATATTTGTCGGAAACATGTACTATCTCAGACTGAAACACATGGTTAAAAATAAGGTTCACAGCCGTGCGCGAGGTCCAATCCAGCTACTTACAAGACAGCCTACCGAAGGTAAGGCCAAGGAAGGAGGATTGAGACTTGGAGAGATGGAGAAAGACACATTCGTGGCACACGGAGCGTCATTGCTTCTCAAAGAGCGTTTCGACTCAGACAAGACTGTTGTTCCAATCTGTGAGCGTTCAGGAATCGTTGGTTTCTACGACTCAAGAAAGAACAACAGAGCTGTAAGCACCATATTTGGAGACGACAGTGAGATGCATAATGTTGAAGTCAGTTACGCATTCAAACTATTCATCGACGAGCTAATCAGTCTTGGAATATACCCCAAGATGCATGTTAAGAGGAGGTTCTGAAAATGTTCCAAGATCAAAACAGAGTTGAAAGCTTCATCAGCAAGATTGAATTCAGAGTAATCTCCCCTAAGATGATTAAGGAGATGGCCAAAGCAAAGATTGTTACACCTGAACTGTACGACAAGGAAGGCTACCCTGTAGATGGAGGTCTTATGGATGTAAGACTGGGTGTCATTGACCCCGGACTTAGATGTAAAACAGACGGTCAGCGTTTAAAAGACAGCTTAGGACACTTCGGCTATGTTGAACTTGCACGTCCAGTCATCCACATTCACTTTGTGAAGCTGATTCTGGACATGCTTAGAGGAACTTGTCGTGAGTGCGGTTCAGTCCTGATACCAAAAAACAAGATTGGCAAATTCGCTGACGACCTTGAGAGGATTGAAAGCACACAAGGAATTGTCGCCCGCGGTAAAGCTATCACTGCAAAAGTTGCAGAACTCAGAACAATCAACAAGTGTCCGCATTGTAACGCAAAACAGAAAAAAATCACAATTGAAAAGCCTACAACCTACCTAGAGGATGACAAAAGAATCTCTCCAATTGAGATACGTGCAAGGCTTGAAAGGATTTCTGAGGAAGACCTTGGGGTTTTCGGAATCAACCCAGACCACTTCAGACCAGAGTGGGCTGTTCTGACAGTTCTTCTGATTCCGCCAGTTACGATGCGACCTAGCATCACACTTGAGACCGGAGAGCGTTCAGAAGACGACTTAACCCACAAACTTGGGGACATTGTCAGGATTAACCAGAGACTTTTCGAAAACATTAATGCAGGCGCACCTGAGATTATTATTGAAGACCTTTGGGACCTTTTACAGTACCACGTGACAACCTTCTTTGATAATGAGGTTAGCCAACTGCCTCCTGCAAGGCATCGTTCGGGTCAGCCCTTAAAGACGCTTACCAGTAGAATCAAGAGTAAAGAAGGAAGAATACGACACAACCTCGCAGGTAAGAGAACAAACTTCTCTGCACGTACAGTTATCAGCCCCGACCCCGCCATCGAGGTTAACGAAGTAGGCGTACCAAAGATGATGAGCATGAAACTCACTGTTCCTGAAAAGGTTACTGAGTGGAACATGGCATACCTGAAGGAATTTATCAACCGCGGTTCAAAGAAGTATCCTGGTGCAAACTACATTATCAGGCCTGACGGTAAGAGAAAAAGAATCACTGACGAGACCAAGGAGGCATTGCTGGAGGAAATCCAGCCAGGCTACGTAGTAGAACGACACCTCCTTGATGGAGACGTCGCGTTGTTTAACCGACAGCCTAGTCTGCACAGAATGAGCATGATGTGCCACAGGGTCCGCGTTTTACCCGGAAAGACACTGAGGTTGAACCCCTCAGTTACAATCCCATATAACGCCGACTTTGATGGAGACGAAATGAACCTACACATTCCTCAAACCGAAGAGGCACGTGCAGAAGCAGAGATTCTGATGCAGGTACAGACGCAGATTGTCAGCCCACGTTACGGATTATCAATTGTAGGATGCCACCAAGACGCAGTTTCAGGAAACTACATCCTTAGTAAGTACCTAAGTTTCACAAGACAGGAGGCAATTGACCTTTTGATGAATGTAGGTATTGACGACTTCTCGAAACTGCCAAAAAAAGACATCATGAAAGGAAATGAGATTTTCAGTTGCCTGTTGCCAGAAGACTTCAACTTTAATGCTGAACCAAAGAGTAACAAACCACAAGACATCGAGAGCGCAGTTGTAATCAAGAACGGAAAGATAGAGAAGGGCGTTCTTGACAAGAGCCAGCTAGGTGCTGGTGCAGGACTTCTTCTAAGAAGTCTTCACAAGAAGTATGGCGCTGACAAAATGGGAGTTATTCTGGGAAGAATCTTCAAGCTGGGAAATCTTGTTCTTATGAAGTACGGTTTCACAGCAGCACTATCTGATATTGACCTGAGCCTTGAGGGCGAGGAAAAAATCAGACAACTTCTCAACGAAGCTGAGGCTGATGTTCAGAAGATGATTATGGAGTTCGAGCAAGGAACTTTGGAACTTCTTCCAGGAAGAGGTCTTCGCGAAACGCTCGAACTGAGAATACTGGAGAGATTAAACAAGGCACGTAACGACACAGGTACTGTTATTGCAGAGGCTGCCGGGCGACAGAACGGAACGATGATTATGATTCGCTCCGGCGCAAGAGGTAAACTCTTGAACGTTGCACAGATGGCTGCTTGTGTAGGACAACAGGCATTCCGTGGAGGACGTATCGATTCAGGATACAAAGAGAGAACACTTAGCTGTTTCAAGAAGAATGACCTGGGTGCAGAAGCACGCGGTTTTATCAGAAACAGCTTCAAGTCAGGGCTAAAGGCACATGAAATGTTCTTTATGGCCATGACAGGACGAGACTCTCTCATGGATACCGCACTACGAACACCAAAGAGCGGTTACCTCTATAGAAGACTGGCAAACGCATTGCAAGACTTGAAAGTTGACTATGACAGTACTGTTCGCGACGCAAGCGGGAAGATTGTTCAGTTCAGCTATGGCGAGGACAACCTCGACGTCTCAAGAACTGAAGCGGGAAAAATCAACGTCAAGAAAGTGATTGAGACTATGGGTGAGTAATATGGCAGATGCATATTCAGAATACAAAAACAAACTTCCACCAAAGATACTAGATGATGTAAAGCAGTACGCTGAGGAAAACAAACTTACTGATGCAAAGCTCAAGAAAGCACTTGCAGCAGTTTACCACGAATATCTAACTACTGTTGTAGACGCAGGAGAATCTGTGGGAATAGTTGCAGCGGAATCTATTGGAGAACCAGGAACACAGATGACCCTGGACACATTCCACTTCGCAGGAGTTAGCGAGATGAACGTCACAATGGGCCTTCCAAGACTCATTGAGGTTTTGGACGCAAGAAAAACTATCAAAACAGAGATGATGGAGGTCTACCTTAACGCTCCTTACAACAAAGGAGAAGAGATTACCCGAATTGCAGAGAAAATTAAGGAGACCAGCTTCAAAGAGTATGTTAGAGATATCGATATAGATGTTGTTGAAGCCATCATGACCATAACACTAGACACCAAAAAAATGGGTCTGGTTGACGCAACCTCCAACAAACTTGTCAAGGTTCTTACCAAAAGTGTGAAAGGAGTGAAGTTTGAGGTCAAATCTGACGACACAATAACTGTTAAAAGTCAGAGTAAAACGGACTCACTGAAAGAGATTTATCTTCTTAAAGAGAAAATCAAGGATGTATACATCAACGGAGTTAAAGGGGTTCAACAAGTTCTGCCTGTTAAGAGAGATGAGGAATACCTTATTGTCACAGCAGGAACTAACTTTAAATCCATAATGAAGGTCGACGGCGTTGATACTACAAGAACTGTTACAAACAATCTGTATGAGATTGAGAGTGAGTTGGGCATTGAAGCTGCAAGACTGGCCATAATTAACGAAGTTGTTAAGGTTCTGGAGAACCAGGGTATCGGTCTTGACGTCAGACACATCATGCTCGTAGCAGACACGATGACAATGACTGGTCGAATGCTTGGAATCAGCAGGTACGGTATCGTCAAAGAGAAGCCTTCGGTTCTTGCTAGAGCATCCTTCGAAACACCAATAAGACATTTGATTAATGCATCTGTTGCGGGAGAGACTGACGAACTTAATTCAGTTATTGAGAACGTTATGATTAACCAGAGCATCCCTCTGGGCACAGGCATTCCCAAGCTGATTGTGAAGCAGAACAAGTAAGGTTTAAAAAGGGAGTCCAGTTCACGAGGAATACAATGAAAGCCGAGATAAGGAAGCTACTGGGAACTGATAAACTGGTTATCGGTACAGATAGGACTTTGAAGCTTCTCAGACAAGGTCATTTAAAGAAGATAATTCTAGCTAGCAACTGCACAGAAGATGTTCGAGACGATGTCGAGCACTACTCAAATGGGCAGAATGTTGAGATTGTCCAGCTTGATGTTCCTAACGAAGAGTTAGGAGTCTTCTGCAAGAAGCCTTTCAACATTATGGTTTTGGGGATTCGCACATGAGTGTCACAATAGACAACGATCTTCTACAAACAATTTCCCTTGTAGAAAAAATTACACACGCACAGATTGAGAAGTGTATTCCTCACGAGGACAAGCTGGTTTTTGTTGTTGAGAAGGGTGGCGCTCGAAAGATTGTTGGTCCTGATGGAAAAACTCTGAAAAAACTAGAAGGACAGTTGAACAAACGTATCAAGGTTGTTGAAAAAACTGACGAGAAATTCAAGTTTGTTCAAAACGCGATGCTTCCTTTACGAATTGAGAAAATTCATGAAGAAGACGGTATAGTACACGTTAACGGAAAGGATGAGAAGACCCGCGGTCTTATGATAGGAGCAAAGGCAAAAAACCTAAGGTTCACAGAAAAGATTGTACAGATGTATTTTCCTGATGTAAAAGAGATTAAGGTCTATTAGGATTTGTGTATCTTTTAGAAGTTTAAACAGGTCTGGCCTCGACAGTAATCTTTATAAACGGACTCCAGTTCCAGCGAAGTATGAGTAAAAAGTCATCTGGACTGAATGCGGCCAAGAAACTGATGAGCAGAAGAAAAAAGGCCAAAAAACAGTCCAAGTGGTATGCAAAAAAGGTTCTTGGCCTTAAGGAGAAATCAGACCCTCTCGAAGGTGCTGCTCAGGCGCGTGGAATTATTCTAGAAAAGGTTCAGAGAGAAGCTAAACAGCCAAACTCAGGCCTTAGAAAGTGTGCCCGTGTCCAGCTAATCAAGAACGGAAAGCAAGTAACTGCTTTCCTGCCCGGAGACGGTGCAACAAAGCTGGTTGATGAGCACGATGAAGTTGTCGTCGAGTGTATCGGCGGAGTTATGGGACGCTCCAAGGGAGACCTTGCAGGTGTCAGATGGCAGGTTATCAAAGTCAATGACCAGAGCCTGAACGCGCTTCGTCGTGGCAAAATCGAGAAGGCAAGGAAGTAAGCCTGTTTTTTACCATTTACAGTATTTGTTTATAAAGAGAATAACAAACTTTTTAAATTGTCATCACTATTTAGTGGTATCATGACATTCAGTCCAGAGAGAAGGGGAACAAGCCCATTTGACGTATTCAATAATCTTAGCAGAGATGAAGCTATCGCCCTTGTCAAGAAATACGGAAGCGACAGCCTCACAGGACTCCTCACAAAAGATGCGTTTGTTGACCTGGCACTAGGTTACGACCCTAAAAAGGGCCCATACGAACTACTCGCAATGGACATGATAGGGTTCAAAAGATACAATCTAATCAGCAGAGAAGTTGGAGATTTCGCACTGGCCTTAGTAGGACAGGCGATTAGCAGTAGCACTCGTTCAGGAGACCTGACAGGCAGAATCGGAGGAGATGAGTTTGGAATAATGAGCACACCAAATCTTTCACCAATATTTGTAGAGAGATTAAACAGTAGTCTTGCAAATATCAACAAAATCTTTGATTGTAACCTACATGGAATTCCACTGGACTATAGATTCAGCACACACCCAATACCAAACTTGACAAAAGAACATATTAATCTCGCAATCAACAACGCAATTGATGATAGTTATCAGGCTATTGCTCCATCAAAAAGAGTTTAATTTTTCTTTCTGAACTTTGCAACAAAGAACCCTTCCGTATCATTATCCTGAGGATAGATTCTGAGGGTTTTAGAGACCTCAGAAGAGTACTCACTGTTGTTAAACTTTGAAATGTTTTTAGAATGATTAATATTCAAATTTATAGGCAAGAGTTCACAATCATCGAACTTGTTAAGAAACCAAGAGACCATGCCTTCGTCCTCTTCAGGCTCCAAAGTACAGGTACTGTACACCATAGTACCACCTGGTTTCAAGACTTCCCATGCCTGTTTTAGGACACCGCGTTGCTCCATACATATAGACTGAACCGCACCAGGCGACCACATTTTCAGAGTTTTCAGACTTCTTCTGATAGTTCCGGTTGCACTACAAGGCGCATCGACAAGAACTTTGTCGAAAATCTGACCAAACCTCCTGTTGCCTTTAAGAGTGACTATTGTGTTCACAACACCCATCCTGTTCAGATTTAATCCGAGAGGTTTCAGTCTTGAACCAGAGATATCGTTAGCAACAACAAGACCTTTGTTTTTCATCATAGCAGCCATCTGAGTAGTTTTACTACCCGGCGCTGCGCAAAGGTCAAGAACAGTCTCGCCAGGTTTCGGCTGAAGAACCACAGGAGGAATCATGCTCGCAGCATCCTGGACATAGAAGTAACCAAGCTGGTGCTCAGGAAGGTTCCCCAAGTCATATCTTTCCCCGTGTTTGTACTCGATATAGAACCCTTCAGGACACCAGGAAATAGGCTCCAGATTCCAATCATTTTCCAGTCTTTTTTTCAAGTCTTCCACAGATATCTTCAAGGTATTCACACGAATACATTTCCTGATATATGACAGACTATACTGAAGAAACTCACCATATCTATCGCCAAGCATCTCTTTGTACTGTACTTCAAACCCCTCTTTTATCTCAATGGGCTGGGGAATTGGCGATAACTTAGACCCCTCAGGAACAATCTCAACAGGGTTAACCACAATAACTTTTTTAACACCCATACTTTCGAAAGCACCTCAACCGTTATAAATTAATCGACGATACTCATAACATACGTTTATAAACTCTATGAGACGTATCAGATGGAATGAATGGGTCTAGTGAAGAGGCCTTCGAAAGAGAGGTTGAGAGCGGACACTTCAGAGTTGTTATTTTCGGCTCTGCAAGATTACAGCCAGGCAGTCACGACTATAAACGAATCTATAGATTCGCAAAGAAAATCGGTGAAAACGGATGGGATGTCGTGACTGGAGGAGGGCCCGGATTGATGGATGCAGCTATGAGCGGTCACTTCGCCGGAAGGCGTGACAACCGGGCGCATGAAATAGGATTACAAATAAGACTTCCTAGAGAACAGATTGACAGTAGACATTTTCATGTTAAAAAAGAGTTTGCAAGGTTCTCAGACAGACTGGACACCTTTATGATGCTAGCAAATGTTGCTGTTGTTGCACCAGGAGGAGTGGGCACTTTACTAGAACTTCTCTACACATGGCAACTTATTCAGGTCCATCACACAGTAAGAATTCCAATAATTCTCATGGGCGATATGTGGCCAGAGTTTGTTGACTGGATTAAAAAATGGCCATTGAAACAGAGGCTTCTCGACCCTCAAGACGTTGACCTTCTATACTGCGCTGAAAATGACGACCAAGCATTAGAGATTATTCAGCAAGCGTACGACGAGTTTAAAGCAGGAGGAAACGACCTAGTAACAAATGTAAACAAGTACCGAGTCCAGCATGACTAGGAATTCTTAAATAGCCACGACATTCACGAGAAAGCATGAGTGATGACCTGTCCCCTGAAGAGATTCTTGAAAAGCAGAAAGCACAGTGTATTTTTTGTAAGATTATTTCAGGAGAGATTCCAAGCCAGAAAGTGTACGAAGATGATAACTACCTTGGAATTATGGACATTCGCCCCGCATCACCAGGTCATGTAATTCTTCTTCCAAAAGAACACGCACCAATACTGCAGTTGTTACCACAAGATCTGCTCCTAAACATGTTTGCAACAGCCACAAGAGTTGCTCACGCAGTGAAAAAAGCCACAATGGCTGAGAAGGTCACAATATTCTCTGCTAACGGTTATGCCGCAGGGCAACAGGCACCTCACGCGATGATGCATATCATCCCACGAGAATCTGGAGACGGCCTTTCAAAACTTGACCTTGATGAACTCACTGTTGACCAGGCAGATGCAGTTGCTCTGGGCGCAACATTTGCGCAAGCAGCACAACAGGCTGTAACCCACCTTGGCAGACAGGACCTGTTACAGAGAGAGGCACCCGTTCCTGAACCTGTACCTGAAGAACCATCAGAGGTCCCTGTTTTCAGAGAACCTTCTGAGGAAGAACCACCAGACGAAACTCCCGAAACACAGGAGTTTGACAGCACCATGGATGCTCTTCAGACAGTTTTAGAAACAAACCAAGAACTTCGAAAGCTGATTATTGCACAGCCC
The DNA here is from genome assembly GCA_964589765.1 of uncultured Methanosarcinales archaeon. GTDB lineage: Archaea > Nanobdellota > Nanobdellia > Woesearchaeales > UBA525 > UBA525. The sequence continues at coordinate 11,880 of CAZPUM010000019.1, forward strand.
AGTTTTGTAGAGGATTATGTTAGTAAATCACCTAAACTGAAAAAGCTGTTTGAGGGGGTTGATATCCACGCTCTTTCTAGAGTTTTAAGAGCTCAGGACGAAGCACAGAAACCCCAAACAGGGACCGCAGAGAAAAAAGCAAAGGACATGTCCGATTCAGAACTTTTCAGTTTTATTGATAACAATGAGGGGTTGCGCACCTGGGTTCTTGAGAACCCTGAACAACTGGCTCAGTCTGTTGGAGAGAATCCCAGACTAGCATCGTTTTTTGAGGGGGTTGATATCGTCGAGTTGGCCAAAAAATACAGGGCACACACACAGACAAGAGGTGAGTCCGAATGATTCATGAGAACAACCTTTTCAGTCTGGACGTCCCTGAAAAGGGCGTGGCCAAAGGTCACGTCAGAATGAAAATCAACAGTGCTTCACCCGAAGATATGATTCCAGTAGGCTTAACTGCCAGTATTGCAGCAAGCGTTCTTTTCGAGAAACTTTCAGCCCAGGGCACAAACATAATTCTTACTGTAAAGGACTCTGAAGCACAGGCAGACATTATTGCCAGATACGAAAATGATGGTCTTGACCTTTTGTGGCAGGGCAAGGAGATTGACCAGAATCAGATGTCAACATATGTTGATAAAATCAAGGATGCACTTGACGAGGGGGCAGGTCCCGTCCAGACCTCACGACCAAAGGATAGTCCTCCTGACGCGCCCAACCCCCAAGAATCATCTGAGGACGACGAATACCTTGTCAAGCAGATTAATCGGATTCCCTGAGGATACGTTTATATATTGTAAAAGTTGAGGAATCTTATGGTAAAGGAGGACAGCCACCATTCGCTTCTTGCATTGATTGCGCTTATCGCACTCGTTGGTTTCGTTGGGCTCGTTACGGTTGCTAGAATGCCCTCAGGAGACATCACCGGAATGGCTATTGTTGACCCTGCAGATTCGTATGACTGCGATGCCTGTGAGGGCGAACCCGTATGTGTTGCTGTTGGACAGAGGGCTGTTACTGTCGATACCCTCTGCACAGCGGTCTGTTCCGATATGCATGTGATTGCAGAAGTCCCTTGTGACAAGATATAGTATTCACTTTCTAGTAGTTACAGAAACGAAACATTTATATAATCTGTTTACCGTTAAGAACATAGGACGCAAGGGGGCGTTGTCCAGAGCTTAGAGATAAGGTTTGGGCCCGGCATTTGACAGATAACCGGAAAGAAACATAGAAATTGCCCAAAAAACACAAAAGTATTTAAAGCGAAAAAACGGGTAAGATACTACGTTTTCCGATTGGCGCTACGCGCTGTTGGGCAATGGGGGTATTATCATATGGCAAAGCAGACTATACAAGCAAATGTCATCTTGGATGACACAGTTTTGGTAGTGAGCGAGCTCGTTGGCGAACATGCTATGCCGATCATCGAATTCCTAACGGGAAAAGAGAAGATCAGCGAATTCATTATTGCCGAGGAGATTGAACAGGAGATCAATCAGGTTCGCGGAACTCTCTACCAACTTCTCGAACACAACATCGTTAGCTTCATTCGTAAAAAGGACCGCATTAAGGGCTGGTACATATGCTATTGGGATTTCAACGAGTACATGATTCCACAGCTAAAGAAGAAGATGCTACAGAACAAGCTGGACAGACTCCAGGAAAGACTCGCAGAGGAGAGCTCGGCACAGTTCTACATCTGTGGCAGGACCTGTACCAGGCTGACTTTTGAAGAGGCCATGGACCAGAACTTCAAGTGTGCCGAGTGTGGAAGCATCTTACAAGAGCAAGACAACACCCGCACAAAAGAGTTCCTAGCTGAAAGAATCAACGAGCTCGATGAGCAGATTTCGGTTCTAAAGTAATCCTTTTTTCTTAGAATACAACCTACTCTTTGCCCTTAGTTTATAGAATATTTCTTTGACTATTGGATTCTCAATTTTAGCCTCAACACCTTCCCAAAACTCTCTGAGTGCTTCAGGATTTTCTGCAATATTTTCATACCCTAAAGCTTGTGAAACCATCTCTAGTTTATCAAGTTCCTTTAAGAATTTAGCTTCAGGAGAACCAAGGTTAACAGCATCATCCGCATAAGGCCTCCATTCAGTGGAACCAAAAATTCTGTCATTCGCCACCAGTTCTTTACTTTCCTTATCCTCCCTGATTCGGTCATCATCCTCGCAACCATTTTTGTGGACAATATCTCCCACAATAGATTCAGATAAATCGTGAACCAAAGCAAGCTTCGCAAGTTTTAATGGATCGTAACCTGCTCTTTCAGCAAGAGCCACAGCCAACAGCGTAACTCCATAAGAGTGCGCAGCAACAGACTCAGCATCCTGAATCCCAACTTTCTGAACCCAACCGGTTCGCGGGACTCTTTTCAAATCGTTGCTGTGTTTCAAAATCCTAACCAGATCATCACTTTCCATCTATATCTCCCTGGAATCTTTTGATTGTTTTCACTATGTTTTCCTGCTGTGTCTTTAGGACTTCAGCAGTCTTGGCAATAAAATCCCCCTTATAGGGCTTAAGCTCGGGCTCCACCCAAGAGTCAAGCTTGCCTTTCTTGGCCTTTTTCCATTTCCTAAACAAAGCATCCGCTGCAGAAGGGAAGTACTCTGGCGAAACGCCGAGCAATTTCTGAATCTCTTCAGAAAGAGCACCTTCTGACTCGCTCATCTGTTCAGATTTAGCACCCGCAACATACTCCAACCTTACAATACCATCCTGAATTTTCGAGGATTTGAGAATCTTAATTTTACCGACCTCACCAGTTCGGTTCAGATGGGTACCTCCACAGGCCTCTGTGTCATATCCGGGAATGTCAACAACACGAATCTCTTTTCCAGGGACAGCCCCTCCCTGGTACAATCTGAACCCGTGTTCAGCCTCAGCCCTTCCTTTTGGAACTATGCCGTGCTTCAAGGTTATATCAGCTTCAACAATCTTGTTAGCCTCTTCCTCTATCTCAACTATCTGCTTTTCAGCAAGATTTTCATAATGCGTAATATCAATGCGCCCTTTCTCAGTTGTTTTAGCAGCGCCTGCCTGCCAGACATGGTTGCCAAGAACCTTCTTTGCAGCACCATTTATGATGTGTGTCGCAGTATGGTGTTGTGCTAACTGCTTACGACGTTCCCAGTCAATCTTTCCGTGAACTTTGTCTTCAGGTGAGAAATCTATCTCTTCTCCGAGTACATGAATGACAACGCCTCCTTGCTTAATAACGTCAATGACAGTGTAATCAGTATCATTCACAGTCAATACTCCTGTATCGTGCTCCTGACCCCCTGAAGTAGGATAGAACGCTGTCTTTTCCAGTATCACATGTTTCTCATCAAGAACTTTTACAACAACAGAGTCAAACTCAATCAGATCATACGTATCAAAATACAACAATCCTGTTTTTGGAACATCATCAATATCGAAGTGTAGTTCGCGCTTTGTTGCCGTTTTCTGTTCTGATTTCTCATGACGCTCAGATACCATCTGGTAGAACTTGTCAGGAACATCAATCTTGACACCGTGTTCTTTGGCATATTTCTCAACATCTTCAGGATTTATTCCGTCAGAGTCATAAAGCTCAATAAGTCTATTAGTAGTTATCTCACCTTTTTTTACTTCACGCTCTATTATCGCTTTGGCACGATTCTTGTTCTCGATGTATTTCTTTTTCTCAACAGAAAGAATTTTTTTGGTCTGCTCTATACTGTCAAGTAGTTCTGGGAAAATCGCTTCGAGCTCTCGGGCGTGCCACTCAGCAACCTCTCCCATATCAAGCTTCCATGAAAACTTATCGATAAAGGACTGTGCTCTTCTGAAAATAGTTCTGAGATTGTAACCTCCTCCTACGTTTGATGGCAGAGCACCATCAGTTAAAGCGAACAACAAAGCGCGCGCATGCTCAGCTATAGAGTATATCGCCTGTAAAGGCTCAATCCCTTTTCTAAGTTCCTCAACACCAACACCTACTTTCAAAGCGACGTTCGCCCATGCTTCCTGGACATCATCAACCTCATCTATGTTGAGATAGGCAGCATTCGGAAGGAATTTTTTTTGTAAATCTATATCGGGAGTGTGCCCTGTCTTGTCAAGTATCATCTGGATAACAAGAGGGAATGTAGCATCATACATAGTTCCTTTACCTTGACTAAACCACGCGTTTCTCTCCATTCCCATCCCCATATCCAACACCTTTAGGGATAACTCTCTGTCTCCATTAGGGGTCTGCTCATAGAGCATGTAGACTTGATTACCCAGTTCAACGCCCCTGGAGAAGAACTCCATACAAGGCCCGTAGTTTCCACCGCCAGCCCAGGCATCCTCGTGCATGGTAAGTTCATGCTTGGGCAGTCCCAGACCTACTGTGAACCAGTCATACAAATCCTGAAAAGCTGTTGCTTGGTCCCATCGCTCTGGCGGGACAAAACTGTGCTGACCAATCATGATGAATCCTGTCATGTGACTGCCCGTGATTCCAACGTTGTCAATATCACCAAACCTTAAGCAGAACTGAGGAATCACTAGTTTTTCAGCAGGAGGTTCAGCTTCGCCTGAAACAACGTGCGGTTGGAAAGCCGCAATTGACGCGATGGTAAAGTCCATTGTTGGATTCCATCGCGCAACCACAGGGTAGCGGGGCATAACCTTGTATCCCCTCTGTCCAAGCATATCAGCAAACTTCTGCCATACCTCAATGTATGTCATCATGTTCTTGGCAGGGTTCTCATCAAAGAGTTTGAAGCCTCCGCTACAGGCAGGGTCTCCACAGTGGTCTTGAGATTCGTTGACAGTCCAGTACCACGTTTTACAGGCACACTGCTTTCTCGTGAACCCCTCCCTCTTCAGTACGCCAGTAGCGTAGAAATTGTCAGGGTGTGCACTTGCCTGGCTCTTAAACCACTTTTTTGTCTCTTTGTCTGAACGCATCATAACTGGACGAGAGGTCCAGTTTTAAAGGTTTATGTGAATTAAGAATGTCTGTTCGCGCCGATTACGGCAGGATAGGTTGCGCAAAGACTGCATTTCTGCTCTGAAGGACATCTTTTTACGCACTTGTACCTTTCTGTCCAATCTACAAGTTTATCTGACGCTCTTATCAGGTCCAGACCTGACTGAGTACACCTATATCTGCCATCCTTGGAGAGTACGAGACCGTCTTCTTGTAATAATGAAAGCTCACGGGATAGAATTCTGTTTGTTATGTATTTCAGCTCTTTTTGGACTTCTGAAAAGGTCATTCTATTTCTTAAAGATCTCAAAACCAAATAGCTCCACTTACGTGAAAGTATCCTTAGGGGATATATTCGTGCACAGTTGCACGGCTCTGCCATTATTGAAAAATGAAGTTTTTAGTATTTAAACAGAGCGGTAAATAGTTACAATAAAGATACAAGTAAAATGGTTTTTTAGATTCAAAATTAGCGAATTATTCCACAACTGTTATAAATTTGTCATACTTTGTATGAGTGGGGTGACGGGATGAAACAAAAAGTAAACCTTGTACCCAGTGTTAATCTGGCAGGAGTGGAGCTTACCACAGATCTACCTCTTCCGAGTTTAATCAAGAAGAGTTTAAAGATTAAGGCGGGCGAATTCCTGGATAAACACTGGCACAAGTTTGGAGCTGCAACCCTGCATCTGCACATCAAAAGGGTTGGAAGTCGCGTTGGTTGCTACGCACACCTGTTTAGCGACCAAGGAAGCTACCACGCGTTTTCAGACGATTGGGACGTTAGAAGGGCCGCCAAAGACGCACTTCTGGCATTGGAGAACCAATTCAACCGAAAGATGGAGAAGCAGACACAGCTGTACACATAAGGACTAAAAAAGGCACAACCCCTTTAAGTGCCACTAAAAAGTAGTAAAAAACAAAACATTTAAAAAGAAACAGACCACCACCAGACCATGAGAAAGATACTCGGTCTAGTACTACTGGCCTTTATTCTGGCAATGCCCATGGCAATAGCATACCAAAAGGATTTGCCAGTCACAAACGTGTATGATCCTGTTAAGAAAAACAACAGGGATATCACACAGTACTCCTACGAAGAACTAGCCTTCTTCATGAGCACATTTCCCTCCTTTAGAAGATGGAACGACATGGATGATGTTTGTGAGACAATAAAAATTCTTCACAAAAAAACACCCTCAGAGTGTTCAGGATACAGCATAGTTCTTCCAAAGATAGCAAACCCAAGTACTGCAAGGGCATACGCTAAAATCGAAATTGTACCAAGACCCATTATTGAGCCTTTTGTGGTATACAGACCACCTGTGACTGTGATTACAGACCCGATATTCTATCCATGGGCTCCTGTTAACAGAGCACCAGGACCATACGGACCTTGGTGGTAAGGATGACCCGTGTGTATTTGGAAGCTTTGAATTTTGCACCTAGAATACCTGATGGAGATACATTCACGGATGAAGGGGTTGTAGATTGTATGGGCCGACAGTTCATCACCCTTCTAGAAAAATACGGGATTACCAGACACGCAGACTCTGAGATTGAAAAAGAGATTCAACTACTATTCATCGATCCTCCTGCGGGAGCACACGTGTGTTTTCCTAAAGGAGACAAAACAAAACACAGCCATATTTTCTACCAAAGATTGGAAACACCAGAATCAACATTCTTTACAAGATGCCACGAGGAAGGTCATTTCATAGAACAGAACGGACTACTTGACCAGTACTTAGAGAAAATTCAAAGAAGGATGGGCCTAGACATTAAAACAGCTTTAGATATCATTGAACACGACCGAGAAGATGTTGCCGAGATGATTGCACAGGCCAGAATGATTGAAAAGTTCGGACATCTAGACTTTCTGAGACCAACATGGTACCAGAAAACTTCTTTCAGAAACGCATTAGAAATTCTTCAAATGGCCCAAAACCTTTAAGAATCCAGTCCTTTGCCAGACATTATGGTCAAGCCAAGGAGGAAAAGGCCTAAGGGGGCCGAGTTGAGGAAGGGTACAATTCTCAGAAAAGAAGAGCGGAGAAAAAAGCGCATCGTAATAGGTGGCGGTCTTTTCATGGCCTTCCTGATGATTTTCGGTATTGTTGGAGTGATTAACTATAATCCCGCATACAACACAGAGGTTCCTATGACCTACGGAGATTACGAGTTCACACTCGAGACCCGTTCCAACGGAGGACAGGTTCTTGTGACAGATATTAACGGTCAGCAGGTCGAGTTCCAATCATTGCCTGCCCAAGTAGCGTACTTTGAGGTCGATCCTGCCGCTATTGAACTGATGAAAAGCTCACAGAACATTGCTCTCTTGTCGGACCCAGAGTACGATGAGTATAATGCAGGCAATATCGACTATGCCCGGCTTCAGATGAGCCTCGCTCTCAGAAAAACCGCCAACGGCATGTTACGAGACAATGAATTCGGACTTCCCGTTTTAGGTTGTGAAAACGCAACTTCGCAAACACCCATGTTTGTCTTTAACCTCACTAACGAGACAGCAAGACTTACAGTAGAAGATAACTGTATCACCATGTCAGCAGCTGAAAGAGAGATGATGCTGATGAAGGACAGAATAATCTTCGAGTACTACGGAATGATGGATTATGTCGAACAAGAAACCCAATAGAACCCCAATTACCACTTGGAAATTCTTTATTGCAATAATCATACTGTTCGCGATAGTTTTTGGATTCCAGGCATATCAGAATTGGGATAACAACAACTTCAGGGAAGAGTACAGATACAACGGGTTTGATTTTGCTCAATCAAGAGAAGGATTTTGGGTGACACAGATTCAGGTTGGCAACCAACCTTACAACATACCTTTCCACCACCACCCAACAGAACTGGAGGATATTCTTGTTGATGCTGATGCTGACAGGCCAATCTTTGGCCACAGACCAGAAAATATCGTTATTTCCATCCACCCCTTCGCAGGAAGCAGACCAGTAGTAGGAGGTGTTGAGATAGCAAAAGTAACAGGCCAAAAATACAATCTTTTGAACATCCCTACAAGAAGTGCACTTTCTGCTGAGAGTAATGAGACTCTGGAAATTGAGATAGCAAGTTGTGAAACAGCAACCAACAAAACAACAGTTATTCAGTTTATACACTCAGATAAAAACGCAATCATAGGGGAAGAAAATTGTGTTTTGCTATTCTATGCTGAGCCTGATGACAGCATCAGAGTTGCTGACAGGTTCGCATACAAACTTCTTAGGATAATGCCTTAATATTTTATAGCAACAGCTAAAAAAAAGAGGAGAATCTGAGGAACAAGGTGTTCCTCAGTGCCGTTTGGCGTTCCCGTCGCAATCCGCGCCGGTTCGGCAAAACAGCTCTCACCTCTTCGCTTTCCCGGTCAAATCCGCTACCGGTATTGTGGCCAACTTCGATACCACTATTCGCGTTTTTTTGCCAGGTTTTCTCCTGGAAGGGTTGCCTCAACTCGTGATGTGGTCTCCCGTCCTTGCCAGCCGTCATTACTTAATCCTTCTATTTGTATTCCTTGTCGTCAATAGGCGTAGGCATGGCCCCTGGACCTTTTCACGTTCCAGACGTTCGCGTGTTCTGTCGCCAGGCGTTCCAGGGTTTGGAACACCCTGCAGTTAACCCACTCATGGGTTCCGCGGTTACGTCCTTTTGTTAAGGGACGTTTGGATAAGCGCTTCTCTAATTGAATACTTCTGCTTCGAAGCGCTTGAACATGTGGTAGACAACAGTGCTGATGATTGTAACAGAGACAACCCAGCTTAGAGCCAGCTTGCCAAGGTCCTGCCAACCGTAGAACTTAATCAGCAATACAATCGCTGTTAGTCCTATAACTATTGGCACAGGCATCAGTTTCCCAAGGACTCTTTCATAGTACCTGAACTTGAGCCTTTGTGCTTTTACCTTGTTGGCTTTCCGGACCTCCATAGCTCTATGTATCTCATAGCTCCATTGTTCCGGGGAAACCTTTCGTACTGCTGTCATTTTTTAGGCCGACTGCCAGTAGCTAAGAAGTATTACTCTTACCCACGGTGGTCGGTTAGTAAGGCGCAAAGCACCTTTGTCGCAAACCATATTAGTAGTAACTAGTATATAAATCTTTTCAACCAGTATACTAAAAACCACACTAAAAGTTCGTTAAATATCTGAGTTTCTATCGTAAACCACAAGTCCTACTTCACACAACAAATCAATCAAACTCACTTCTTACTCAGATAAACCCTGAACCCTGATTGTTTTCGCGAGTCATCACAGTTTCCGAATAGCTCTTCCATCTTTTTCATAATCATTCCCCCTCCTTTATTGTGGCGAGCCACAACCTGCAACAAACCCCCTTTCTTCAAATGGTTTGAGGCATCTTCAATCAAACCGAAAACAACTTTTCTGCCAGCTACATAAGGAGGATTCAAAAGGACTGTGTCAAAGGTCTCGTCAATCTTTTCGTATCCATCAGAATTACGAACGTCTAAATCAAGACCGTGCTCTTTAGAGTTCATTCTAGTAAGTTTACATGCCCTTTTCGAAACATCCGACGCGATAATTTTTACAGTAGGAAACACAGTTCCTATAACCACTGAGACAACACCATTACCACATCCCAAATCATGAACCAGCCAACCCTCTTCAACAACACAAGTGTCAAGCAAAAGTTGGGTTCCTTTGTCCAACTCACTTCGTGAAAAAACACCCGAACCAGACCAGATATCAACATCAACACCGCGAGCCACAATTTTAATCTTCTCAGGAGACAAAGGAGACTTCTGTTCAGAATCATAATAGTGAACCATGTTCTAAACATCAACACCCTCTATAAAAGGGTTATCACCACAACCTTTTTAACTAGACCTTGAGCCGTGAATCCAATGGGAAATAAAGATATGATGGCACTGCTAAAGAAGATGGGTGTCAAGGACGGAAAGCTTAAGGAAACTGTAAATAAAGAGTCTAAAAGCGTTGAAGTTCTTGATGAGAATCACAACACACACCCTGTTACTGAAGAGAAGTGCCCTAAATGTGGTCACGAAGAGGCATACTGGTGGACAAGACAGACTCGCGCGTCTGACGAACCGGAGACCAAGTTTTTGCAGTGCGTCAAATGCAAGTACAAATGGCGTGACGCATCATGAGTTTAGAGATACCTCCCGAAAGAATTGTTGTTCATACAGACCTTGACGGAGTTGCTTGTGCAGTTCTACTTAAGAGAATATTCAATGTTGATAACATAGTTTTTGTAGAGCCATCTGAGATTCAAAGAGGACTCTTTATGGCGGAACCAACAGATATTGTTGCAGACCTGCCATTTCCCAAAGAGGGCTGTGCCCTATGGTTCGACCATCACGCACAGCCAGAGCCACCAAAAAGTCCGCATTACAATCTTGACACAACACAACTCAGTTGTGGAGGATACATCTACAGAAAATACAAGAACGAACATGATTTATCATTTTTCAAACCACTTATCGAACGTGTCGATATTATCGACAGCGGAAAGTACAGCCCTGAAGACATCATGGAACCTGACGCTGCTGAACAGATTAGCATCAGTCTGATCCACCAGGATGCTGACGACAAGTTCCGTCTGGAACTTATCGATATGTTATCACACCTACCTGTTGGGGAGGTTGCAAAACACCCAACAGTTCAGAGACATGTTCAAGAAGACAAACAACTTCAAGAGCAGTTTTTCAAAGAGGCAGAACTGAAAATCGATGGCGATTTAGTTATCGCGGATTTTCGCGGAAAGAAAAGAGTTAGAGGTGCTAACGCTTTCAGAGTCTACCTAGAGTACCCTGAATGCCAGTTTTTTGTTTACATCAGAGATGACGAGGATAATCCAAATATTGTCAGGATTGCCGCATATGAAAACACCTGGAGGCCCACCTGTAAGCCCCACATAGGAAAGATACTCGCAAAGTATGGCGGTGGAGGACACAAAGGAGCTGGAGGCACAACTCTGAAAAGAGAAGGTCACGAAAAAATCGTTAGAGACATTCTAGAAGAGCTCAAAGAACGGTAGCTCTTTAAAAGGAGCCTTACGTCCACAAGCATATGGCAAAAATGACCCGCGAGGACCTGGCAAAAATCCACGAGAAGTCCGTTAGAAGCCAGTATCCCTTAATAAGACAGGTTAAACCCGGAAAGCTCACTTTATGTGCTGAGTGTCCCAGGATTCATGTTGATGGAACCTGGAAAAAGATTGATACTCTAAAAGCTATAGAACGTTCACTAGACCATAGTCTGAAGCCCAACCCAGGCAGTCTTATATCAACCGTGGAGTTCACAGAGCCTGATTTTCTTCGCAAACCAGGAATCAAACGTACAGAAACTGTTCTTGCTATTGTCAAAGGAAGGAATGAAGAGATTTCTCACGATTACCAAGAGGAGTACGAGGTCCCTCTAGATTACGAAGTTACTATTTGCGAACTTTGCAAAAAGAAATCTCCAACATATCATCAGGGAGCATTACAGATTAGGAATGAGACTGAGCTTAGCAAACTCCGACTAAAGGGTTTTCTTCATCAGGCTTCAACCAAAGGAGTCCATCTCAGCAACAGGATTGATAGAAAAAATGGAACCGATTACTACATCTCCGACCACCGTGCTATTGGGAATATTGCAAAGAAACTGCACAAGGAGTTCGGGGGCGAGCTTAAGCTGAATGCTCAGCATTTTTCTGAGGACAAACAGGCAGGAAAAATTCTTTACAGAACTAATGCTTTGGTTGTCCTTCCTGAGTATACAAAGGGGTGTATCATCAAGAAAGATGAACAGTACTTTCTGATTCTCGGCATAGGAAACAAGGTTAAGGCGGAGAACCTTATGACCGGCAAGTTAGAATCGTTCTCCTTCGTTAGAGGAGATGCCGAGGTGTTAAAGCAGTTGTCTACTCAGGTTACAAACACAGAACCTTTCGAGGTTCTTGACCCTGAAACTTACCAACCGGTTGAGCCCGTCCTAAGTAGGTACTCTCCTGTTGACTTCGAGAACGGAGAAGAAGTGCTTGTCGCTAAAGATAAAAGTTACGTCTTTCTTGTTCCGCCTGTTTAGGCCACATTGAGCCCAATGACCTGAAGCAAAGAGACAAACCATATCTTCACCCAACCAAGGAAGGGTATTCTGAAAACAGCCTTACCAAGAATTACCTGACACTCCCCTGAAGGGTCAGAAGTACACTGTTTTGTGTATGTCACCTTTCTTTCATCCAGGAAAGGAGGATTGATTATCTGCCCAAGGTTGTTATCCCCTTTTGTCTGGAAGAACCTTCCTTCCTCATCATCATAGTCCACCGCTATCACTCTATGAATGATAGGATACGCTTTACCACCCCAAAATACAATTATGTCCCCTTGTTTGATTTTCTCCTCTGCAACACCTATTAGAAGAATTATGTCTCCTTTGTTGAACCCACCATCCATAGGATATGTTTTGAAATCTTCAGAAGTGATGCCATACCTAAGGTAATGGTCCTCTTGCTGAGCCCACCAATTCTCAAATTTCATGTTATGTTCCATACTGTCACTGACAACGGCAACAACAGGAAATTGGGCACCCATAATAAGTCCGAGAACAGGATAAACAACATACTTAATCACAACAAAAGCAAGCCCTATGCTTACAATCCAGCTCAGTATACTGTCCCCATGCCAGAGCCAGTACCAGAACTGTTTCAGAGGGGTTTCCTCTTTCTTTTTGGGCATAAAACTGTGCCATACATAGGCATTATAAATGTTGTGGCAGTTCCTCGTGTTATGAGTAAGTTTCACAGAAGACAAACCACCCGATTTGACAGTTTCTCATTAAAATCCTGTAAAGAACCACGTTATAAACACACGTCTATAACGCAACCCGCGTACATATGGGGAGGCACAGAAATGCCTTTAGAAGGATTGGACCCATTTAGGTTTCAGATATTTTTCAGCAGTTATTCAAATGGAAAGACTAAGAAACATTGATTCCGTTCAGGTTAAAGTAAGACCTGGCGCTAGAAAAAATGAGGTTCTGAAGTTTGAAGACGAGTTAGTCGTTGCTATTTCTGCGAAGCCAGAGGATGGCAAGGCAAATCTGGAGCTCGAGAAATATCTTTCTAAACTTTCAGGAAAAAAAGCTGTTATCAAATCAGGATTTTCCAGTAAGCGCAAGCTCGTAATTTTTCAGTAACGGCAATATCTCTTTGTCAATGGCTCTGTAAAAATCCTCTTTGTTTGAAAAATTGTTCTGGATTGAAACATCTGCCATATCCGCGACCTTGCGTAAGTTCATCTTGGCAGGATCACTACTCCTCTGAGTAGCCTCAAAAGCAAGGAACC
>CAZPUM010000020.1:0-21397 GCA_964589765.1 uncultured Methanosarcinales archaeon
ATATCACGTTATAGGCGCCGTAGAACTCGTGTTTGGGCGTTTGGCAGTTGAGCCGGTTTCTGGGTTTTATAAAAATTATACCCTCCTATCTATTTAGTATATTTTGTTTTTTAAAAATTCAAAAGGCTTATATAGATGCGCCGTTCTTGATTAGAAGGTGATTGAAATGGTAGAGTATAGAATGAAAGCCAGCGATTTTACAATGATAAGACTTAGTAAGAAAACACATTCATTATTGTCAAGGATTAAGGCAGATAAGAGACTTAGAACTCTTGAAGACGCCATAGTTTACTTGTATAATGATAGAAATAGGTTGACTTCTGAGGCAAGTAAGCATAGTTGATTGAAAAGGTCAAGGGTAGGCGACATCTGTCTTACGACAACCTGTCATTGCAACCACTGCATAACCACCCTTGACAACATAACAAATCGGTTGGAGTATTTAAGACTTTATCTTGTTTCTGTTGGTTTGAGATAGTCGTTCAGCCACTTTGAATGTTCTTCTATCCTTCTGACCAAATCAGAACTTCTGTCAATTTCTTTGAGATCTATTTCTTTCATTAGATGTAGTTGAAACTGATATTTCTGCACATAAGGGATTTTCTGCTCTTCCGTTATGCAAGTCGTTATTCTGTGTCTGAATTCACAAATTGCGTTATCATAATGTTGCCAACTAGGATTCATTTTTTCTCCTCCAATCTAAGCGCTGCTAAGTCTAAACCCTGCATTTCATTGCGCAAAGACCTGAGTTGTTTGTTTAAGTTTTCTCTTCTATAAACGAGACTCATTTCTTCCCGAATCATTTTCTTACGTTGCTCCATATACCTTTTTGCCGTTAGTTTGTGTGCCATTCTCTTCTACCTTTCTTACTTTTGTCGCACCATATTATGGATTATCTCATCAAAAGTTTTGGCTTTGGTTTTGGCCTTTACTAGCGCAAGTTTTTGCCAAGTGTCTTCTTTCAACCGCACAGTTTTGTAGATTTTTATTTCACTTTTATCTGAATTTCTCATAAACCTCCTCCATAAATTTCAATCTGTTGTCGCTTAAGTATTTTTCATAGCCTAATGCGTATAATTCAAAAGACTCGGCGAAATCTTCTTCTTTTGATGTTGATGCATATTCGGTAGGATGATTACCACTTTGGTATATTGTTTTGTAGTTTTCTCTATCTACTCTGCCCAAGTGGAAGAACCAAATGTGGTGGCCCAGTTCGTGAGCTAAGACTTCTTGAGTGGCACTGTCTTTCAGAACTATCACTCTTATGGCAGGACTGTATGAGCCTATGCTTTTAGGATTTGTCAGTTTTGAAGGTAAGATGTTGTTGCTTCTGAATATGAAGTTAACTCCTTCGAACATAGATTCTTTTAAGATTAATTGGTTTGTCAGACTTGCATCTTCAGTTGAAAGGGTGGGTAAGTTTGCCGGAAGAAAAGTCAGCGTTAGGAATGTAAGCCCCAACACGACGCCCATTGCATTGATTATGTGTAAGGGAATTTTCAGTAATCCGAAATCTTTTGATAGCATGCGCACATATGTTACGAAAGGAATCATTACCAACAGAACTGCCAGAGCAGTTATCAATAAATCAATCATATTTGGCTCGCTCCTCTTTAGTTGCTGTTATTTTTACATTACAACCCATAGATTTAGAATCATCTCCTGTGATTTGCTCAACTTCTAAGCTGTAGTGCCAACCCATGTTTTTTTGGGTATTTAAGTCACTCGCAAGCTGTTTCTTTAAGTAGCCCAGAGGTTTTGTTAACTGTTCATCTGCGTAAACTTTCATTGCGTTAGGGTCAAAAGGATTATCTTTTTCATGATGGAAGAACAGTTTCTGGTTAGGTTGCAATTGTTTGATGTTCAACTGTCTATCTCCGTGTTCTCCTTCATCTTTGAATGTTACTCCTACTAACTTTGTTCTCATCTCAGCCATACAGTTACCTCTTGCTTGCTCCTTGCTATCTTTTATATAAATTAGGCATTTTCACTTTCTTGTCTTTGTCCTCGTTTCTCTTTTTGCCCGTTAGCTCTTCTACTAACTTTTCTGTCTTGAGTTTGTCATCTAACCTTAGTATGAACCTGACATATTTGAAGTCCAAAATTATGGCTCTTTGTCCTGATGCGTCTGTTTCTACGCTGATATCTATTGCTTTACTTATTTGGTAGTCAAACGCCATTTTCTTTTTCCTCTTTTTTCATCTTTCCAGGACAACCATATGTAAAACTATGATAATTGTGATATGCTTTCAGATCGTTTTTGTAGAAAAACTCCTGTCCACAATTTTTACATTTGCGACAAAAATAGTTAGGACGGTTTTTTGTCCTCGTAGGAGGTCCAAGGTCGTGCTCACGCGACATATTTTTTGAGACCTCATTTAATAGTTCTTCTTGTCCTTGCACTTTCCACAACACTCTTTTTTTAGGATCGCACTCATGGTCTTGTTCCCAAATGGTTTTATTTCTATTATCGATAACTTTGTAGACAGGCTCACCACATTCTTTACAATATCTGCGAATAGATCTTGCTACCATTTTGCGTTTACCATTGTCTCATTATTCCATCATCATCGTAGTATAAATTTTCTTGCCCTGTTTCTCTCATCCACTCCAAGTATTGGGCTTTATCTGGATTCAACCGCCTTATTTGTTCTATGTAAGCAATCCACTCAATGAGTTCACGCTCTTCTTTATCGACTTTTTTTGCGAGTTTCCAAGCTGCAAAACCGATTCCAAACAGAGATGTTGCCACTATTATCCAAAATAATACAGGCATTATCATTCAACTCTATTTTTTATCTTTATTCCTGCCGGTGATTTTCTTCCAAAGTTCAGGTTTGCTCATCATTAAGTAAACTAAACCTAGTGCTAGTGCTATTAAAATCAAAACTACTTTTCCTGGCCACGAAAGTGGAAAAATTACCATTTTGCTGTCCTCCGTTGTTCTTATGTTGTTGTATATTGTGCGTATGTGTGTTGTATATATTTCTCAAATTTATAAATGTTTACCTTCTTTTGAGCATAAACAACACATATACGGCTCCTATTAATAAAGCAACCATTATGATTGCCCAAGTTCCTTTCTGCCAGAGCCAAAGTCCTGCTACTAACGAGAAAAGTATCCCCATCGTTACTCCAAATTCTCCTGCATCTGCTTTGAGTTCATCTAATAAAGCCATCATATCTCCTCTTTGTGTCCTTTCCTCGCTCGTCCTGTGTTTTTATATCTGGGATTCGGAAAGTGCGGGCCCTTTGCGTGTTGTCCACAAACAATACATTCCGAGTCCTCCCAATACTGGTTGTGTGCTTTCTTTGTTTGTTGTTCAGCTCTGTGCCAGTGCACTCCTTTCTTTATGAGTTGTTCATATTGTGTCTGCATGATGTGGTCTTGAAATCTTTTTTTGTAAATCTTCATTTGAGCACCCATTCATATCCGACTAAAATCACGAGCCAAACCACTGCCAATCCTATTAATGCACCTGCTAGTAGAAACGGAATAGCCGGATAAAATGCTTTCGGTTTGCTTTTTACGAACAATCCCGTTAGTGAACCAAACATCCCACCCATTATGATTAATGAAGCTCCCGGCCCCATATTGAAGAAAGCAGCACCCATCATTACGATAAAGAACACATCGCCACCACCAAGCATAGCATAGTGTCCTTCTTTCTTTTTAGGAATCGCAATGCCCGGAACTAGTTTTCGTTTGATGAAGAACATAGCCATTTCTACCATAGTTCCTGATTTCCAGACAGCCCACGCATCGTATATTGCTACTGATACTAGCAGTGCGAAAGCCAACGCAATATTCATTCCTGTGCCTACAACGGCACCAGCCATTGCTAACGCAGTTATCATAACGAAGTTGGCCGGATACTCATGTTTTCTAACAAATTGCCAAGACCTCTGAGCGTTGATTATATAGAGTTTGAAAATCATTGCTAAGGCCCACGCAACACTCCATTGAACTGCAAACCGTGTCCAAGAAGGATCTGGCCAGAAAAGCTGAACTAACTTTGAACATAGAATGGCTAAACCTATTATGAATACCCATTCTACTACTTTAGGATTGAACTTTCTGATTCCGAACCACCATATTACTGCACCACCCAGAATCATGCCCATAATTACAACGTATGCTGCCAATTCAGGCATTGCTGTTAAAGTTGCGTCACGTATTGCTGTGAAATGAGTAAAGAACATTCCTAACATCATAGATAGAAAAGTCCAACCTAATATTTTTGCCGTTGTCTTTATATCGTGTTTCATCTTCTTACAGGTCTCAATATCCAACGAGATTCAGTATCTAAAGACATTTCAACTTCGCCTTTCTTAATGCCCATATTGGCATTTTCATTCATGCATTTTCTTGCAGCATCCAAGGCAATTCTGCTATCTATTCGGTCATAACCATCAGCCATAAAAATCTGAGATACATAACCTCTTTCGTTCGTAACAAAGTAAGCAGGCAACTTTTTCTTGCCTCCATAAATTCTTATGTTGAGTTTCATAGATTAATCACCAAGCCAGATACCCAATGTAAAAATACTGAGGCTAATATGATAACCAATATGAGAACAACCCAAGCGAGCCACTCTCTATTCTCAGTCCAATACTTTTCTATCTTTGTCTTTTTTCTCTCATTTGTTTTTTTCATTTTTTTCATCATTTCAACCTTAATACTCTACTCGCCATCCATACTGAGACTGACATAATAGCCGACAATTTCTTTGATTCTTCGAATCTCATACATAAAATTTACCCCCGTATCCAATCAAAGCAACACCCAATATGATTGTGACGGATCCTAAAATTATCCAA
This sequence comes from uncultured Methanosarcinales archaeon, assembly GCA_964589765.1. Taxonomy (GTDB): domain Archaea; phylum Nanobdellota; class Nanobdellia; order Woesearchaeales; family UBA525; genus UBA525. The sequence goes on from CAZPUM010000020.1 coordinate 4,822, forward strand.
CCATTTACTTGCTCCCCAAGATATTTCCAAGCAAGTAAGGCACTGAAAATATATGATAGAGCTATGACGGGATAGATTATTGCCACCCTTCCACCTAGTTTGTAGCCTACTATGTTGATTATTACTGCTAAACCGTAAGTCAGTATGAACAGATAGAGCCACCAATTTGTTGCCAACGCAGGGAATGTCAGCACGAGTTTGTCACTGGCTTTGCGAAGTGCTATTTGCCCTATGCTTCCTAAAAATGCAGCCACAATCATTAATCCCATTATAGGTAGTTGATTCATCTTTTATTCCCTTTTGTCTCTTTCATTTAAGTAATGCCTGTCTAAATCTAGCCAAGTCATAAAATCTTCTTCTCCGTCGGCATAATAATCTTTTATTGAATCAACATATCTTGTATGTAATATCCTCAATTTCAGTATTGCATCTCTTGTTTCTAGCATTATGTCTCTTTCTTCTTCCTTCTTCATTTTCCTGTCCTCTATCTTTTGTTGCCAAAATTTTTCTTTTTCAATAACCACGCCATAGCAATAGTTCCTGCACCAAGAAGAGTTGTTATTGTAGCAACTATGTCGAGTATGATTGCCACCAAAATAACTCCTCCTCCGAGCAATGCAACTATCTGCGGAATGTTAAGTTCTTTTTTCTGCTTTTGATTTACAGTCTCTTTTTCCTTTTTAGTCCAGGACTCAAAGGAAACGGACGACGCTTTTTTCTGCTTTTTAGCCATTTTTCTCTCCTAATTTTTTTTCTCTTCTAACCAGTCCCGTAATTGAATTTTTGCTTCTGTAGGCAAGCCACTAACTATCGATAACAAAGCATCTTCTACGCCGCGCCTATAACCTTGATAATATCTTAAATCAGAAGCAATTTTATCTTTACATTCTAGACGCCCAGACACTTTAATTTTTAACGCGTTCAACACTTTTGCCGACTGCTTCACCAACAGTTCTTGTTCGTTCATACACCACCTACTCCCGCCTGCGTTGTTTCAAGTTCAAGCCCCGTAGTATTATTTTAGCATCTTTGTGCATCATACCAAATTGAATCACTTCTTCAGGCGTTGCTCCATAGTATACTTTCTTTTTTTTCTTCATTTTCCATCCTCCCATATTGTAAGAAATAACTTAAAATTATGCTAAGTCCTAGTAAAATTGTGGCAAAACACAGTAGCGTTGCTTCTTGTGTTGAACTCACTAAATAACGAAAGTCATTGAACTCGTGTGCGTAGTTTGTAATATTCAGAACCAAGTCAAAGGTCAGATAAGTCGGCAAAATTATGCCTGTGAAATCTCCTTTCCTTTTATATAATAATAGACTTATAAGAAGTGCGACGCTTATCATTGAAGGGAATAACAAGAAGAACTGCGTGACATTAGCGACGGCCGTTGTAGTTGTTGGAGCAATAGGCGGGATGAAATCTAAAACCACATAGCCTGTTCCGCCCTGTAATTGTAACGCAATGAAGTGAAGAGGCTCATGGATTAAGTTTGGCCATAGAACTAACAACAGTCCAAATATTAATCCAACTTTGAAGTAATTTCTAAACTTTTTCATCATTTGAACCTTTCTTTTCTGAACCTTTCTCTCGTTGACTGTTTTTTAAGAAGCCTCATTCTGTTTGCTTTACTTACCAGCTGAGACCGAGTAAACCCTGGAAACAACAACAACAATTCCGATGTAATCAGCAAAGGATAATATTTTTCAAGCAACTCTAATTCAACCTCAGTCCATCTTCTTCTTTTAATTGTCATTTTCTTTTTAACAGGATTGTTCTTCGGATAAAAACCATGTTTCTTGAAGTATTTTTCTCTATAATCGAGTTGTTGTTGGCTTCTGGTTTCTTTCATAGCACCGATTACTGATTTCCGAGTGTCCTTTCTATGGATTTTAGCAATAATTTCAGCAACATCCCAATTTCCTTGCGCCCGTAGTGCTTTAGTAGTCTCTATGTTGAACCTTTGCTTATCCTCTTCAGTAATATTACCAGACCTAACTCTTTCAGCCAGTTCTAATAAATCCGTCTCATTCGTTTTCATCTGCCCAACTGTGTTGATTTTATTTCCAAGCAAATTGCTCAACTTCTTCACGCCTTAACTCCATAGCCTTGGCAATATCTTCAACAGATACCCCTGCCCTAATTAAGAGTTTAATATCTTTTTCTTGAACAGCAGTAAGCTTCGGTTTTGGCTTTGGTTTTGGCTTTGGTTTTTCGGTTTTGGTCAGAAAAGCATTCCATTTTGTAGGCTTTCCTTTAGGCTTTCTACCTCTACCGTCTTTTTCTGTGACGCCCAAAACTCGTCTTCTATCGTATACTGAACCAAGTGTTCTTTTCAGGACGCCTGCAGTTTTCTTTACTGGGTAGTTTTTTTCAGCGTGCTCTTTGATTGTAGCATCATCTTCAGCCGACCACTTATTGAAAGATTTTTTTCTTCGCCTAATCTTTCTTTCACTTTTATTCTTGCTTTTTTTACCTTTAGGTCTGCCCCTGCCTCTTTTTTCGGTTTCAGTATTTTCAGCAACAGTATTTTCAGCAACAATTTCTTTTTCTACCGTTTTGGCAATATTTTCAACTATCAGTGCCTTAATTTTACTCGCATTCATATCGGACACCCATAGACCAATATGGCTGTAAATTCTCTTTCTTTCCTCAACAGTCTCAAGTGCGAGCTCTGCTATAAATTTCGCCAATGTTTCAGATTTCATTGTTTTTCCTCCTTAATTTTTGTGTAAAAATATAACATATATTTAATTGTTTGCCTTCCCGTTTCTTTCATTGTTCGCTACCAAGAAATGAGTATTTTCGGCTTCAATCCTTCTTTTTGTAATTTCAATCCTTTTTTGTAGAAGTTAAGAACAGCTATCAGGAAATCTTGTTCTTGTTCTTCTGTTAATTTCGTTGTGCCTTTTTGAAGCCTTCCTGGACTGTCTGCGAAAGTGGCAACCAGTTCTGCCACAATCGTATCAACCTCATTCATATCTTCCTGAGCTTCCTCATCAGCCACACTATTTATTTGGTCAATCCTATCTTCCATATAATCAACCAACAAAAGTTCGAAGTTCTCACCATTCGCTTTAAAATCAAATTCCTCAAACCCTTCGTTATGCCAAAAACAGGGAAATATTTTTCTAAGAAACCAATTCTGTTTCTTCATCCAAATACTGGCCCTGATTTGAACTTTGTTCTTTTCTTCTTCAGTTATGCCTTCATAACTAAGGTATATGTCAGTTCCCATTTTTTTCCTCCATCGATTCTTTCAGTTCTTTCAGTTCTTTCAGTTCTTTTTTTGTCCAAAGTCTTATCCATATCTCGTCGTATCCATCTAGTTCGTAGTCATCTGCCAAGTCTGTTGCTCGGTTTAAGTCCAGGTAGTAATCGTTCACTTCTGTTCCTCCTACGTATACAGAATATCTTTTTGTGTCGTCTTCCATTTTATCCCTCATGTTAGTTGTGGTAGTCTATTACCACTATGATATTGTCTTCACTATTGATTCTTGCCTCGTCTAATAGCGCTTGTTCCCAAGTGTCTTCACTATATTTTTCAGCCCAGTCTTCTGTAATTATTGCTCCTTCAGGAGTTTGTCGCACATAAGAAAAAATCATCATGTGCCAAGGCAAAAAAGTTTTGATTTGTGCTTTCGCATTCTTAGACAGTTCGAGATTTTCAAGTGCTTCTTTCACTGTAAATATATGTTTGCCTGAGAACGTATCTTCCCACCGTCCTCCTACGACATACCAATCATAGAAAGGATTGTATCCGTGTGCGCACTCTTCACATTCTGGCAATCCGCACTCACAACCTATACACGCTTCCTCAAACATATCGGTTGCTTCTCCAACAGCAACTCTTCTATCAGTCGTTGTAGTTATTACTGCGCAAGACATGTGCATCTTAATCACCTCCTTTATTCACTTTTCTATAAATTATAAAATCCCCTTCTTCAACACTCACACTCATATATTTTTCATCAATTATACTTATCCCATTCCCATCTACATTGGCAATCACTTCATCACGATAGTGTATCTGTATATGATGTATAGTTTCTTCCGGTTCATTTAAGTCATTGCACCAACCACTTGTTCCTAATTTTACTTCGCACAACGATGTTATGTTAATCAACTCTATGCCTTTCTTCAAATATTTCTTTCTCAACTCCATAGTTTTACTTGTTTTTATTCTTGGTTTCGTTTCCTTCATAATCTACCTCCTCTTCTCCTGCGTCTATTTGATAATCACAATACTCGCAGTAATAAAATTGTATAATTTCTGTGCCAAACTCGTGGTTAAAACTGTCATCTTGATAAACTAAGTTGTTATTACATTTCGGGCAAATTCTTGGTTTCAAGTTCATTCTTCTACACCCTCAAATTCACAAAGACAACAAGAAATATCACCCCCACTCAGCACAGTGCATGTTCTACCACAGCGAGTGCATTTGAAGACCTCAGTTCATTGAACTGTCGCAATCTTCTAGCATACCTAAAAGTTCAAGTGCTGTGATGCTGTCACTTCCACTTCCATATATTTTGAATATTTTCATTCTAACGCCTCCACGGTTTTTTTATTGCTTGTTTTTGTTCGATAATATTTCTATTTTCACTGGTTCCACTTCGACAACTTGTTCTCCACTATATTCATCTTCTTCTAAAAAATGTTTACTTGTTATCCCTATTTTTCCAATAACGGCATCTTCTTCTTTGTCTAGAACATCTACAATTAAGTATTTTGGAAACTCTCCTGCAGATTCATAACCATTATCGCCATCCAAATACCACGCGTTCTTTCCAAATTCTTGGTCTAATTCACTTCTAAACTCATATGCGCAATCTTCCGTTATATACAGTTCTCCGAACGAACTCATTTTTTCACCTCCTCATATTTTTCAGGAAAACACTTGATAAAAGCAATACCTGTAACTTCATTCATTTCACAAACGCTGTTTGTAAGTTTATTTCTTATTTTCATTTTCATCTACCTCCTCGCCGTCTTTTTCTTCATTGCCTTTTTGAAGTTCATCTATTTTTAAAAGTTCAATCAACTCTTTTAACTCATCGTTGGACAACTTTTGAATATAGTCGTCAGTTTCTTCAAGCAACGCGTTTCTGCCATTATCTGCGGGCCCAATAATCTCTTCTATGTATGGTCTGAAAGATTCATTGTCATCTTCACTGCCTGAGTTTAAGAAACCTGCTATCTTTTTCTGCTCTAAGAACTCCCTCAACTCATATACTCCTGCTTCACTCTCAGGATACTTAAGAACATCTGCTTTAGGTATTGAATACTTTGTTTGTCTCATAGAATATCCCATTTTTAGCATTCTTAAAGTCAAGAGCAAATAGTCGCCATCTTTAGTGAGCAAGTTCTCAATTACCTTTCTAACCCACCTCAACTGTTCTTGGTGCTTCTCAGGTAAATCATGTTCTCTCAAAGTCTCTTTTATCAGTCTCGTCAACAGGAAGAGTCTCGATTTAGTCAGGTTAGGCTTGTAACCTTCTGCATCTTTATTGAAAAAAAGGACATCCGTTGTATTAGTTGTATCCGTTGTGTTTTCTGTGTTTTTCATCATTTCTCCCCCTATAGTTTCTTTAGAGCCTTGGCTTTGCCAGTGAGAATTTCTTTAGCAAAAGCATCATTACATTCTTTCAAGAAACCGTTTGTTGTTTTAGCAAACAATTCTGCTTTAAGTCGTAATACTCTTAACGCTTCAGGTAAATGTTCTTTGTAACGAACTATGTTTGTTAACTGTTCAAAACTAGGACGAAGTTCACCCTCAATTCGATAAGAACCGTTATCACTACCATACCCCATTGTCTTCCTCCACCGTAAACGCACAGTTGAAGCATCGGCTTTTAGAAACACACCTTCGCCTGCGTCATCTACTTTGACTGAAATTCCACAATATTTAGAAGAATTTCTTAACATTTCAATCATATCCTTGTTCTGGACAAGCATGTTTTTTATTTTAATCAAACGGTCTATGCTTCTTTTAGCAGTTCGAGATTTCTTTGCCTTCTGTCTTGAGAGTAAAGCACCTATTGCACGCTCTAACAAAACGATAGCAGTAATCTGGTCTTTATACTTGCCTGATTCATTCTTTTTCCAGAATTCATCAATAAAGTTTCTAAAGTCCAAATACTGCCCTCTGCCCCTATTCCACTGCCTAGTCATCACAAAACCTCTATTCTTAAGAGTCAATACAGGATAATTCCAATCATCAATTAGAGCTAAATTCTTTTTGTCATCTTCATTTTCTGAATTATACAATAAAATATCTCTTCCTGAAGGAACTATGTTGTCTAACGAGTAATTCACAATCTTATCCAATTTTGCTTGGACTAAACTGAGACTTAAATTTTGCCTGATTTCTTCACAAAGTTTATTTTGCTGTCGTAAATAATCCTCCGTTTCCTCTAAAATCTCCAAAACTCGTTCAGCCTTTTCTACCATTTTCAAATCTATCGACGAGTAGTCAGGTTCAGGTTCAGGTTCAGGTTCAGGTCTGGAAACTATTTCTATCTTTGAACTTGCCAAAATGTCTTTAATGTTTATGTTCATTTTCTACCTCCTCCATTTGGTCAGCCAAAGCTCTAACCCATTTAGGATTATGCGTGCGCGACCATCTGAAATGATATTTCTTTTCTAGCAATGTCAATAATTCGTTTAAGTCCAATATATCGTTCTCACTCATAGACGCAGTATCTTCAATTGCTATGACACCGATTCTTTTTATCTTTCTCATTTTATCCTCCTCCCATGAAGGGAAAAAAGAAGGAAGTTCCCGACTTATAGGAACTGATTGATGTATTTTGCAAGGCTTTCACCCCTCTTGTCGTTGAGTAATTTCTGAACGAAGTTCATATTGACACCCACAAACTGCTTGAATGCCAAGATAAGATACTCTGGCTTGTCTGCCAACGCTCCGAACACGAAATCAATCACTTTCGGCTCAAGAGATTTGTTCTTTGCGTAACGACTGGCAATCTCAGTTATTACTGAGTGTTTGATGTCAGCACGGTTATCGTCAAACTTCTGAGGGTCGTTCATAATCTCATCTAAATCAACTTCCTCAGACAGACACAAGTAACCAAACATCTCTCTGCCAACCACATCACCTACACAAGCAATACTCAAGTCTCTGATTTTCTCCTTATCAGATTCCTTGCCCAACATATCAATCAACATCTCCCAAGTTCTCGGAGAAGGCCACGCAGGGTCTGTGCTTTGCCTGTCATAGTGCCAAACTCTTGACGGTTTGAACTTTAAGAAGCCTGCCACAGATGAGTTGTGCTTGTTGATACTCTTGAAATACTCCATCAACTCTTCATCTGAAGGCTCCTCGACCTCGATGTGAAGTGCGAATCTGTTTTTCAGAGCCGAATCCATATCATAAATGGATACATTGTCTTCAGCACGATTTCCTGCTGCTACAATCCACACATCATCTGAAACTTTTGCTGTTCCCAACTTCCTGTCTAAGATGAGTTGATAGGCAGCCGCCTGAACTGATGGGTCGCCTTTGTTTAATTCATCTAAGAACAGAATGCTCTCTCCTTCAGTAGGCAACCAATCGGGATAAAACTTTCGCATCACCTTCGACTCTTGGTCTACATAAGGAATCCCACCAAAGTCAGCAGGCTCAATTGCTGAAAGCCTGATGTCGTCATTACACGGAACTGAAAAATGAACCCCTACAGCCTTAATAACTGTGGATTTTCCAATCCCTGGCTTTCCGTGTAGGAAAACTGTTCTCTTGTCTTTGAATGCCTTGAACAAAATAGAATCTGGTTTAGCCAGTTCACTAATACTTGCCTTATACATTTTCACCCTCCGTCAACATAAGTGCTTTGACCATTAAATTCAATTTCTTATCGTTGAACTTTATTTCGCCACCTTCACTCACTGTGAATATGGTCTTGCTGTCGTTGTAATGATTTGAGCCACCTGTTACTGTAACTTCAATTTCGTCTCGGTCGAGGTCATCGTTATAGAACGCATTTACACTCACTCCAACTTCCCAACCATTTATTTCTGCGCGTATTCCTGAACTTTTACTCCCAAGTCTACTAACAGAACCTTTATTTCCTTGTATTTCTGCCATAAATTGTGCCATATTTAACCTCCGTTCACTTTTCAAAGCGAACTACATCTCCAAATGGTATGTTATCGTTGTCAATTGCTTTGCTTGTTAGAACCCATAAGACATCTTTTCCCAATCTGAGTTCCTCGTCAGGGAAACTCGTATATCCATCTGTAAAACAGATTATGTGTTTGATGTCATTTTTGTTCTTTTTAAGCCACTTAAAAGAAGGAATGTGTGAAGTTCCACCACAACCCTCAAGTTTAATGTTGGCAAAATCAAACGGAGTAAAGGAATCTACTTCGTAAGTGTTATGAACATCAACATCGTGGACAATTATGGTCATCTTGACATTATTGTGTATTGCCATAATGTGATTACACTCCGAGATAAACTGTTCGAGTTCTTTCCCATCAATAGAACCACTTGTGTCAATCAGAACGGCTAAATTCAAACCTTTCTTTCGCCTGCTTGGTAAAATCAGGTTACTCCACAAATGTCTTCTGTTCGGTTTACTCCAAGTATAATTTTTCGGGAGAGCGTTTGTTAACCACCTCCACAGGAAACCACGCCAATTAATCTTTCCTCTCAAAAGTTTCTCAATCATTCTTTCGAGTCCTGCTGGCAAATCTCCTTTATGCTTTGCCTTCGCCGCAGATTGAGCAACCTCATCAAGGATTTTCTCTTTCATACGCTTGAGGTCTTTCTTTGTAACTTTAGATTCACCATCTCCACTTCTCAAATGCGAATCTATTTCAGTGCCAAGAGGATTGCCAGATTTTTTACTTTCAAAGTATGGTTTAACTTCGCCATAAATTTCTTCTACCGATTTATGACCAACATCATATACAACTAACTCTCCCTTCGGAGTATTCAGCGTAATTTTCCCATAACTATCAGCAATAATCCTATTTTTCATCGGCTTGGCACCAGAATGTTGTGCCTGATTATGTAAAACCTCGTAGTCTACAACTATATCTGCGGCAACATTCCACGCATTAACATCTGCTTTTAATTCAACCCCTCTCTGGACGTGAAGAAACACTTTATGATTGACTTCGTGGAGTAGAACAAACTTTAACTCCTCGTGAGACATACTGTGTATGAACTCTTCATCATACAAAATGTTTCCTGCCAAATCGACTGCCATAGTAGGACTGAAATTAGCAGATTTTCTATGCTGTTCTGAGAACTCTTTGATGTTAGTTCTTAACAACATCTCTGCGTAGAAAGGCATCTTTCGATAGACTAAATCGATTATCGCCTTACCAATCTTTTCTTTCGCTTTCATAATTTACCTCCCTCGTTTTTTACGAGTTAATTTGTCGTTGTCGTTGTCGTTACGATTCCTCTGAATGACGGGAATCGCCACTCACCATTGTCGGTCAGCATGTGCTGAACCTCAACAGTTACTTTGCCTTTCTTTTTGAGTTCGGATTTGACCGTTTCGGCTTGTTTGCCATTGATAGCAACTCTCTTATTATCTATTTTATTATATAGAGTCAAACCTTTCGGATTTTCCTCGAACTCAGTGAAAGTATGTTTGGTTTCTTTAAATAATTTTACTTTTCTCCAAATAGAACTTCTTTTCCCACTTTGATAACTATCATCTGATGCTCTTGATTTAATTACAAAACCTTCCCAATTCTGCGTCTCAGCAATCTTGAACATTTCTTCAAAGCCACTGTAATTGGATACAAACTCAGGCAACAAAAACCCGTAACGATTTGAAACAACTATATAAGGGATATAATTGGTCTTATGAAACCACGAACCACGAGACCAGATATAATTGGTCTTATGAAACCACGAACCACGAGACCACGCACCACGAGAGTTATTGTCTTTATTATTTTTTTCAAAGTAAAACAAGTAAAACAACATGGCTCTACAAGGATACATTTTAGACAAGAGTTTAATTTTTGCCTTATTCTTTGTATGGACTCTGGATTGTATGATTGAGAAATCCTCTTTACCATACTTTCCTCTACCTTTAGCACCATAATACTCAGGTCGGACATCATACTCAGGAAAATAAACTAACTCCACATCAGCCACCAAGTTATTATTGTGAAAACCACTACTACAAGCCCTATCAATTATCTCTGGGAAACTCTCTGTAATATCGTTACCACTACGAGAGTATATTTTTGGCTTTCCTGAAGATGAGAAGTGAATCGTAGCACGAACACCATCATACTTTCTTTCAACATACCAGTTTTGCCAAAACTGTTCATCTTCGTGTATGTCTGAAAGTTCTGCTTTTTCAAGCAACATAGGTTTAAAAGTCATATTTTTGCCTCCCTTCCCAGTGTGTTATCTTGCCTCTTTGATACCAAGTTTTCCGCCTGTATTGAGTTTCAATATCTCCACTCAATACCTCTATGCTGAAATCCCCGTCCTGCCACACCAATATCTTTGCCGTTCTTGATAAATCTCCATATTTTTTCAAAAACTCTTTCTCTGTTTCCTGAATGGCTAAGTTAATTAAATCAAAGTTAGCAGGAACTGTTTGACTTAATTTAAACTCAGCCTCTGTTTCTTTTTTGCTTCCGTCCATTCATCACCTCACGATGTTCAGTTTACAGGTTCAGTTTGCGAGTGCTTCGAGTTCAGCAATGGCATCTGCCTCTGTTGAATCATCTACAGCAACCGCGTCAGGAACATCTGGAAGATTTCCAGCAACTGCTTGTTCAATGAGTTCCATTTCCATAACTGTTCTTCTATCTTCATAAGTTCCAAACTCATAGTCAGAACTATTTTTGAGCAGAACTTGTCTTGACAAATCCACGATTTTATCATTTGCCTTCGTAACTATCTCTATCTCTGGAAGACTTTTGACTTGATTCGTATCTGCGAGCAATCTAATCTTAGCAACACCTTCATCAACTATGAGTAGACCTTCATACTCGTTCTTATTCTGAACAATCCTGACAACTGCTGTTAAGTCATCAAGCACACGAACAAGTTCATCATACTCAGCGGTTATTTTCTTGCCTGCTGGAGTTAAGTAAAGTGTTTGAATTATTGCGTCATTGATTCTCAACGGAACATCTTCGTTGGGAATAACTGTCTCAACCACTATCTCTTCATCTTTCGCCTTTAGATTATCCTCTATTTTTTGAAAGGCAGAAATCGGAACCAGATATTCCTCTCCTCCAAACTTGGCAATTTTATGAGTGTTGTCGCCTTCAATATTTTTTTGACAGCCCTCGCAATACTTTTTAATTTTCTGTGGTTTAAGACAACACGGACTTGCCAAACCGTATGATATTGAAGATGTTCTCGTCTTAGTCACTCCTGACTTAACATCTACTCTCAACCTTCTATTTGTATCTTTGAACACTATTGTCTTTTTCATTTTTTTCCTCCTTTCGTTTCACGGACTTTTTCTCGGACTAACATTGTAGTTAGAGTCAAACCATCTAACTCTATACAACTCACGTGGACATACTTGAGCGTTCCACCGTAACTTCCGTCAAGGTATCTCAAACAAAGTTCATCTTTTTTGATTTTCTCGAAACAGTTGACACAATTAGCACGCCCCGATGCTTTAACTAAAGACACAGCCATTTAATCACCGTTTAAAATTTGGTCGTCTTTCCATTGGTCATATTCCATATCGTTCATACCAGCACAGTGGTCGATATAAGCATCGAAAAGAAACTGGTCGTAATCTGCGTCAGGATTTCTATCTTTTTCTGTTTCAAATGCTTCGTGTATCTCTTCTGCGTATAGTTCCTCGAACTCCACTAAATCACTTCCATTCATTTTTCTACCTCCTGCTTCAATATTCTGAAGCCAACATTAAGACGCCATTTGAATAGAATAGCGTCAATTCTTTCTTTGCGTCAGTAATCTTATAATTTTGCTTGTGTAGAACTTTGCCATTACCATCTTCAATAGTCGCCACTGCTGAATTGTCATCTCCAAGTTTCAACTTGACAGAGCAAAAAGGCTCAGTTCTTAATTTCATGGCAAGAATTACAACCATATCTGACATAAACCAATGATACCCATTTTCTGCTATGTATTGAACACCATCAGTCAAGTTTATCCCCATATAATTCTGATAACTTGTGGTGCCTGTAAAGTAAGGAAGTTCTTTCAATTCTAAATCACAAGTCATTTTTCTACCTCCTTCTCCCGTTCAGCACGGAGAACTTCTTGTAATTGAACAAAGGCAGACCGTTCTAACCAGTAAAACCTGAATGCCTTCATATAAGATAATTCTTTGAACAAGACCATCAACTGTTCTTCTGAAAGTCCTGCTTTACGCAATCTTTTCCATCTTTGCGTCCACTTCAATTCTTTTGTCATTTCAACCTCCTGTCTTCCATAGTTTTGCCTCGATTAGTTTTGTAAGTTCTGCTCTATTCTCATTTATGAACTTATAAAGACCTAATCTCGTCGATTTATACCAACGATACAGTCCTTCATCATTTAGAACCCACAAACGCCTCTCATCATCGTTCATCTTCAACCTCTTAATCAAGATTAACCCTTGGTGAGAGGAAAACGCCTGACGCAACCCCTTCTTTAACTTTACCGAGGATAAGAGGATAGTCTTTCGTATAAAGCAAATCAACTTTGTCCTCTCCGAGTGTCTTGATAACCTTAATTGCTTTCTCCAAAAGGTCAACACTATATGTTGATTTGAACCAGTCTCCAGAAAGCTCGGCACTCCCTACACCGAAGTAGGCATATGAAGTAGGATAAATCTCTTTCCCTTTAAACTTTAATCCTGAAACTCTTACCTTTGCTTGTTGAAGGAGTTTCTCGTGCTCTTCAATAGAGATATATTTTTTGTCATTAATAACCATAGTTTTTGTTTTTTTCATCGTTTCACCTTTTCGTTTAATAACTTTAAGTATTCAATTTGATTTGGGTGAAAAGCTAACCAAAGACAATTATCAGGTCTCTTTATGTGAATAAACATACCGCTTTCAACATCTTGTTTAAGCATAGAGCCACACTCTGGGCAACATATTGTAGCTTCCTTGTTATTCATCGTTTCAGTCTCTATATTTTTTAGTTCTTTCTCGTATTTACCATAGTCTTTTATGTCTGATGCTTGACCTGTTCTTGTCATTGTTTCACCTTAATTAAGTCCAGTATATTCACACCTTCTTTTCGTTCCTCGTATGTTATTTCTGCGCTATCTAAATCTCCTTCGAGTCCTGAACAATCTCCATAGAGTCCTGAACAATCTCCTCTGAGTCCTGAACAATCTCCATTGAGTCCTGAGCAATCTCCATTGAGTCCTGAGCAATCTCCATTGAGTTCTGAACAATCTCCATTGAGTCCTGAACAGTTTCCCCAGAGTCCTGAACAATCTCCTCTGAGTTCTGAACAATCTCCCTCAAGTCCTAAACAATCTCCTTCGAGTTCTGAACAATCTCCTTCGAGTCCTGAACAATCTCCTCTGAGTCCTGAACAGTTTCCTCTGAGTTCTGAACAATCTCCTTCGAGTCCTGAACAATATCCCCAGAGTCCGGAACAATCTCCCCAGAGTCTTGAACAGTCTCCTATCATATCCCTATTTTTGCCACTTATTTTTTTACCTTTTTCAAAATAAAAAAGCTCTTTGTCCTGTTTAATTAACACTTGTTTCATCGTTTCACCTTTGGTTTCAATAATTCCTCGATTTTTGCTTCAACCACCCAATCTTTATCTGTGTCAAGCGAATTATAAAGTTCGTCAATAACACATTCCCAAGCATCTTCAGTGTTCCTCGTAAAATCATTATTGGAATCACTAAACCAATACTTTTCAGCAGGTTCACCAACCCATTTCCTTATTTCTTCGATACTAATAATAATATTATCACTCTCAGGTGCTTCGTAACCCGTAGCGTAACCAAGTATATATTCCCAACCACAAGAAAGAAGGATTTTCTCTTTTTCCTCTTTTGTAAATTCTCTCATCGTTTCACCTGGATTAAGTCTTGTATGTTCACACCTTTTTTTCGTTCCTGTTCTCGTCTAACTACCTCGACACTCTCTATGTTTTCAATAAATTCCTCTCCGGCCTTACACTTATGATACTGAGCATAATCTCTCGGTCTGACTTTCTCTAAAAACACCTTCCACAATAATTCAGTCTGGAAAATAGTTAAAGACTCTTGTGCTTTCTTTGTCTTCACTTTGATTTTTTCAATATGAGTATGACCTAAATTACACTCTCGTTCTTGAATGATTAACCAGAATTTATGGTCAGGAGATACTTTCACACGCAAATCTCTCGTCAATTCAGATTTATAATCAGCAGAACAACTTTTCAGATGTTCTCTGAACTCTTGGATTTTCATTTTTACTCCTCCTCATAGTCATCATTACAATCGCAACTGATTGCTTGTCCTCCACATTTCGGACACCTCTCTACATCACAACCACTGTGATGATAATGACCTATCTTACAACCACAGTCACCACAGCGTTGTGAGAATAACTTCATATCTTCATCTCCATATCTTATCGGAGAAAACAACTCACCCTTTATGCGAAACATAATTTTCACACAACCATCTGCCCGACACATTTCTCTTTTACAATACTTACAAATCACCATATGTCTCCTCCATTTTCATTTCACCTCTCACATTAAACCTATGCCTAATTCTTCCACAACTGTATCAAGAACAGCATAGATTTCTTTTTTAGCGCCCACCATTTTTGCGTTTTCCTCGTGGGAATCCAATAACTTTTGATACACATACGCTCTGATACACAGATACATATGTAAATGGTAATTGCTGATGCCATTTTGAGACTGTATTAACTTATCTGCACCTTCTTTTATCTCATCAGGCAAGGAATCTAATTGAGACTCCATAAAATCAGCCATTTTGTTAAGTTCTTTATCTTTTGGGTCGTCCATAGTTCGCCTCGTTCACTTCTTCCTTGTTAAAACAGGGAAGGCTTTCGTTGTATAAAACTGCTTCGGTAACATCTCTTCTGAGTGTAGCCGACTTATTTCTGGCATAGTCTTTATCCATATTGCCTCCGTCTCTTGTAGAGACTGAAAAAAAGGAGAAAAACAGTAGATTTATTTCGCAACTACTTTGCCGTTTGTGGTGGCAGGCAAGGAATCTAATTGAGACTCCATAAAATCAGCCATTTTGCTGTTAAGTTCTTTATCTTTTGGGTCGTCCATAGTTCGCCTCGTTCACTTCTTCCTTGTTAAAACAGGGAAGGCTTTCGTTGTATAAAACTGCTTCGGTAACATCTCTTCTGAGTGTAGCCGACTTATTTCTGGCATAGTCTTTATCCATATTGCCTCCGTCTCTTGTAGAGACTGAAAAAAAGGAGAAAAACAGTAGATTTATTTCGCAACTACTTTGCCGTTTGTGGTGGCACGGTGAAGTTTTGACGCCATCAACTTGCCGTTTTGAGTCACAAGGAACACAGTCGGTCTTGCCCTTTGACCGTTCGCAGTTACACGATTTGCCAAGATGTATTTCCCGTGAACACGGTTGAACTTGTAGGTATAACCGTATTCCTCACAAACTTCGTTTTTCTGAGCAATCAACTGTTCAGCCTGTTCGTCAGTGTATGCTACATCTTTCTTGCTCTCGACCTCAGTCTTTTGAGAGATTTTATTCAGGGTTTCCTGAATCTGTTCTGTCAGCACAGTTACTTGCTGAAAAAGAGGATTTGTTTTTTGTGTTGCCATATTAGGCCTCCTTTCTACTACTCTTTGCCGAGCATAGAAATACCCGTAGGTAGAATCGAACTACCTTACGCCTTCACGGGTTCAATTTTTCTTGTTGTAACCAATCAAGCGACAAGCAGAAAACTCACAGCCCACCACATTGATTTGCTCGGAACGAACCACACAGTAACGAGTTTTCAAGAAACCTATCAGCGCCTGAACAAACTCGTCGTCTTTTCTCACATTTGGCAACAAGATTTCTCTGTCGTTGTCTGCGACAAGTTTATCACAAAAAAAATCTCCCATATTTCTCGTCATCTTTACCGAATAAAACTGTTTCTCGTCGGCTTTAAGACAAAGTTAAACAAACCCATGTCTATTATTGCATCGTAAAAAGTAGCATTTTTAAGCCACCACCTTTCCAGACAAGGAAATTTCTTTTCAGCATCAACAACGCTACCGCCAACAACATTCTCGTATCTCATCGTTTCACCTTTTTTTTGAATATTTCCTCACATTTAAGAAGGTCATTGACCGGAACGAACCAATCATGACCAACACTATGAGTACAGTCTCTTTTGCTTCGTTTATACACCTGACAAATCATACACTGCCCAAACGTCTCTATGAGTTCTTGAATCGTTTTTGATTTCATCATTTCACCTTTTAGTTTAAGTCTGTTATTGTATCGTAAAAAGTAGCATTTTTAAGCCAAGGAAATTTCTTTTCAGCATCAACAACGCTACCGCCAACAACATTCTCGTATCTCATCGTTTCACCTTTTCTTTTTCATCTAACCACTTATTAATAATATTATATACTAAATTTCCTAATAATA
>CAZPUM010000021.1:0-21332 GCA_964589765.1 uncultured Methanosarcinales archaeon
TCCCTGAAAATGGCGTTTTTGCGTAAGTTCTATATTTAAGCTTAATGAAAGGCTTATTGAAGAAACGGGAAAGTACAGATCACTTCACTCTATTTTCAAGGTACTCCACCACTTCGGTGGCGTATCCTTTGAGGCGTTCTACCTCTGCTGGGGTAAAACTTCTAGACTCCTCCCCAATTACGCAGACGTTGCCCAATACATGGTTACTCGGAGGCAGAGATGAAGAAGTAGTTAACCGTGAAACTCAATTCAGATATTTTGATGACCAATTATTATACTAAACGAAATGCTTAATGTTTAAACTGTCTACAGATGTTAACATCGCGATTTTACTCGGGCAGGTAAGTTAGTCGGCTTTGCTTATTGAAGTCAAAAACTTCAATTGCCATTTCTTGGATATCTGAGGCTTCTACATTTTCAATAATTTTGAAGACCTCGGATAAGGTAGGCAGCCCTCCGTAGTCTAATAAGCCTTTGGCTTGAGCTAGCATTAGGCTTTGATTGCCTTCTTCTGCCATAGCAATTTGGCCCATAAACTGCTGTTTGGCAGTATGTAGCTGTATTTTGCCTAAGGGGAGATATTCGAGAATAAACAAGAGGTGAGCGGTTGAGTTACGATATTGTAATCGGAAGGCAAAAAAAAGACCTGCAGAAATTCGGACTTGACGGCACCATCTATCTAGGAAAACACTACGTAACTATGGGCCAAACAGTAGCGTTATCCAACAAAGTATACATGGATATGATTAGAAGCCACGTCGTTTTTGTATGCGGGAAGAGGGGAGGGGGCAAATGTGTTTTAGGCGACACGCTAGTAACTCTAGAAAATGGTTCCAGAGCCATGATTAAAGATTTGGAAAAAGATAAACGGCAAGTTGCCTGCCTTGACAAAAAACTGAAAATCAAGTTGAGAGAAAAGAGCGGATTCTACAAAAGAAAAGTAAATGAGATACTCCATGTAAGACTTAGAAGCGGAAAAGAGCTGAAACTCACGCCAGAACACCCTCTTCTAACAATCAAAGGGTGGAAAGAGGCAAGTCTCATAAGCCAAGGAGAAAGAATAGCTACGCCGAGAGTGCTTCCCTTCTTTGGAAACAAAAAAGTTCCGAACCACACAGTAAAAATCCTGGCCTACCTTATAGCAGAAGGCAACCTGACTCAACGCAAAATTGGTTTCACCAACACCGACCCGGAAATCAACGCAGACCTTTCTAAATCTGTAAAAGCTTTCGACTCAAATTTAGAGTTAAAAGAGATTGGAGAAAACAACTTCCTCATAGTAGGCAATGGTAAGAATAGCTTAAGCAAATATCTCAAAGAGTTAGGTTTAAAGGGGAAAAACGCATACACGAAATTCACGCCCGAACTAATATTCACTGCAACAAAAGAAAACATAGCAATATACCTTAACAGGCTTTTCAGCTGTGACGGGAGCATTCACTACGACAAAAACAAAAAATCTTGGAGAATATCATACGGTTCTGCATCAAAAAGATTGATTGAAGATGTGAGCAGTTTACTCTTACGCTTCGGAATACTTAGCAGAACAAGACAAAAACTCGTAAAGGGTTCAAAGAATTTTTATTCGTACGAACTGGAGATTTTTGCACAACACATACCCAAATATATCGAGAATATCGGTTTCATAGGAAAAAAAGAAATACTGTCCGCCAAGGCATATTTGGAAACAAAAAAAATCAATAGAAATCCAAACGTCGACACCATACCAAAAGAGATATGGGACGAGTACAGACCTAGCAATTGGGCACAAATAGGCAGAGCTGCTGGTTACAAACATCCAAAGGCGATGCGAGAGAGAATAAGGTATTCGCCTTCAAGACAAATACTGGAGCAAGTGGCTCTTGCAGACCAAAATGAAGCTATTCTGAATATCTCAAAATCAGACATATTCTGGGATGAAATTGCCCGCGTTGAAAAAAGGAAAGGAACGTTTGAGGTTTATGACATCTCAGTAGATGAAACACACAATTTCGTAGCAAACGATGTGATTATTCATAACAGCTACACAATGGGTGTCATAGCTGAAGGTATGGCATCAATGCCTGACACAATCAGGAACAACCTCTCAATTGTAATGCTTGATACCATGGGAATCTACTGGACTATGAAGTATCCCAATCAGAAAGAAAAAGAACTCCTGGACAAATGGGAACTTGATGCCAAAGCATTGAACATAACAATATTCACACCAACTGGATTTTACAAAAGAGCGATAAAAGAAGGAATCCCCACAGACAGAGAGTTCTCAATAAAACCCACAGAACTATTGGGAAGCGACTGGGTCACAACATTTGGAATAATAGAAAACAGTGCGCCCGCAGTCCTCATAGAACGTATCATACATGACCTGCGTGAAACAGAACAGGAGTACTCTATCCGAGATATTCTCAAAGAGATTGAGAAAAACCCAGATGCTGACGCGACAACAAAAGCAGGAGTGAAAAACCACTTTATCGCGGCAGAAGGGTGGGGACTGTTTAGCACAGAGGGAACCCCTCTGTCAGAACTGGCAGCGCCAGGACAAGTCACAGTCCTTGACCTAAGTGCTTACAGCACGGAAGAACATGGCTGGGCCATCAAATCATTGGTGACAGGAATAGTAAGTCAGAAACTTTTCCTGCAGAGAATGCAGGCCAGGAAAGAAGAAGAGTTCCATCAGGTGGAACAAGACACCAACTACCTGAGCGTGAGTTACGATGCTGAAACCCAAAAGATGCCTCTGGTCTGGCTGGTTATCGATGAGGCACACGAGTTTCTTCCAAACCAGGGAAACACCCTGGCAACAGACCCATTAGTAACAATTTTGAGAGAAGGAAGACAACCAGGAATCTCACTAATTCTGGCCAGTCAACAGCCTGGAAAGATACACACAGACGTTATGACACAATCGGACATAATCATCAGCCACAGAATCACAGCGAAGCTGGACACGGACGCTTTGGGAATGCTGATGCAATCCTACATGAGAACTGGTTTAGACAAGGCCTTGGACGGATTGCCAAGAGTTTCCGGGGCGGCATTAGTTCTCGATGACAACAACGAAAAGATGTTCCCCCTTCAGGTCAGGCCAAGGTTTACTTGGCATGGCGGAGAATCTCCGACAGCTCTGAAGGAAGAGAAGAAACTCTTTGACTTTTAGAAGCGATTAGCATACCTCTCATTTTTCTCCACTTTTCATAATCAGGGTTTTTCACTGCAACTATTCCTGGAATTGCAACAGCAAACCCTTTTTTGCCCCTATCATAATGAATACAGAGTGCTGAGTTTGTTCTTCTAGTGTAATCAGTCGCACAGCTTTTGTGTATTAAGTCTACTTCACCAGGTTTGAAAAGGCCAATAGCATAATCTATATCATCAGTTATCTCCCAACATCTGTGGGAATGGTAAAGATTCATCTTGAAACTGTAAGCTTTCCTAAACTTTTTCATACTGATATGAAAAGGCACTTCCCTGAGACCTGTTGCTTTTATGGGGGGAGAACCTAGAACCAAAGTCACGCCTGAAGGAGCCTGTGCCAAATCACTAACGTAGTAATTAGCAAGATGAATCCAAAGCCTGTTCAGTTCTTCCTTACTGTACATACCAACAAGGAGTATAATTCCGTTATTAACCCTTGCGATGTTCACCGCGGCTACAAACAGTTGTGTAAACCTTAATGTTTTCACCGCGGAATTCTCCATCAGGTTTCCCTGACCAGAATCCTATTATTGGAGTTTTTGGATTAGATAGGGACTCTTCAAGTTCTTCAAGTTTCAGATAGATGAACCTAATCATCTCTCTCTGTGTGAAAACACCTACAACCTTATCCCCATCAATAACTGGGAACCTGTGAATTTTGTTCTCAAGTAGAAGCTTGTTAGCTTCAAGAATATTTGTACCCTTCTCAATAGCACGAACATACTTGCGAGTGAAACTGGCAACCTCCTTAACATCCAGTTCTCTCTGTTGGTCGTAAAACTGCATAACTACATCGTATTCTGAAAAAATGCCTTTGATATTTTTATTGTCGCCTTTTTTTTCATTGATTATTATTGCGGCAAGGTCTGCCTTTCTCATTTTTTCCTTGGCCGTATTAAAGGACTCTTTTGAAGTTATAAACAAAGGCGGAACTGAAATCCTAAATACATCCCAATTATCAAGAGCAGGGAAATAGCTGAACTCCTTTGACACTTTTTTAGAAAAATCAGTCTGTGTAACCAAACCCAGGACGTTTCCTTTACTGGCTACAACTAAACGCCTGAAGTTATTCTTTTTCATTATAGCCACAGAGTCGCAAAGGCTTAGGTCAGGTTCCACGGTAACAACATTAGGGGTCATTATGTCCTTTACCTTCATCTTGAAAACTTTCTTGTCTAGGGGCACTTTTCTTAGGAAGTCTCTCTCTGTCAGGATTCCCTCTAGTTTGTTTCCTTCCATTACAAGAAGACAAGAAACATCCTCTGCAACCATCTTGGTTGCCGCGGCAACTATAGTTTCATCTTTTCTAATGGATATCATATACTTGGACATAATATCTGCGACAGTTGACTTTCTTATGTTATCTATCGCGCTCTTGATTTTATTTATTTTACCGCCTCTGAAAAAACCCAGACCCATGTTAAAACTCCAATGCCATATCCAGCATCTCTTTCTTTGCCTCTACCACACACTGTAATACATCTGAACTGCTTACTATCCCTAAAAGTTTACCATCCTTTACAACAGGCAGTCTTCTAAACTTTTTTCCTCGGATTATACGAGCAAACTCACTCATGGTTTTCTCAGGGTCAATTGTTAGGACATCGGTGGTCATAATGTCCTCAATTGGAACCGTTCCAGCATCCTTGTTCTCAAGAACAACGCCTTTCAGGACATCATAATCGGATAGAATACCAATCAGTTTTTCCGAATCGTTCTGATCCACAATCAGAATTGTTCCATGGTCACTGTCAACAATGAGTTGGGCAGCCGCTCTCGCGGTCTGCGACTTTGTCAATGTGTCAAGTCTTGTACTCATTGCGTCTTGGACTCTCATTTACCAGGGCCTCTCAACATCCGAATCCTTGATGCTGTTGATACTGACATCTCTGAACTCCCATCCTGAAACGATGTTGGTTCTGTCTGCATCAGAGTGGGCCACAATTCTGACAGGCAGACCATAGTATGTGTCAACATACGCCTGCCAATATTGGTCATTCTCTTCCCATTCAATAACCGCCACAGGTCTATTGCTGACTGTTCTTTGAGTCACAATCTCGCCGTACTGAATCTGGTCAATGAAAGACTCAGGTCTTGGGAAATCGAACTCTTCGTAATCCACTTCCCCGCTTATCTGTTGGGTCAAGCAGTTTGGAAGCTTAATACAGTATGCCATAGCGGACTCTTCTGACAAATCAAGATATACATAGTCTGCGCTCCAACCATCCATGCTCAGGAGCGGAGCCACTTCAATCTTTGCTATGTCATCCTTCACCCAATACTTGCCCTTCATTTCCGCGCGAGTCTCTCCTCTTTCAATATTGTATCTTGCAGGGCTAAACCCATAGTTGGAAACCTGGTCAATCTTTGCAAAGAGTTTTGTAATTTCAGGATTAGGTTCTGGAGCAAGAATCTCCTCTTCCTCTTCAACAAGCTCTTCTTCCACAACTTCCTCAACAGGAGGTTCTGGAAGTTCAGGTATAGGTTCTTCTTCTACCTCCTCAGGGGTTTGAAGTGAAAATAATGATACTGCAACCAGCAAAACCACAAGAGCCCCTACTATCCATATCCAGCTCTCCTTACCGGTCAACTTTGATGATTTCTTTTTTTTCTTAGCCATCGACTACCACCTGTTTTATTCTCGAAACCCCAACTTAAAATACTTATCTACGCTTGTGTCCTGAGAGTGCTTGTACATGCTCATCCTCCAAGCCCGCTGCGGACATATTGACGATGCTCGCAATGAACATCATTACAAAGAAAAGTGCAAAAGCCGCACCCCACTTCTCAAATGACAATATGTTGTAAATATACAGCCAACTAACAAAGAATCCTATGATGCTAATAATCATCCATTCATGCGGAAGGGGTGTTACGTTGAAACTCATCACTCACCTCAGGTAAAACTATGACAGGAGTATTTATAAGGGTTGTGCCAGAGGAGAGTTTGATGAAGCATTCAGTGCCTGTAACAGCGCTTTTGGTGGGTTTATTCTTTTTGTCACAGATTGTTGGTTTAGGCCTTATATCTTATGAAGCCTCAAAAGGACAGTTAGTAGACACCCCCGAAGGCACTAGGCTAGAATACCCTCCTACCGCCATAGGAGCCAGGCCTAATTTAGAGCCACACCAAGTTTTTCTACTTCTGGTAATAGGTGTTGGAATCGGAACTGCTTTAGTCTTATTTTTAATAAAAGTCAAAGCATTTAGGATTTGGAAATACTGGTTCCTTTTAGCGGTGTTTTTATCCTTATTTGTGGCATTTAAAACATTCATGTTTCTATGGCTGGCATTCGCCCTTGCAATATTTGCCACTTATATGAAAATATATAGACCCAATATAATCACTCACAACTTAACGGAAATTTTCATTTATGGGGGCATAGCTTTACTTATTTCTCCACTGTTTAATGTATTATGGGTTGCAATTTTATTGCTGGCAATTAGTTTATACGATATGTACGCAGTTTGGCATAGCAAACATATGGTGAAACTTGCCAAAGCTCAAACAGATAATAACTTGTTTGCAGGATTATTCATTCCTAAAAACACAAAAAAATCAAAGACATTAGTTCCACCCCAAAAACCTAAAAAAGACTCAGGAGTGGCGATTTTAGGAGGTGGAGACTTAGCATTCCCCCTGATATTTTCAGGAAGCGTCCTGACTTGGCTAGTAGAAAAAAAAATGGGAGTTCTTATGGCATTTCAAAAAACATTAATCATAACTCTCTTTGCAGGCATAGCATTATCCTTGCTGTTCATACTAGCAAAAAAAGGCAAGTTCTATCCCGCGATGCCCTTTATCAACATGGGTTGTTTCGCAGGATTCGCAGTTATACTGCTGTTATAATTTTGTAGAGAATCTGATTGGGCGTTCCTCTTCTAATACTGAAGCTATCGCTTCGCCAACCTCTTTCAAGCCTTGTTTTAGCTCAACTTTCGTTGGTCTGTGACCGGGATGTAACCACCTGACTTTTCGTGTCAGGCATTTCCCGAAAATCTTTTTCAAGTGATTCACGGTGAAATCTTCATGAGGAATGAAAATTCTTGTTGGAGTTTGGACACGCACGGGCGAAAGCACAAAGTTGTACAGTCTTTTCGATTCCGCTTTGTGCTCCCTTGGTTTTCTGCAGTGATTCCAAACCACTCTTTTTCCTTGAAACCAAGGAGATAAAAGAACCATGCCTTCAGGCAGGGGGGGCCTATCAACAAGTAAATGCGCCTGGCTCTCATAATGCAATAACATACTGGCCGTGAGCCCTTTCGCAACAACAACCACATTGCCATGTTCTCTTTGTAAGCGCATAACCCAGTACTGAATATCTTCCCAGTGGTGTTTCAAAGAGTACTCACCGCTTGAAAGGGGGTGACCTCTTAGCTCAACAAAATATGTGACATTCTTTGGCAAGTATGAACGGAGCATAATCCAAAAATCGTCCTTTAGAGATTCCCCAAAGTCCGGCAGAACAAGAATGGCTGGAGAATCCCCCTCATACTTGCGTGCGTACTGCACAGAGCCGTCATGCACCTTGTGATGCAGTTCTTCCATACTCACCTCTTGATGTTCTTTCCATACCTCTTCAGGTACTTGTCCAAGCGGAGAATCATCTTCTCCTTGTTCTTGGTACGTAACTGTCTAGCCAGTCTCTTATTTCGAATCTCTTTCTCAACCCACTCAGATACCGAAACCCCTTTGATAACCATGGCTTCGAATTCCTGGCGTGTCATTTTGTCTAAAGCATCCATCAGTTCCATCAGGTTGAATACCTGGGCCTCACCAAGCATAAGTGGTTTGGGCAGGTGGGGCTTCTTGACAACTTGCAGTATGTTATCTTCCTGTTTGAAGTATTTCTTTTTTATGTGTCTCTGAATTAACATTGTCGCGACA
This sequence comes from uncultured Methanosarcinales archaeon, assembly GCA_964589765.1. GTDB lineage: Archaea > Nanobdellota > Nanobdellia > Woesearchaeales > UBA525 > UBA525. Next base: position 8,087 of record CAZPUM010000021.1, read on the forward strand.
AGCAACACTACACAGATAACTAGAAGAACAAGAATCTGCATGCTTGCCTGGTAAAGCTTGACTCCGTAAAGCATCGATTTTTTCAGTAGTTCTGAAAGAACAATGTACGGATTAATCACCTCAGCAGATGCCTTAACAAAGTAGGGCATTTTTTCCATAGGCGCTATCAAATTGCTTACAAACAAAAGTACGCTTCCAACACTAATGCTGGAAATCATGGCCGCTTCCTGCGTACTGCTTAGGTATCCTATTATCATACCAATAAAAGTAAACAAAACAATAGCTATTGCTATTATGGCCAGTGTTGGACCTGGGTTCAGGAAAAGAGGCTGAGCAATAAAAGCTCCGCTTAGAACCAAGATTACCAGAACCTCCACCATCATTATCAGGAATGCCGTGATGAAACCTACCATTACATGGTAGCCATCCGATGTTGGAGTTGTGAAGTTTCGGAAAGCAGCATTACTAACTTTGTTAGTCACTACCAGCATGCTGGCGAGAAGCATTCCGATAAACATGATTACAAGAATAAGCAAATACGGATAAGCGAATGACAGTTGGTCATCGGCGACTGTGATACTTACAATGCTTGTTGTGATTGGAGCTGCTATGGATTCTGTGTTAGAAGTCTCACCTTTGAGAACCTCTGATGCGAACGCCAGTCTCGTTGAGACCTTCTTCAGTTCCATTGAATCTTCCGATGTTCCCTCTGCGGCCGAAATTACTTTATCAGTCACTATAGCGCCCGCAGTACTGGCATTTCTAACTTTACCTTCTGCCAGTTCAACCTCTTCAATCGCGTATCTGATTAGCATATCTGCTTCTGAAAGCTGATCATCAACACGGTCATACGCTATCTCTCTGATCAGGTCTTCAGTTGTTTTCAAATCATCTTTGAACGTTTCAACCTGTTCAACAAGACCCTCAGGACACTCATCGCACTCGCCTTCAAGGTCATACACAAGTTTTCTTGCATCTTCAAAAATCTCAAGACTCTCTTTAGCAATCTCCTTAGAGTTGCCTGCTAAACCTCGCTGGTATCCGCTTAAGAGTCGTAAGTCTGTGGAGTTCTGTTCAGTTGCTTCAGGCATAGATTCAAGCGCTATTCTAGCATCGCGCAGTTCATCGGCAAGAACCCCTAATCTCTCCGCCACAGAATCTGTTGATTCTATCTCGTTTTCTAACATCTCGGCAGCGGTCGACATTCTTTGTAACGCGCTTCCCGCAAGTTGCCTTCGGATTGCATCTGCCTGCAAATCAAGCTCAGAACTCAGTTCTTCAATTATCTGGTAAACAATATTTATTCTTGAAAGGTCCAGGTAGAAAGATATTGGAACTGATTCACCGTCTTTCTCACTAAAAATCATACATGCGTGTGTAGACCCCTCTTTCACAGAATCAATACACGTTTGATTATCAGGATAGACGCTGACAAGATAGTTGTTTCTGTTCATCAGCTCAACAGTTCTTTCGGAAAGACCTGAGGTGTCCTCAGAATAAGTTCCGACTCTTACAGTGTACTCATCGCTCGCGCCCATAAAAGCGAAGCTCACTAGAAGAATAATCAGGATTGGTCCAAAGATAATTGTGTACGCAGACTCCCTGTTTCTAAACAGAAGTTTCAGGTTTTTGGAGAGCGCTTTGAAAAGCCTCATTTTGAACCCTCCAAAGATTTTATGTCAGGAGGGGACACTTTCTTTTTTCCATCCCCGTATATACTTACAAAAACGTTGTCAAGATTTGGCTTGACAAGTTGTAAGTCAATAAGTGATTCATTCTGTCTCTTCAGAAGACTTAGAAGATTTGATATTACAGACTCAGGTTGTTCGGTTTTAATAATCAGGTTTGTTCCCTCTCGTCTGACTGTAGTAATTACATTTGTCTTTAGTTTTTTGATTATAGCGTCGTAGTTTCCAGGAAAACTTTCGATCATTATCTCTTGGGTTTTATTGTACTTATGTTTCAGACGTTCAGGACTGTCTATGTCGACAAGGGTTCCGTCCTTAATGATGGCAATCCTATCACAAAGAGTGTCAAGCTCATTTAGGTGATGGCTACTCAGAATCACTGTTGTTCCACGGCTGTGAATATGTTTCACAACTTCCCAGATATGGTTTCTGAGTACAGGGTCCAAATCAGCAGTAGGCTCGTCCAGAATCAGAATGGGTGGATTGTGTATCAAGGAACACACGATGTCGAGCCTTCTCTTCATTCCTCCTGAGAGGTGCTGTGCCAGAAGGTGTGCGTGGGACTTAAGTCCCATCAGTCTCAGGAGTATTTCGCCATTTTTCTCAACCACGTCAGGGCTTACGTCATACATGGCTCCAAAGTAATGGAGATTCTCCCTGACGGTCAGTTTTTCGTAAAAACTGGGGTGCTGACTGGCGAACCCGTAGTACTTGGAAAGAATCTTCTGAGAGTTCAGCACGTTATACGTGTTCTTTTTTCCTGTTGGGACTGTGAAATTAATTTCGCCTCTGGAAGAGGGAATAAACCCAACAAGCATGTTTAGAAGAGTGGTTTTTCCAGCTCCGCTGGCACCTATCAAACCAAGAATTTCACCTCTTCTAATCTCTAAATCTATGTTCCTAAGAACTTCGCGAGAGCCGTACTTCTTGCTCACACCTTTTAATGTAAACACCGAATCCCCCACCATACTTGAATTGTTGGAGGTCGATATATAAACTTATTGACGACGATACCTTATTATCTCAATCAATACGACGAGGAAAAGAACGGTGAAAGCCCCAAGAATTGCCCAGTCCACAAGAGGGGACTGCCACCAAGGGATTGTTTGAACAGGAGGCAATTGCGTATTTAGTACATAGACTGTTTGGTTTACCGTCTGATTAACTGTCTCATTCACTATCGCAAAAGAGTCAGCAACCATTGTGTTCATAGCCATCGGAATAGCTCTTTCAGTTTCTTCAACAGCAACACCCATTGGTGCTGAAAGCAGTTTAGATTCCATTGTACCTGCGGAGGACAATTTGTTGAACATCTGTGTGCCCTTGAGTGCAATTGCTCCGCCTACTGTTAACAGAGTTACAGGAAGTAATCCTTTTAGTCTACTCAAAAGAGAATCTTTTTCTTCCTGCGGTGCTATGATTATGTATTTGTTTGCCAGTTTATAGTGGTTGATTTCTCGGCCTTTGTCAGAATAGTGGAACTCTTCAACAACAACCAGTTTTGCTTTTTGTAATTGCTGTAGATTGTAATGAACAGTACTTATAGGTATTTTCAGTTTTTTCGACAGTTCTGATTCAGTGTATTCTTTTTTTGTTAGCTCATCAAGAATTTTTGTCGATGTCGGATTACTGAGAACCTGTGCAATCTTCTTTGCCTGGTCCTCATTCAAAGATACCATCATAAACTTTTCTTCAGCCATAAAGTCAAGAAGAATATCTAGTTTATATAGCCGTCTGAAGGTTCAAGATGGATTGAAGCTATCGACGCAAGTGGCCCAATAAACCTCTTTAAATTAGGAATTCTACTCATCGAATGTATGTGCCCTCCAATTACGAAAGGGAGCATTTCAAGTTCACCACAAACACCGTTTCTTTCGTATGCTACTTTGAAGCTTCCATCAGAAACCGTTCTTAATCTCATAAATTCAGAGTTGGTTCCATCATCTGATAGAAGGTCAATCTCCCAGAACTCTTCTGTTCTTGATACTTGATACAAAGTATAAACTGGCTTGCCCTTAAGACCTATGTAAAGCTCGCCCTCAAGCTCCGATACCTTATTCATGGTTTTGGAATCCGATACCGATTTAAAAGAATACAGCATACTGATTCATGGTAGGGCATCGAGTCGACTCACGCTGTTTATCAGTGAGGAAAGTCCTGGCACAAAACACGACCGCTCATGGAAGTGAGATTGCGGAAACGTGATGGACCCGTGTGGACAGAAACGAACCGTGCACACGATATGGAATGATGCGGGACAACGGACCGGTGACGGACCGCGTTGAACGCTGACGTCCGTGTGTAGTGGATGGAACGAACGGACCGGTCTGTGCAAGGCTTCGAGCCGCTTAGTTGAATGTCGACGCTCGCTGTTCGTGTTCAAGACGCGAAGCGAACAGAACCAGGCTTACCGGTGCCCGACCATTTTTAAAACAAGTTAGAAAAATTTAAATAGCAGTTATGCATCATTATGCATAATGGCAAGACCATTCAAAAGAAGGAGGGTGTGCTACAACCCAGAGGCCACTTACTTCAAGCCACGCTCAGTCCCACTAAGCGAACTTGATGAAGTGAACATAACCCTCGATGAGTTGGAAACACTAAGACTCACCAACCTTGAAGGTCTTCGCCAAGAAGAGGCCGCCACACGAATGGAGATCCACCAATCCACATTCCAGCGGACACTCACAAGGGCCCGGGAAAAAGTAACTGACGCCCTTGTGAACGGAAAAGCGATCAAACTCGGAGGCGGACCAATAAACGGAGGTGCAATAATGCCACAAAGAGACGGAACAGGACCGGACGGAGAAGGTCCTAGAACAGGAAGAGGAATGGGCAAATGCCGAGGCGAAAAGCCGGCAAGATGGCGCAGAGCCCAAGAATAAAATGAAAGCGACAGTGATTGGCGGGATGTTGGCGTTACTGCTGCTTCTCGCCACTGGCTGCGCCAGTACCAACCCAGAAACTTTTGTAATCAAATTTATAGGAGGAGCAATCATGCTACTACTAGGCCTTGTACTACTAATTATGCCCTCTCTTGTCACTGGCTAGTCTTCTCAAGAAGGGCTATAAAGAACCCTTCGCAACCAGTTTTGTGTGGCCAGAATCTCTTAGTTTTTTTTAATTCGAGATTGAGCTGTTCTCCGTTCCAAACGACAGTCCCAGCATCACCCGGGGCATCAAAATCTACAGCTTTCAAATCATCATATCTGTTCAGGGCCCAGGAAATAATCATTTCGTCTTCTTCTGGTTCCAAAGAACAGGTACTGTAAACCATTCTTCCGCCTGGAGCAAGACATCTGTAAGCAGACTTGAAAAGTTCTTTTTGAGTTCTTGCGTTTTTTCTAATGTCATCAATAGTTCTTCTGGAAGCCCATCTCTCATCAGAACAAAAGTTTCCAGAACATGGAGCATCAAGCATCACATAATCAAAGAATTGGCCTAAATCTGAAGCAAATCTGGCATCCTTCTTAACACACACAATGTTAGGAAGACCCATTCTTTCAGCGTTGTTTCTAACTGATGCCAAACGAGATGCATCAACATCAAGAGCAATAACAGAACCATCTTTAACCAAATGAGCAAGGTATGTTGTTTTACTTCCTGGCGCAGAAGCCATATCAAGAACTGTACTTCCTGGTTTCGGGTTAAGGACTTCGCAAGTTAACTGACTTAAAGGCGCTTGTAAATAATAATGACCCAGAAGGTACTCTATCGTACTCCCAAGAGAAAATTTTGATTGAACCCACCAACCGTTCTTCAGCCATTCAATTTTCTCAAATTTTACGTTCTGGTCGCTAAGAACTTTTTTCAGGCGGTCAAAGTTTTCAGTAACCCTGATAGCTGTACGTAGATTTTCAGGTTCGACGAGTACCACATCAGGACAAATTTCCCTATAACGTTTCAGAAAAAATTCACTCAAAATTCCACCTCTATCTCGCCTGTCTTTTTATGAAACTTCTTAACACCCTTTATCTGCTTCAGAACATTCTCATTTCCTTCTTTTGCGGCCCGAAGTATCCTATCAACAGTTTGATAGTTTTCATAGATTAATTCGCCTTTGCGCAAATCCTGTTCAGCAGACTCCGACAATATTTTCAGCTGTTTCTCCTGAGCAACCAGCATGTTAACCGCTTTGGACTTCTGCTTCTCAACAGCCTTTACCTGTTGAGCTTTGTCCTGAGTTGGCTTAGCAAACCTGTTCATTGCTTTTAACATCAGGTCTTCACTGCACTTTTCGCAAGGTCTGCTCTCCATCTTAAATGGGTAAACCCTGTTTTCGTCCGAGTGAGGGATGATATCCTGAACAAGAATCGACTTAATTGTTTCTACAATTTTTTGAAGTTCTTCCTTATTCAGGTCAGAACGGTTCTTGTCAATGTCTGCGCGTGCGCAGACCTCTTCTGCATACAGGCCTCCAAGACCAGTAGTTATGGCAAGCGCCTTTACGATTGATTCTCTTGTGGTTTCCATCAATCTTTGAACAATATCTTCTTCGCTTGCATCTTTGAGATTATATGCCGTGGCAGGAGGGATATACTCAACTCCTCCACGTACTTTGCGATCCTGGTATGACTGTTGTTGTGCAAGGTTTTTCACCTTGCCATCCATTACCAGGATAGCGTTGCCTGGAGGAAGAACTTCAAATGTCAGATTCATATTTCCGTGTTTCCCTTGGAATTCAAGCACTAAAACACGGTCAAACCCGTGCTGTCGCACGGCAGTTAATCTGGCTCCGCCTATGTACTTCCTCAGGAACATAGCAAATGCAGGGGGCTCCCTGGGGTATGCTGGTTTTTCATCCTGTAAACAGATAAACCCCGGCATATTAAGTCTCAAAAATAGTTTAGGCCAGTCACGCAGATACAACTGGATTAGAAAATCCATCCTGTCAACTTGACTCTGATAAACCTTCTCTACTTTGGCACCAATTATTTTCTGAAGCTCTTTTACAACGTAATGAAGGTCAACACTTGTCAGATCCATGACCTTCAGGACGGACTGGCCGTTTTAATAAGTATCGACGACTAAGACCTTCTCGTTCACAATATCCTCTATCACGTGAAAAACCTGTTTGTCAAGAACATCAAATCTGGTTTCAAGCTCTTCCACAAACTCTTCTACTTCACGAATATCTTTGAAGATGCAATCAACAAGAAGGTCGTAACCATTATTGACACGCCAAAGGTTGTTTACCCTGTCATGAATCAGCAAGTAAGCTCTTATTTTATCTCTTACCTCAGGCCTTGCTTTAAGGAAAAGTTTTGCCCGTACTGGATAGCCCATGGCTGAGAAGTCAAGAAGGGCTGTAAACCTCTTAATCAACTTACCTTCCTGCGAGCGAAGCCGGTCAAATATGGTACTGACAGGTATGCCTGTTTTTCTGCTTATTGTTGTAAGGTTCATCCTGGAGTTTTTCCGGATATATTGGAGAATTAACGTATCTTTTGATTTCAATTTACCACCATGACCTTTAGGGTTTTAAGCCTAGAAAAAGAGATGGTTTAAAACCAAACAACCGATTGGTTGAAAAAGGTCAACCGATTCCCATCGGTATGCTGTTTGGGGGTAAGCAGACAGTCCGAAGGGATATTATAGAGATTCTAGGGAGAGAGTTCCCTCTTTCAATTAAAGAGATTAAGCAGAGATTGGAGAGAGGTTCTTACCAGGCGGTTCATAAAGAGGTCTTGAAACTTGTTGATGAAGAGGTGGTTGATAGGGAAGGACACAACTATTTGTTGAATGGCAAATGGGTACAAAACTGTTCTAAAAAATTCAAAGAAATAGAAAGAACTTACTGTGGCAGTCATCAGCATCCGCGTTTACTTACCAAGAAAGCAATGAAAAATCCGTGTATGATTCAGTTTGAAACTTTAGAGGACATGGATAATTACTTGATTGAATTACTCAGTCACGCAAACAATCTATCAGAAATTCCTGTTTTTGTTCAGAGTCTCCACAGAAGACTTCCTTTGCTTTACGGTTCAAAGTATGGCACCGTTCTACGAAAACTTAAGATGGTTATAACTTATGGTTCTGCAACAGCACTTGACAGATTAGCAACAAGGATTGAACGAGGATGGGGATGTCAAGTAAGGTACAGACAAAATGCGGGTAAAGACTGGGAAGTTATTGTAATCGGAGATTTGGTCTTACAGTGCTATATTAAAGAGGCAGTCTCCAGAGAGATTCACAGAATTTTCATTGTTGCGAACGAACTAGGAACTACAAATCTGGAAGAACTACATTCTATCTCGCTCATAAAATCTCAGCACACCGTTTTAATTCAAAATAACCCTGCGCTTGCAAGACAGTTGAGAACAGAGCCTAACGAAGCCAGAATCACGCTTCATGATTTCTGAAATGTTTAGCAACAGTACTAAGTTTTCTAACAAATAAATCAGGCTTGTATCTGGATTTGGCCACAGGCCAATCAGGTCTTCTTACCAGAATGGTTGGCATATTGAGTTTTTTACCATCCACAATCTCTTCCTTTATTCTGTCACCTATAACTATTGTTTCTTGTGGCTTTAGATTAAAGTCTTTCATTATCTGCTCAAACGCTTCATACTTTTTCCCGAAAGTCTCGACAATGTAAACTTTTTTGAAGTATTTCCTTAAGCCAAGGTGACGTATTTTTCTATTCTGAAGGTTTAAATCGCCCCTGGTCACCAATACTTTAGGAATTGTTAGGTCAAGCAACTCGTGTGCATCATCAAATAAAGTAAGTTTTGATACATCTATATCGTCGTAAGCTTCAACAGCTATTTTCATCACATTCTTTGGAAAATTTAACATTTTCAAAGTTTTTACAAAACCGTGCTTACCAAAATGATGTGCTAATTTCTCCGCATGAAAAGTATGCCCTTTTTTCGTAAGAACTTTTTCGACATGGTACCATTGTGGTTTACTTAAATTGTGAAAAGTATCGCAAAGCGTATTATCCATATCTATTATCAAAAGCTTAGTCTTTTTCCAAGGTATTTTAGCCATCAGTCCTTCTTTTAGTATTTCTGATTTAATGCTATCGTTAATGGCATTTCAGGTTTTCCGCAGTACTGTATCGGGCCTGGATTAGAGAACCTGTCCTCCTTCTGCCAAAGTTTCCTTCTGGATTTATAGTATAAGAAAGCAGGGTCTTTGATGCTAACAGATGTTTTTCGAATAACCCATAGGTTCTCCCCATTTCTTTGTTCAACATCCATTAGACCCGCTAACGGAACGGCGTAAGGCGAACCGCCTCGGTCGTAACTGCCATAAGCAGCCATATACCCCGTAAGCCCTGCATGAATCATACTACCCGCCGTCAACCCCAACTGATAGCCAAGATTGGCATCGAACAGTGTCGGCGGGCCACATCTTCCTTCGTACCCGAAGAAATGAAGCACAGGCTGAAATTTGTAATCCTTGTTAGTCAGCCTGTCATGAACCATTGCCGAAAGAAGTTCTTCCGTTGGAATCTGAGAGACTTTTATGTTACCATGAGAATCACGATTGAGAGTCATCATCTCCTGAACAGATTCAGGCAACGACAAGTAAAGAGTTTTATTTCTTCCTTTAAGTTGTCTAGCAATGTATAACCTTCTTCTCTTTAGGCTCTTTGTCTTTAGGACATTTCTCTTTGATATCAACAGAATTCCTAAACTATTGAGTAAATTATGAACCTCTGGAATGAAATCAAGAAGACCTTCTGGAACAAGAACAACACCATAGTCTGTGCCTCTGTTTTTTCTCGCCAATATAAGACTTGCAAGAGAATCTACCAAATCTTGTAGTTTATGTTGTTTAATCTCCTCTGAGATGAAAACGTAAGTAGGTTTTGTCAGGAGTCCAACCTCAAGAGTCACAAGACTTGCATCCCTGCCCATAAGTCTGACAAAATGCCAGTATTTTCTGCTACTCGTTACGTCACGACAAAGATTCCCAACAAGGTTGGCATAAACCTTGGTAGCAGTATCAAACCCGAAAGGAACGGGAAGGAACTTTCCTGCTTGTAAGTCTCCATCCATTGTTTTCGGGACACCTATAACCTGGATATTATCGGCGTGGAGATACTCTGCGAGAATCGCAGCGTTAGTATTACTGTCATCCCCGCCTATAATTACAATCGCATCAATTTTTCTTTTTAGACAGACCTGTCTGGCCTGTTCTAAATCTTCATGAGTCTTTATTTTCTTTCTGCCAGTCCCTAGGAAATCAAACCCGCCAGTATTTACTATGGCCTTTGTTGATTTTATAAGAAAAAAGTCATCATTAAGAAGACCGTCAGGACCGTTGCGAACTCCGTACAGAGTGTTGCCCTTCAGCATCTCATGAAGCCCAACAATCACGTTATGCCCTCCTGACGCAGGACCACCAGAAAAAAGAACCGCCACTTTTTTTCCTTTCAACCTTTTTCCTGGTCCTGCGGGTTTTAGAACATCACTACACTCTAAAACGGCAAAGTGTTCTCTGACTTTTGGATTAGGACTTATTTTTTCAAATTTCTTCCATTTAGTAGGTCTGACTGAACGCGTACCAAACGCTTTGTCCGGCTTCAGAGCCATCTTACGCAGGTGTTGCTGTAGCTCAGAGCACCACCCCTCTTTTTTGTTCAGCTCTGCGAGCATGCTTAAAATCTGTTATAACCCCTTATATAGGTTTTCCAGTTATTTCATATTTCAGAAGTTTGTCTCCAGGACCAAAATGAAATGTTCCGGTCAGAGTTTAGCCCTGTATAAATCTTGGAAGCCAGTGAATATCATCAGACCACATCTGCTCATAAGGTATTTTGTTAATTTACTTCTTCTATGAGCTCTCGCTTCATGACATCTTTAAGAAATTCACCTTCCTGAACTTTACCACCAAATCCGTTCCACCAGCCTTTCCCGAACCCCTTTTTTTCATTCCAAGAAAAAGTTTTTCATCATCATATATCATTCCCAAAGTCATTAGTTTTCATTTCACAGTCACACTCTTTGCTAAGTTTCTTGGTTGGTCAACATCAGTTCCTTTCGCAACGGCAAGATGGTACGCAAGAATCTGTACAGGGATTATGTTAACTATCGGACTTGTCCTGGGTAAATCAGGAACGGAAATCCATTCATCAAAAACATCCTCCCGTTCAGGACCTATTCCTATAACTCTGGCACCCCTTGCTTTTACTTCAACAGCATTTGTGATGATATCCTCTTTTGTGTCATCGTTTGCTACCAAAACTATAACAGGGGTGCCTTTTTCAATCAGGGCAACAGGTCCATGTTTTAACTCGCCACCTGCGAACCCCTCTGCGTGAACGTAGCTGACCTCCTGAATCTTGATTGCCGACTCCAACGCAATGGGATAGTTCTGGCCTCTGCCAAGAACATACATTGATTCAAAATCTTTCAAAGACTCTGCTAAGGGTTTCAAACAGTCACAATACTCTTTTGTGAGGAATTTCTTAATTTCATCAGCTGTTTTTTTAAGAATATTCACCCCTTCACTGTATCTTCCTGCTGTCGCATAGGCAAGCAGATACATTATTGCGAGCTGACCGGTTGTAGCTTTTGTACTGCAGACAGATTTCTCGGGTCCTGCCTGAACCATAATACAATCATCGGATTTCCTCATGATACTACTGCCCATCACGTTTACCACAGAGATAACTTTCCCTTTAGCTTCGCGCATGGCTTGTATTGCTTCAAGAGTGTCTGCAGTTTCACCGCTCTGGCTTATTGCCAACAATAAGGACTGTTCTTTCAAAAAAGTGTGATAACTTGAAAACTCACTTCCAATACAAAAGTTGATGTGTTTCTTGGCAATCTCAGAAAATATGTATGTTGCTGTCAGGGCAACCTTCCCTGCAGTCCCACACCCCACAGCATAGGTTCCGAAAGCTTCAGATATTAATTTCGAAACGTTCCTTATGTGTTGTTCATCCTGAGCAATAGCACTGGCCACAGTATCACTCTGTTCCATTATTTCCTTAATCATAAAGTGAGGATAGTTTCCCTTCTGTGCCTGTTCTGCACTCCATTCTATGGTTTCAAGCTCGGCAGAAACTGGGTTCATGCTCATGTCAAAAACTTCATACTTATCAGACAGTCTTACAACAACACCGTCATTTAGAAAGACTGCAGTTTTTGTATAATCCAAGAAGGGAGTTGCATCGCTGGACAAAAACAGCCCATCTTCTCCTACTCCAATCATCAGAGGACTTCCTTGTTTGTAAGCATATATCTCTTCGGATTCTGAGTTAAGGATAACAAATGCGTTTCTTCCATGGAGTGCTTCACCAGTCAATCTGACCGCATCAAGCATATCATGTTCTTTCAAATTTTCTTCTATAAGGCGCAGAATAACTTCAGTATCGGTTTCAGAAAAAAATTTATGCCCTTTATCTCGCAGTTCTTTTTTCAAAATTCCATAGTTCTCCACCACCCCATTTTGAACTAAAGCTAATTTACCATTCTGCGAGATGTGAGGGTGGGCGTTTTCTTCAGTGACCGCGCCTGTTGTTGCCCATCTTGTATGGGCTATACCAACAAAACCATCGAGTTTTTCCAGACCTTTGCTCTCAGATACATCTGAGACTTTCCCAACACCTTTGGCAACCGAAACATAACCATTATGGGCTGTTGCCACACCTGCAGAATCATACCCTCTGTATTCTAAAATTTTAAGACCCTTGACAAGAATCGGGCTTGCTTTTGATTTTCCTTTGTAAGCAGTTATCCCGCACATCAATCCTTGCCTCTGAGTGTATTTATTGTATTATGTACGGCAGTAGCTAATTTGTCAGGGTCGTGCCTGGCGAATTCAGAATTACTCATGAGATCTGCGGAATGAATATGAAAATCAACACGATTTAGGTTGTTGATTACTTGTGACGCACCTTCTTCCCAATAGGCATCCGCTTGCTTTTCTGTAAGCGTTCCTGAATTTACAATAACAGCGTCCAGTTTTGCTCCGTCAAGTGCTGTTTCGATAACATTAACAAAATCCTGCGCTTTGAAATCGTCAGTCTCACCGCGCTTTGTCATGGTGTTAGTAACATAGATAATTTTGGCACCGTTCAACTGCGCTTGCTGTAAAGCTTCGGGCATTCCATCAACAACAAGATTGGGCAATATACTTGTGTAAAGATCTCCAGGCCCAATCAGTATGTAATCAGCTTCCAAAAGCGCCTTTTCTGCCATGTGAAAAATCTTTGCGGGTTTTGTCAGGCGTAACCTGCTAATGGGGCTCTCGACATCCTTCCGGATGTCTATGTTTGTCTCTCCGACAATCTGACCCCCATCAGCCAAGTCCGCAACAAGGTCTGTATTTGTGAGAGTCACAGGGAAAACTCTTCCCTGGACTGCGAGTAACCTCTCAACAAGTTGTACCGCTTCGTACTCCCCTCCTCGAATATCTTTTGCAGCGGTCAGGATAAGATTTCCAAGGCTGTGCCCCTTAAGACCGCTACCGTTTCCGAAACGGTAGTTCATCAGGTCCAACATCTCCTCAGGCGCGCCCGACAGTGCCACAAGACACTGCCTTATGTCTCCGGGAGGAAGGTGACCAAACTCAACCCTCAACCTGCCAGTGCTTCCTCC
>CAZPUM010000022.1:0-15982 GCA_964589765.1 uncultured Methanosarcinales archaeon
AATCCGGGTGCCGAACTTCTTGTTATAGCGGGTCACGGTTGGCCCCAGTTTCTAAGTTTCGGTCTGTTGTACAGCGACGAGTTTGAGGAGGGCGTACCGGAAAATGAGGAACTGATTCTTAGTGTGAACGATGACTTAAGTAAGTGTATCGATGGTCTTTCGGAGGATGCGAAAATACTGCTTATGTCGTGTAGTGTTGGTGCTGGGAAGGACAGTTTTGCTCAGCATGTACGAGACATGTCGGATGGCAGAAGTGTTGTTGCCGCAACTCTTCCTGTTAATTATCCAAATCTGTATGTCTCTTCTTGGTACCCTTTTGAGGCGCGTTTTGTTATGTGTCCTACGTGGAGACACAGTTTCGTAGACTGTACTTTCTCGTCGGTTTCTCGTCAATGACCAAAATTTGAGAATACTGTATCCTAGCACAACGGTAATGTGACCTTAGAGGTTTAATCTTCTTCGTCTTCGTAATCTTCAACAAGCATTCCGCCTGTTGTGACTCTCCAATCGTTTTTGCTATCCATATTGATGAGATAAAGTAGTATCTTTTTATTAATCGGTGCGGAAATAAAATTTATAAAAATTCTTTTCCATATGTAAATTAATTTTATTAACAATAAAGAAAATTATTTTTCAGATATCAGACCATAACCGATCAAACGGAACCTTGTTCCAACACGACGGCTGATGGTGACTCTCTCGCCAAGCTTTGCGCAGACAGGTTTTCTCAAGTCACACTGAATTTTGTTTTTGCTGATATCTCTCACAACACCGACTGTGGCGGATGAATTAACATTTAGCATGAGGAGTTCGTTTGGAACAATTGGGTTGACCTTCTGTTCTTCAATACTGCCGACGACCCTTTCCAGAAGGGTGGTTTCCAAGATAAGCTTGGTCCAAACAGGCGGTAATTTCCCTTCGAGGCCAACAACATTTCCTGTAAGGCTGTCGGACTTCACAACGCTCGGGTCTAAATCAGTCATTAGGCCGATGCTTCCTCCGGGTCCGACAGATTCCACAGGCGTTCCGCCCGTTATTGCGGAAACTACTGTTGCGAAGATAGGTTCCGTCTCTATCTGATTGTTCTTCTCAAAAATCCTTCCTGGTTTAATCTCTATTCTGTCCCCTATCTTTAGTTTCCCTTGTTTAAGAGAGCCTCCCAGGATTCCGCCTTGGAGTTTTCCTGGTTTGGTTCCTGGTTTGTTGATGTCGAAAGACCTTGCGATCAGCATCTCTGGGTCAGCAGTTTCATCCCTCTTTGGTGTAGGGAACCTATCTTGAATTGTCTCTAGAAGCAGGTCTGTGTTTACGCCTCTCGCCGCAGATATGGGGAGGATAGGAGTATCTTTGAATTTTGTTGAGTCCAAAAATTCCTTTACCTGGTTGTAGTTCCTGAGTGCTCTGTCTTTGCTGACAAGGTCAATCTTGTTTTGAACTACAATTATATTCTCAACGCCCATGATTTCAAGAGCCATAAGGTGTTCTTTTGTCTGTGGTTGTGGACATCTTTCATTTGCCGCAACAAGTAGAATGGCTCCATCAATAATTGTGGTTCCTGCAAGCATTGTGGCCATGAGTGACTCGTGGCCAGGAGCATCAACGAGCGAGATTTTTCTGAGGAGTTCGGTCTCTTCACCATCAATCTTTGCCTTTGTTGTAAGCTCTCCTTTCTTGGTCTTTCTGATGTCAACATCAGCATAGCCGAGGCGGATTGTGATTCCTCTCTTAACTTCCTCGGAGTGTGTGTCGGTCCACTTACCTGACAGCCTCTCAGTGAGAGTTGTCTTTCCGTGGTCGACGTGTCCAAACAGACCTATGTTCAGTTCTGGCTGAACTGCAGAACTCTTCTTGGTTGTCTTTTTTGCGGGCATTTACGACGGAGAAGAGGCAGGTGTTTTATATACGTTTGGAACTTATTTGAAACCACTTTGCAGAGACAACTTTTACATTAGTGTTAATTTTTGATGATGCTAAGTATCCATTGTCTAGAGTGTGAGCGAGACGATTACGATTGGTATGCTAAGAATTTGTGAATCATCGCACTTTCGCTTGTCCCTCGCGGTCTGTTACGGCCTGTCACTGCTAACTTCACCTCGTTCGTTGTCGTCTCGTCTTGATTAGGGGTGATTCAAACTTAAAGAAAAAAGAAAAAATGCCCGATTTACCAACCACCTCGGGCGAGGGTGGGTTTCGGCCTCTACATCATTGGGGGTGTTGGGGGTAGAGTTTTGGGGGGGTCTACGTCAAGAAATGACGAGAGGCCATTCTCCAAAAGGAGTATGAGGGGACCGGTTCTCTGTAGTATTTGCTACCAACCACCGTGTTACCGAGCAAATGTTTCAACTGTTGTCACTGTCGGTCCCTTTGTCACCACCTGATGACTGTGATTTATTGCAGGATTTCTAGTCCGAGCTCCTCGCTTAACTCGCTTCTCATGGCTGAACGCTGGCGTTCTGACTCTTTGCCCAAAATCCAGGGGCTCTTGACGCCTGTTATTATGCTCATGACCGTTACTCTGCCTTTAAGTTCCTCTGAGACGCGTGCGCCCCAGATAACGTTGGCATCCTGGTCCATCTCCTCAGTAACTATCTCTCCTGCCCTGGAAACTTCATCAAGGGTCATGTCAGGTCCTCCAGTTACTTGGACGATAGCTCCGGTTGCTCCGGCATAACTAATATCTAGTAGAGGGTTTGCGAGAGCGCCTCTAACGGCCTCTTCGACGCGATTCTTGGTATCAGATGCGCCGATGCCGATTGCTGCCACTCCTCCCTCTGTCATCACTGCTTTAATGTCCGCAAAGTCGAGATTCACCAAGGAGGGTACTGCTATAATCTCAACTATTCCTTTAATCATGGTTGCAATAAGTTCGTTTGCTACTGCGAATGCCTGATTTACAGGTAGGTTTCCAGCGATTTGAACCAGTCTGTTGTTATCGATGACGATAACTGTGTCGCACTGGTTTCTAAGGGCCTGAAGTCCGAACTCTGCTCTGTCTATTCTTGCACGCTCAATCTTGAACGGCATGGTGACTGTTCCGATAACGATTGCTCCGGAGTCCTTGGCCATTTGGGCGAGAAATGGTGAGGATCCTGTTCCAGTTCCGCCACCCATTCCGGCACACACAAACACCATGTCTGCGTCCTTCAGAGATTTGCGAATCTCGATAGCAGCTTCTTGGGCTGCCTCTTTTCCTTTTTCAGGGAATCCGCCTGCGCCCAGACCTCGAGTTGTGTCGCGACCAATCAATATCTTGTGGTCTGCCTCAATTAGGTCTAGATGCTGTTTGTCTGTGTTGAGTGCGTAAATCTCGGCGCCCCTGACTCCTTTCTTGTAAAGCCAGTTTACCATATTTCCGCCCCCGCCGCCCATGCCAAACACTTTGATGTTGGCTGTGCCGACCTGAAGGTCGTCGTTACTGTAGTTTGTGTTGTCCGTCGCGATATCCATTTTGCCCTTTCGCCCCTTTTCTGTTGTCTCTGTAGTCTCTGTTGGTGATTATGAGTCTGCGAATTAGAAATAGTTCAGTACTACCCCTAAGAACGCCTTCTCCCGTCCCACTTATGGCTTGAGTTTTGCGAAATTTGAAATCGCGTTGCTCAAACCTTTTAGTCATTTACCGGTTCCTACCAGTATATAAATAAATTGGTTCTGGAACATACTATCTGTAAACTATATTCTCAATAAATCGTATGTGGAAAATAATTATTTGTTGAGCAATACTTGTCTATCCCCTGCGTAGAGCCCCATTTGGACCATTTGGGAGTATTGCTCAGGCCCTAGTGTCAGATATGTTATTGTGAAGTTATATGTCTCTTTTACCTTGGCTCCAGCTTCTACTAGAGGGCCTGAGGGGACGTTATTTCCAATTATGAGGAGGTTTGCTTTGTCTTTCTGTCGTTTGCCATGTAGAACAACCTGTTGAATCTCAACAATATCTTTGCAATTCTCGATAAACTCTTCTACTGCTCCTTTTCTTATCTCTATTAGGTTCTCGACAAAATTGGCCTCTTTACATTCTCCGTATTTGTAGAGCTTGAACTTCTTGATTTTGATTAATTCGATGACTTCTAGAGCTACTAGTTTGTTGATAATCCTGTATACTGTTGCTACAGGCACTCTTGTCAGCTTGGAGATCTCCCTTAAATAGAATTGGCGCTCTTTATTTGTGGCCAGGAGCCTTAGAATGCTGAGTGTTTTCCTGTCGAAAAGTTCTTCTAGAATTTTACTTGGCTCCATGAATTATGTCTTTACAGGCGCCATATTATATACTTTTCTTTTTTGAAACACTGTTTCATTTTTGAAAAACTTATTTTAATGGTGCTTGATGTTATTTTCTCATATTTTGATTTTATACTCGATAGAGTAGAATATTTCCATGAGAAAAAGAGGGGTTTTGAACCTTCGTTTCCTGTGGAAACTTGGTTGAAATTCATTTGAATATTCTTAAAGGAGTGTCTGAAAATGTTCTGTTCAAAACCAAATCAGTATACATAAAACCTACAAGAATTGTACTATGAATGTCCCTAAAATAAAGAACGCACCGGTGCCCATCGCGCCGATTCCCATCAGCTCTCCCCTTGCTCCTGAACTGACAAGGTAAAGAACAAGTCCTGTTGATACAACTATGATTCCGAACAGGTACCCGAAGTGCCTGGCAATGGCATGAACATCAGGACCTGGTGTGGTTCTTAAAGGGGTGCTCATTGGTTTCTACCCCGTTGTGCTTCATATAAATCAGTAACTTCCTCGGTGGTACTAATCTCATCAGGACGCCTGTCAGGTCTTAACCTGACAACTCGAGGGAATCTCAGGGCGAATCCTGAAGAATAACTGGGGCTTTTCTGAATCTCCTCGAATTTGACTTCAATAACGATTCTGGGCTTTGTTTGGACCTCTCTACCTTCCTCTGAATATATGTGGGGCTTCAGAAGATTAGTTATCTCTTCAAATGTTACGCCTCCTTCTTGCTCGAGTTCCTTCAAGCCTGTGCCCACTTTTCCAATGGTTACAGGTTCGCTCTCTTCTGTCTGGCAGGCCACTGTAAAGCTTGTGAGCCATCCTGAACGCTTTCCTTTGCCCCATTCGGCCCCGACAACCACCAAATCCAGAGTATCCAGCGTGGGCTTCAGTTTAACCCACGTACCTACTCTGCTTCCTGGCTGGTACTTTGCATCCAGCTTTTTGAACATCAGGCCCTCAAACCCTCTTTCCAGAGCATCTTTGTAGTAAACCTCAATCTCTGAATCATCAGAAGTGATTTTGATGTCTGAAGGCTTGATGACGAGTGGCTTGTTAGGCACAGTCTTCTCAAGAATTGTTCTCCTCTCTGTGAAGGGGGACTCATAAACATCCTTGTCACCAACTCTCAGAATGTCGAATACGCAAATCTCAACGGGCAGTTCCTCTGCCAATCGCTCTATCTCGTACTTCCTGCGGATTCTCTGGCTGATATGTTGGAAAGCGGTGTGTCTCTTTGTGTTTTTATCATATCCGACAGCCTCTCCGTCCAGAATACAGTCCTCTTTCAGGTTATCTTTGACCGCCTTAACCACGTCAGGAAATTGGAACGTAACATCTTCCAGCCGTCTTGTGAAAAGCTTGACTTCGCCCCCATTTTTATGTATCTGTATCCTGAAACCGTCGTATTTGTACTCGACAGCTGCAGGTTTGCCTACTCGCTTGAAGGCATCTGCAATATCCAAAGAACGCTGGGCAAGCATCACTCTTAGAGGTTTTCCGGGCACTAGCCTTATCTTTTCAAGACCTGCTATCCCGGAATGTCTGGCTGTGACTGCCACCAGTGCGGAGTTGTTAGAGCGGTCAATCGCGTCCTGAACGGCCTTCTGCCACTCCGCAATTAATTCGCTGTCACCCGTCCATCTGTTGCTGATAGCATCATAAGACATCTCCTCGTGGTCCATGACGCTGCGCCACACTATCGCGTCTCGAATGGTCCCCGCAGCGATTCCTATCCTTAAATCCTCGAGGATAATTCTTACCAAAAATCTTGCCTCCGTGGACTCTGCGCTTGTCAGAAGGCTTGCTATTGTCTTAAGTTTCCTGTCCACGGAGCCGTGCCCCTCGATAGAGGGCAGTTTTCTCAAGGTCCTGATGACCTCGTCCACAGTCAGATCCTGGTTCAGCAATGTTGACTGTGTTTTTTTCTGAACCAGTTCCGCAGCGACCTTTCCTAGGTCGCCTAGTTTCTTGAACCTTGAGATGACCTCTTCTGTTGTCTTGCCTGTGGCTGTTGTTATGGCCTTGATGGCCAGTTTCTCAGAGATTCCTAAAGTGGTTCTGTCCCACTCAGGATAGAGTTTACCTCTGAGCAAGAGCATTACTGACTCCATATCTCTATCAGGGGTACTTTTCAGAAGTTCTGCTAAGATTGAGGTTTTCTCAAGTCTTTTTGAGGTAGAATCTATTTTTTCGAAGGCACTGCATAGAACTTTGAAATCCATGGTGTAAGCTAAATGTTGCTCCTAATTAAGATTACCTTTGAATAGTCTCAATCAGGGTTCCGTAAGTTTTCAATCCTTCCCTGTCTGCTGGGGAGGATAAGTCGTCTGTTTCTGGGTTGAACCCTACTATGTCTGCTAGTTCGATTTCTGCAAGGGCTTTCAATTCTTCAATAAATTCAACTATGTCATTAAGATGTGGTGCGGTTGTTTGGTTGTTTCTCCAACCAGTCCTTACAAACTCTGCTTGCCAAATCGCATCCACGTCGATTGTCAGATGGATTGGTCCGTCGTGCCTTGCGGGTAGAGCTTGAGCAGGAGTCATCATGTCGAAGCTCGTGGGGGTATCTCTCATTGGTGTGTCTGTCATATAGCTTACTTGCTCAATCTGTACAATCTCTGACAAGCCCATGATTGCAAATCCTGATATTAATTCTTCGTTGTATGCTCTTATCATGTGGCTTTCGTACAGAATCCGCTCTTTCTTTGAACGTGGCACTTTTGCCTTTGCTTCTTGGTAAAGGTGTTGTATGTGTTTAAAGTCGTATGGAGGGTATTCTTCCGGGTTGGGACTTCCGAAATCAGCATGTCCATCGATTGAGATTTTAAAGAAGGGTGTTCCTGTGAAGGCCTTCTTGGTCATGTGGTATGAGTCTCCATGGAAGACTCCGTGGGTCGAAACCATCAGTGTTCCTTTCTGAACTCTGTCCATCTCGTGGATGTTGCCTTCTGCCTGGTATCCTAGTGCTCCAAGAATCTGTTCAGCGCACGGTTTGTGGTTTCCTGTGATTATCACTTTTGGCTTGATTTTTATATCATTTAAATACATATCGCTATTTAATCACTTTTAAGTAGTTACAAACAGAAAGGTTTATAAGTCTGAAAACCAAAAAAAAGGCATGACGGGGCAGAAACCGCATTCATTGGAGCACACTGCCTTGATAGCCTCTAAAGGGGTTGTCTGGCACTACACTTGTAACGCGCCGAGTCAGGAAGTACTCGATGATAATGGCATAGAGGCTATTGGTGCTTCTTATGGTGCTGACCCTAGAGAGGTCTTGTTAATCCTTGTTAATGTGTATGAACAACACGGGTACGCTGTTAGAAAATCTGACCTGACGATAACCAGCGAACAGCTCTTGAGGAGACTAAGATGAACAAGCACGTTCTAGTTATTGATGAGCAGGAGTTTTACTATGACTGGGTCCGGCAGAGGGAGGTCTATGGAGGTCCTTTTACGGATATAAAAGAGGCCGAAGCTCACTTGGAAGAGGTTGCAAGGGTTGTTGTATCAGCACGCGAAAACAGTGTGCCAATAACATTTGTTGAGATTCCTGGTTGTGGAAGTACCATTCCTGTTTTAGTGGGTGACCTCCCTTATGTTAGGTTCATAAAGAAAAATCGTGGTCAGATGAATGCTTTTGAAGGGGGGAAATTTATTAATTCGGATAACGGAAAAGATAGAACCCTTTTTGGGCGCATAGGAGAGTATTCTCCTGGTGAAGTTTTTTTGGCAGGTCTGTACAAAGGAGCTTGTGTCTTGGAGACTGCCAGAATTATTTCAAGACTTCCAGGTGTTCAGATTGTTACTTCGCCCAGTCTTCTTTTGGAAGGGATTGAAGGACGCAAGGAATCGGTTGATATGTTCTATCAAGATTTCACTAACTACTTGCCATCTACTGATGACGTGATAGAAAGAATGACCACTGGACACGCACGGTCAGAATAGTTTAATAAACGGTTAACTAATCAGTCCTTTTATGGGCTTATT
This sequence comes from uncultured Methanosarcinales archaeon, assembly GCA_964589765.1. GTDB lineage: Archaea > Nanobdellota > Nanobdellia > Woesearchaeales > UBA525 > UBA525. The sequence continues at coordinate 8,230 of CAZPUM010000022.1, forward strand.
TGATGACGTGCTCCGGGGCGGAGAATCGCTGATAAAAAACGAGGCGGCTCTAGATTATGAGTTCCTTCCGAAGATTCTTCCATTCAGAGAAGGTGAACAACGCTACTTGGCGGAATGTATCAAACCATTGTTCAGACAGAGAAATGGGAGAAATGTGCTGATTCATGGAGCTCCAGGTATTGGCAAGACTGCTGCAACGAGGGCTGTTTTAAGAGACCTTGAAGAACAGACTGACGAGATTCATGTTGTTTACATCAACTGCTGGCGTCAGAACACTTCTTACAAAATTCTATTGGAGGTGTGCGACCAGCTAGGTTACAAGTTTACACAGAATAAGAATGGTACTGAACTGATGAAAGTTATCCAGTCGATATGTAACAAGTCCTCTTGTGTGTTTGTTTTTGACGAGGTTGACAAAGTCGAGGATTTTGACTTTCTCTACAACATCCTTGAGGATGTGTTCTACAAATCTGTCTTCCTAATCACAAACTACAAGTCCTGGCTTATGGAGCTCGATGAGAGGATTAAATCCCGTCTTGTTCCTGAGCTCGTTGAGTTCAAGCAGTACTCTGATAAAGAAACAACTGAGATTCTCAGACAGAGGCTGGAGTATGCATTCCCTGAGGGTGTTGTCCAGGAGGATGCCTTCCAGATTGTGGCCAAAAAAACAGCGGACATGAAGGACATCCGTTCGGGTCTTTTTTTGATGAAAAACGCGGCTCTTGAAGCCGAGTCGAAAGCTGGCAAGAAAATACAAGCTATTCATGTCAAAACAGCACTTGCGAGAATGGATGACTTTTTCACAAAGCACAAGGAAGAGCTGGAAGATGACGTCCAGAAAATCCTGGACATCGTCCAGAATAACTCTGGAAAGAAAATTGGCGAACTGTTTAGGATGTACCAGAACGAGGGCGGACAGGTCAGTTACAAGACTTTCCAGAGAAAGATTGCCCGGCTTGAGCAGAACAGGTTTGTCTCAACAGAAAAATCCGGCGGTGGTGTTGGTGGAAACACTACGATAGTCAATAAAAGAATATCTGATTATTAGTCACTTTTAAGTAGTAATAAATAAAAAGATTTATAAAGGTGGGAGTTCTAAAACAGGTATGGAAGATGTCAGTGAAACCAAGAGTTCCTCCAGAAACGACCTTGTTGACGATATACTAAAGTATGTGTCTGAAAAAGGGATTGGCTCCACTTTCATCAAGCACGAAGAATGTGTTGGTAGCCACTGGGAATACAGGTTCTCTTTCAAAACAGAAAAAGAGTTGTTGATTGAGGAGAATTGGGTTGAGGTTCCAAACGCGCTACCCATAGTTCCTTCCAGACTAAATTATGTTCTGATTAAGCGCGACAAGAATTGGGTTCATGCGTGGGCTAACAATGAGCCCGTTGAAGAGCGTCTGAATGCCGCAGAGGCGAGACTTTACGGTCTAAACGAGTAACCACTGGACCTTTTTTCTCGTGAATAAACCCACTGGACAAAGTCTCGCCGGCTATTTAAACCAACTGGGTAATTTCTAGGTTACACAAGGAGGTGTACGATGAACCCCAGTAACCCAACCACACATGACATGCAAGTGACAGAACAGTTATTCCTGAACCAGATGAAAAGACTCTCCACCAAAACCAACCACCCAAGGTTGTCTGAGTGCGGGTGGCTTCAAAGTTTTGACTTACAATTCTCAGACCAGTGGGTGAACATATGAACGCCTACACGTACGCAATTGTCAGGGCACTATCAGAACACGGTCTGGCAACTGAACCAGAACTACATGATATCAGAACCTTGCTTGAGATTTAGTCTTTATCCTCATCCATATCGACAATTTCGATATATGGGTCCTCAGAATCATCAACACTAGGCTTCACAATCTCAACATCCTCATTAGACTCAGTCTCATGATGCTGACGCAAATCACCCTGGGCTTCAGGGACATGCTTGTAGAGCTCCTCAAGGTCAGACTCTGTCATACTCTCGCTAGCCAATAGGTCATTGACGGTAGGAGTCTCTTTCTCTGAGTCAGAATCTCCAATCGTGATTTTAAGGCCAGGTATTTCGATTGCAGTAGAATCTTTGGACTCATTGATTAGATCTTCAGCACTGAACTGAGAAGCTACCATCTCAGCAGTTGTTCCCGAAACACTCCTGTTTTCGAGAGCGTTTCGGATAAGTTCCAATGCGTGCTGAAGGTCTTCCTGAGTATCCTCTTTAGTGTCCACAGTGATCTTGACCATAATTCTATGCCTTTGTCATCGGATATAAATCTTTAGGTGTGTATTTAAACTGACTCGCAGTCCTAAAACCATGTTGGATGGATATGTTTTACTGGCCGACCTGGACATGCCTTCAAAAAGAGGTCTTAGGACTGGATTGAATGGAACCAGAGGAGACTATATCTGCCTGATAAGTAAAAATCTTAGGTTGGAAAGCAGAAGAAGAGTGGGCCTTGTAAAATCTGTTATTTTCAGGGATTACATAAGGAATATGTGTGCAAAAACCGCGATTACGTTGTGGGATAATACTGAAACAGAGACTGGAATATGGACTGTATCTCAGGATGTATTGGACTCACTGGTGATTAATGGTGCGCTAATAAATCAAGCAGTGGATAGATTATCAAATTTCACCGCTAGGATTAACAGTTTGCTTCCAAGAACGCACGGGCTAGAGATAGCATACAGAGATAACTATTATCATGCGGTGAAAGGAAACATCATGCGGTGAAAGGAAACTATGATTCCATAAAAACTGTTAATATTATTGACTGATTACCAAGGGATGTCTGTTTTTGAGCGTTTTTTGCCCAGAAATTACTGAAACAATTTTTGATAGTTCAGGTAGAGTTGATTTGCAACCTCGTTGACATCCATCCTCTTAATCTCTGCTATTTTCTCAATGGATTCACGAATGTTCGCAGGTTCGTTTCTAATGTTTCGCATAGGACCCATGTACGGAGAATCTGTTTCTGTGAAAATCTGGGTTATGGGAATGAGTTCAACATTCTCCTGAAATTGTTGGATTCTTGTGACGCTTGTAGGGATGGAAAAATAAAGCCCCATGTCAACAGCCCTCTTCACAAGCTTTTTGCTACCCATGAAACAGTGCATCACAGCACGATTAAACTTTTCTTCCTCAAGTATATCCAGAACAATTTCTTCAGCTTTTCTTGAATGAATTATGATGGGTTTTCTAAGTTTTTTTGCCAGTTTAATCACTTCACGGAACCATTTTTCTTGGTTCTCTTTATCATGTGACTCCTGGAAATCCATTCCAACCTCGCCGAGCGCAACGATTTTTTTTGCGTTTTTCTCTATGTAATCGAGAGTTGTTTTCTCATCAAAAGATGTATCTCGATTAAACCCTTCATTTAATTCAACAGACAAACACTCTGTTGGATACAGACCAAGAGCTACCTTGACCATGTCGTGTTCTTTAGCGATTTTGAGAACTTTCTGATTTGATTCGTGGTTAATACCCTGTGCGATAACTGTGACAACCCCTTTGGCCTTTGCACGGGAAAGAACCTTATCAAGGTCCTTATCAAACTCCTTACTGTCAAGGTGCGCGTGAACATCTACGAGATACATAACAGTAATGTAACCTCAAAGGTTCATATAGGTTTGGTTCACTTAAGACGCTCATAATCTTCGAGAATCAAAGTGTCCATATCGTCGAGGTTTCTTATCTTGTACAGCTTTCCTTCACCAATTTCAACCAGTTTTTTGGCCAACTTCTCACCTTCTTTTTCTAATTCAATGCCAACAAGAGAGATTGTGACTCCTTCGTCGCGAGCTCGGCTGGCTGCCTCCACAGCATCTTTTCCTGGCTGTTCGCCAGTGGTAGGAATCGCGTCAGAAATCAAAACAAGGTGTTTTGTACCGTCCCCTCTGGGGAAAAGCTGGACAGCGTGGTCAATAGCCTTGGAAATGTCTGTCTCCTGTCCAGCACGGGTACGAACCAAGTGGTGTAACAACATAGGAAAGTCTTGTGTAGGAGGAATCGACTGTTGAACTTTGCCTGTGAACACAACAAGTCCGCACTGGTTTCTGTCTTCAATCGCTTTGTATGCCAGTGCGACACCTGCCTTTTTGCTTGTGGTAATCTTACTTCCGCGCATACTGCCTGAAGCATCAAGAGCATAAATCACAGATATCTGTCCGTGCTGTTTTCTCTGGTGTGCGCGTAAATCTTCACTGTGAATATCAGAATGTCCTCTTCGAATAGCTTGTCTAATTGTGCCACGAATGTCAAGGTCTTTGTATCTGTCCTTCTGAAACTTTTTTCTTTCGGATTTCTCTCCGTAATGGGAGTGCTCGCGAATCTGTTTCTTACCAAGTCCCTTAGTTTCTAATTTGTCAAGTTCATCGGTATACATCACTAGTGAGGCAAGCTGGAACCCTTCTTCCGTAATCTTTCCTTCGTCGTCGAGGTAGCCTTCATTTTGCATCCTTTCAAGATTCTTACGAATGTTCTCTTTCAGCTGTTCCTGAAACTCAGAGATTTTTTTGTTATTATCAATGTATTTCGGATTAAACCCTGTTAATTCACGGATAATTGTGGGACCAAATAATCTTTGTGCATCCTTGAAATTACTCACTAATTTTTCAAACATCAAGTCGGGTGTGAAACTATTAAGAGCATAATCAACGCTTTCAGTTAGTACTTTTCCATCTTTAACTGTTTGTTCGTCGTTTTCAAGAACGCTGTGCGCCAATCTTTCTTCATCAGGGTTAGAAGCCATCTTGCCCTTCAGCTCATCCGCCTCTGATGCTTCTTCAACCTCTGTTTCTACATCTTCCGAGAAACTGTCAAGGGTCACCTCCCTCAAGATCGTGGTCTCGAGCGAAGTGATTGAACTGTTGCATCAGGTATTTTTCAGGTTCCTCAAGGTATTTGATGCTGGGTTTCAAGCTTATTCTGTGTGACAGTACTGATGTGATAACAGACCTGACGTCGTCAGCATCAACAGTGTTCTTTCCGCGAAGCCACGCGGTAGTTGTCGCACGGTCAATAATTCCAATACTTGCGCGAACTCCTGGTTTTTTCTCGAGATTCTTATCGTTTCTAAGTTCGCGGATAAATGTGATTACCTTCTCCTGTAAAGAGCCAGGCATGGTGACTCCCTCAACAACTCTGGCGCGCATTGTAACTATTTCATTCTCAATCTTGGGCGTTTCAGGGTATGTCATCTCAATCAGATCAAACCTGTCTAGGAAAACATCTGAGAGTTTCTCTGTGCTTGTGTCTTCAGGATTCATCGTTCCGATAAAAAGGAAATCGGTATCAAAGTCCATATCATAACTGCCAATAGTGACTTTGCCTTCTTCAAGAACCTGAAGCAGAGCGTTCTGCAATTTTTCAGTACATCGGTTGACTTCGTCGAAGAAAAGGATTCCTCCGTGGGCTTTGAAAATCTTTCCAGGCGTGAACGCCTCAGTGCTCATCGCCCCAAACTTCAAAGCCTTAATGGGTTCTATGTCGCCTAGCAGATCCTCTGCGGTTAGGTCAGGGCTTCCCTGAACCCTGACCAAGAGTTGCTCACCCTTCAGTTCGCGGGTTTTTTCAGGCGTGTGAGGATGTTCTGGAACTGAGCGTTTAGGCAAAAGTTTTGCTATTGATTTTGCCAGAGTTGTTTTTCCCACGCCAGGAGGTCCAACAAGTATGATGTGTCTTTTTGCGAGGAGTGCGGATTGTAACGCCTCCTTAACATAATCCTGCCCGAGAATCTCGGGAAAATCGGCGTTGCGCAAGGTTTCGTTAAAGTTGTTATCGGCCATCCCAAAAGGGTTGAAGCCCTCTGTTTATAAGAGTATACATTTATAATAAGGCAAAACGATTTACGATTATGAGGCGAGGCCAGTCCGCACTGGAATTTATGATTTTGTTTATAGTTGTTTATGTTCTTATCTTCTCTCTAATGAGTCTTTTCTCGGAGAGAACGGCTGTGGCCCGAGAAAGAGGGGCTTACAATGAGATTATTGCCATAGGAACGATAGTTGAACAGGAGGTTCAGTTGGCTAACAGAGTAAGGGATAATTATGTCAGAAAGTTTGAACTTCCAAAAACTGTTAGGGGGGTTCCTTATCAGATAAGATTGGAACCAGTGATAGCACCTCAGGAAGTGATAGTCTCAACACATGGAATGTCAAGAGTGATATTTCTACCTGTACAACTAAAACAGAACAGTATTTTGTTACCTGGTTCCAACTGGATTCACAAGGATTCAACAGGAATTTCATTAACCCCCAAAGAACCAGATATCACGGAACCTTTTTATATGGGCCAGTCGAGAGATTCACCTGATGAGGGCACAGGTGAGCGTTGAATACTTGATAATTATAGGCTTCGCCCTAGGTGTACTAATTCCCGGCGTGTTTTTATTCTACAAATACAGTCAATCAACAGGGGGGATGGGCGCTTCAAACCAGATTAATGAGATTGGTCTTAATGTGGTTTCAACTGCAAGAAGTACATATTCTTTAGGTATTAATGCTAGGAAGACTCTTGAGTTTGTTATGCCTTCGACCGTCAGGGAGACGTTCGTTGGGGGGGTGAACAACGAAGAGTTCGTTATACGTTACGAGACCCCTATGGGGTACTCCGATGCAGTATTTTTTTCGGATAGCATCCCTCTTACTACTGATTTAATGCCCTTTGTCAATGTTACAAGGGTTCATCCAGGACTTACACGGTACAGAATTGAGAGTCTGGGAACAACTGTTAAAATTTCAGAGGTGCTTGGATGAGACGAGGCCAAGCAGCTGTTGAGTTTCTGGTGCTTACAGGGTTCATGGTTTTGGTATTCACCACATTTTTCCTTGTGATACAAGAGCGTGCTGCGGTAGAACAAGAAAGGACAAGATACAAAGAGGTTATAGCCATTGCTGAAGTGATTGAGACTGAGGTAGCACTTGCAAACTCGGTTCGTGTTGGCTACAATAGAACTTTTGAACTTCCGAGATTGATTTCAGACCAGGAATACGAAATTCTTATGTATCCTTTGACAGATGACCCGAGTGAACTTGTTGTCAGAACTCCTGAATGGGAGTACGTAATGTTTCTACAGGTGAATCTGTCTCAGGGAAGCGACATCATGCCAGGTTTTAACACTATTGTGAAAACCAATGATGATAATATCACTGTTAATTCTGTACCTGATAAGCCCAAAACCTGTAATATAGGTGCTGACTGTTCCCCTCCTGAAGGGGGGAAGTTCGACCAGTTCTGTACGTGCCAGTGTAGCAATCCCAGCCTTATTGTCTGTGATGGTGAGTGTGTGCTTCCTGGCAGTGAGTGCGAAACTCCTATTGGGAGTTATCTTACTGAGTCCTGCGCCTGTGAGTGTCCTGAAGATAAGGAGGTCTGTGGTTCGACATGTACTGACACTCAGAATGACCCTGAAAACTGTGGTTCCTGCGGGAATAAATGCCCAGAAGGCCAGAGTTGCAATGATGGTCTCTGCTCTGTGTGTGGACAACCTGGAATGACTAACAACGTTTATCGTGCGGGAACTGGCGGAAACAATTGGAACAATGTATCAGGGGCCTTGTCGAAAGATGTTCATTCTGTCAATCCCTCATTATGTTGTAATGAAGATACCCAATGTGTTTGGACGGAAGAAAGCACAATATGTAAATCGCTCGGCTTTTGGAATAGTGCAAGATGGATATGTGATGATGCGGGTGAAGGTGCAGAGATGTTTCTGTGTACCGCATCACAGGATGGTCAAAGGTTCAGGTCGGATACTGG